>JAZQRF010000029.1:0-4004 GCA_045629485.1 Pelobium sp. | reverse complement strand
AGGTTTTCTCAAATGCAGCTTTTTTTAATTGCTCATCTCCATTTTTATCGGCCATCAAGGCTACTTTATAAAAATCGTCGGCTTTAATGCCGAGGTAGGTAGCGGCAAATTCTATGGCGTCATTTTGGTAGAGTTTATTTGTCCCGAGCTGGTCAGAACAATTTAAAAATCTTACCACTGCATCCATAAATTTAGGATCGTCATTTATTTTCCCTTTACGTCTTTCATCGGGGGTTAAGGTTTGCCATGTATATCTTGGATAGGAGCCAAAAGTATTATATGCAGATTGTAATAAGGCTGTCCAGGCAGCTTTCATTTCCGGCGGATAGGCACCATATCGTGAAACAGCATATTTGCCAATCCAATCATTGATATCAATTGCTTCTTCCGACCAGCCTAAGTCGGCTAAAAGCTCATACACCACTTCGTTATTTTCTGTTCCTTCAGGCGCAGAGCCAAAACCTTTTAAGCTGCTCCGATAGGGCGACGCCAGCGCCTTGGCAGGGTTGTCGGCATAAAATTTAAGAACCCCGGTGAGTGCGGTTTTACCTCCGAAATTAGGCACAAAACTATATATCCACTGCTTGCCATAAAAACCTTCATGCGTTTGCCATACGGGATCGATATACCATACATAGTCTGGGTATTCTGCAGCCAGATCGATAATAATCATTTTATCATCCGGGATAGGTTTTAACATGGCGCTTAAGGATTTTTTATCCCAAATGTGGTGCATATAACCAAATGTCCAGCCTTGAGTAACCCAAACCGCATCAGGATTGGCTGCTGTTACCGACTCATAAATTGTTTTGCCGTATTGAGCCAGAATTTCATATTTCTTCTCAGGATCATCTTTAGGAACAGGGACATCCATCTCATTAAAAGTATCAGATAAATAATAAGTACACTTGCCAAACTCTTTCTCCCATTCTTCCACAAAAAGCTTCCCTATTTTTTTAAACCAGGGTGATTCCGGAGAAAGAACGAAGGCATTATTCTTTTTTGGAAAACCTCCCCACTCAAGCTGGCTCAGTTTCACCTCGGGATGCTTTTCTTTAAATTCCTCTGGTACAAATCCTGCAAAAGCAGGAACGATGGGTTTGAAGTCCAGCTCACGCATACGGTCTAAAATCTGATGCTGCAGGGCCACCTGGTCTTTGTGCCAGCTTTCGTCTAAAGGAAAGCTCCAGCTGTTCAGATTTCCCATTCTGTGCCAGGGCAAATAAGCCGGACCAGTAAAAAATTCATTTGTTCTTTTTTTACTTAAACCCAGTTTCTCCCATACCCTAAGTGCAACCGCCTCGTTTCCGACCAAGGCCAGGGGCATATTGATGCCATGCAGTGCCATCCAGTCTATTTCTTTTTGCCAGCGCTCCCAATCCCAATAAGGCATGGTGTATCCATAAGTAACCACATTTAAAAAATAGCGATATTGATAGGGTGAGGTCACCTTTTTTTCCTTAAAATCTGGCCATTTTTCAAAATCAGGAATTTGTGTACCACTCCAGCTCACCATGCCATTACAAGCTTCCTTTAAATAGGTATAAAATCCGCTGGCTAATGCTACCGGGCTATTTCCTTTAATGGTTAAGACACCATCATGGGCTTCTATTAAAAACGTATCGTAACCATTTGGTGAAGAAATTGCTTCCAGGTGTATATTTTTCGCTCTAGAGCCGATTGTTCTTTGGATTACATCCATTGCTGCCCGAGTGATTTTTTCATCGGTAAGAACATCAGTCTGTTTATTATTCTTTTCAAAAGCAGAGAGCTCTCCTAAGCAAAAGAACAAACTTAGGATGCAAATATTTTTTAAGATTAAAAATTTCATTTTCAATTATTAGGTATAGAAAAAGTAGCTATAACCGGCCGATGGTCGGAAGCATAAGTTTCGTCGACAACATGATAATCCTTAACCTGCCAGTTGGCATTCTTAGTTAAAATAAAATCAATATTCTTGCTGGGATTTATTGCCGGGATGGTAAAGCCGCAGTTATCTGTACAAGAATTACGAAACTGTTGTTGCAGCAGGGTAATAGATTCTGATCCCTGGCTGCTGTTCAAATCACCGCATAAGATAACAGGCTGTGTAATTTTACCCAATTCAGCCTGGATGGCTTTTACCTGGATAACCCTACTCGCTTCACTTTCTACACACAAATGAGTACAGGCAAAAGTAATTTTTTTAGCACTGGGATGTTCGATTTCTACATAACCTAGTGTTCTGGTTTCAGATTTTTCTTTTGCTTTAGGTAAGATGATTTGCTTTGGTTTAGTCATCTTGAGTTTACTGAAAATCGCTACGCCATATTCGCCACCCTGGTAATCAATAGCTTTAAAGAAATGATAGTTCATCCCTGTTTTTTGCGAGATGATTTTTGCCTGGTCAATATTTCCGGATCGAGGAACCATTCTATCCAACTCCTGCATGGCAATAACATCGGGGTTTTCTCTTTTAATCACTTCTACAATAGCATCAATATCTATCACATCTTTTCTTGATGGAGGATTGGCATGATGGATATTATAAGTCATAACTTTCAACTCATTGTTACCAGAAGTGGTTTCTAAAACTTTCTTGGAACAGGAAGATAACAATAACAGGCTTACAGTTAATATATAAAAAATGGTCTTCATAATCAGGTTAAGAAATTAATAAGGTATAATATTTGTAAAGTGAATTCGGGTCAGTCCTTTATAACGAACTGCCCGAAATCATCTCTTATCTATATTAAGGTATTATTCTACCACTTTGGTAGGTAACCAGCCCTCTGTTACACCATCCGACACGGGAAATTCCTGTTCTAACTCTGCAATGGTAGAGTTCACCGACAGGTCTATAGCTCTTTGAGACCGGGCCTTTACCCAACGACCTAAACGGATATTGTATTCGCCTCCCAGCTTAAAGAACCAACCTGCACCAGCAGGTGCCGGACGAGTGAGGAAAATGGTATTAGAGCCTTGTTTATAATAAGGTTGCTGTTCTAAAGTAACAGGGTTCACAATATCGTACCAATCGGTATTGGTAATACGTAAGCCGGCATCTTGCCCTACATTCAGAATTGATCCACCGTTACCAGTAATAATTACATCTATAGGTACGGTGGTTTTGGTTACTGTAGTACCTTCAAACACCGCTATACCATCTGTAAATGCCGTTACCCCGTTAAGGAATAAGTCTGTATTTACTGCCCCGAGTCCATCGCCTGGAACTTCTCCTGTTTTTCTGGATACGATCCATTTACCCTGCTCTATAGAGTTTGATCCTACACCGTTAATTAATTTAGAGGAACCTCCAACATAGAAGTATTCACCTTTGCTAACAGTACCACTGGAAAGATTAAACTTATACGCTCGTTTACCGGTTGCCCCGCCAGTGGCCCATCCTAGTAAAGGGACACCTGTTGGCTGATAACCAGAATTAGTATTGTGAATAACCACTGAAAAAGGAGTAACAGAGAAATCAATATCTCTGGTTGCCAGAAACTGCATATACTCGTTATTTAAATCCGTACCTTCTACATCACCTATATAACCAGAAATTACAATGGCAGCTCTGGTGATAGTTGAGCTCAGTACTGTAATATCCTCCGGCCGGCGGATGAGTAATTGAGGCATAAAATTTCCATCAGGTTTCTTTTTATAAGTAATTACTCCAAAAAAATTAGCCATTCCAGGCAAATTATTACCAGCAAAGGTAGCTGAAGACTCGGTATGTAAAGTAAAATTCCCAAACCCATCATTAACCAGCTTATCTCCTTCATAGGTATCCGTTGGGGCGGGAATCGGATCAAATCCACCTTTTACGATTACCAGTTCTGTACTCTCATACTTATCAGGATCAGCCAAAATATAACTGCTTGGTACGCGGTTTACCGGAATGGTTTTGCCAGATGTTATCTTCGTAACTGCTGAAGCTTGCACACCTGTTACTACTAACAAACCATCTATGCGTTTCAATACTCCACCTACTAAATCTACTGTTACCGAATCTCCGGGTACAT
>JAZQRF010000028.1:0-19666 GCA_045629485.1 Pelobium sp. | reverse complement strand
CGTCAAAGAATAGCCATTGCAAGAGCATTATTAAAAGATCCGGCAATCTTAATTTTAGATGAAGCCACCTCTTCTTTAGATTCAGAATCTGAAAGATTGGTGCAGGAAGCGCTTGAAGTATTAATGAAAGGCCGTACCTCTATCATCATTGCACACAGGCTATCTACCATTCGGGAAGCAGATAAAATAATTGTTTTAGATCATGGAAAAATAGTTGAAAGCGGTTCTCATTTAGAACTGATGCAAAACGAGAATGGCTTATACAAACATTTGAGTACGCTCCAATACGAGGTTTAATTATTATTTGATTAAACGATGAAACTAACTTTTTGGGGTGCTGCAGAACAGGTAACCGGCAGTATGCATTTGCTGGAAACCAATAGCTATAAAATTCTTATTGATTGCGGTCTGAACTATGAAAATGGTTTGGAAGTATTAGAGAATGAGAATTTCCCTTTCTCTCCAGCCGACATCGATTTGGTGGTCCTTACCCACGCCCATATCGATCACTCGGGCAATTTACCGACATTAGTTAGATTAGGTTTCGAGGGCCAAATTTTATGTACCCCGCCTACCGCTGATCTTACGCAGCTATTATTGGCCGATTCTGTAAATATTTTTCTTCATAAAAATCAGCCTCTAAAAAGCCGGGGGAAATTCAGAAAAAGTAAAGCTCCTGTAAAACAGCCTCTATACCTGCAAAAGCATGTGTTAGATACTGCAGACAGAATGATCACTTTAGGTTTTAATAAAGTTTTTGAAATAAATGATCATATTAGTTTGCAATTTATTTCAACCGGACATTTATTAGGGGCCGCGGCTGCACATTTCACCATCAAAGAAAATGGCGAAACAAAAACGATCGCTTTTTCGGGAGATATCGGAAGAAGGAACTATCCTGTTTTAAAAGATCCCGAATACCTGCCTGCAACGGATTATCTGGTTTGTGAAGCCACTTATGGTGGAAGAATGCATTCGACCGATCAGAACATTCAGGATACGCTAATTAATGCTATCAGAGAAACCTGTATAGAACAGCCGGGCCGTTTAATTATTCCTGCTTTTAGTGTGGGAAGAACGCAGGCTTTAGTGTTTTCTTTAAACAAAATATTTTCTAAAGGATTGTTGCCCCCTATTCCGGTTTTTGTAGATAGCCCCATGGCTAATCATGCCACCGAAGTTTTTAGGAGATATAAGAATTATCTAAATGAAGAAGCTGTTTCCTTCTATGAAAATAATGGCGATGAATTTGATTTCAAGAATTTAACTTACGTTAAAGAACTGAAAGAAAGCAAAGAAATAGCCAATCATTTCGAGCCCTGTATCATTATTTCTTCTGCAGGTATGCTGGAGGGCGGCAGAATTCAGGATCACCTGTTTTACAATATTCAGAATATCTATGCCACCATACTTTTTATCGGTTATTGCGCTAAAGGAACTTTGGGAAATCGTTTATTAAGAGGAGATTCTTTCGTAAGAATCAAAAACAAAGAACTTTCTGTGTTTGCCACGATTAAAAAAACCGATTTATTTAGCGGTCATGCAGATCATGGTGATTTGATCAATTATATTTCTTCCATTGAAGGCAATAAACCAAAGCAAATTTTTTTAGTGCATGGCGAAGCAGTAAGCTTAAATGCCTTGCAGGCAGATTTGCAGGATAAAGGCTTCGATACTGTCATCCCCAAGAAAGGTATGGTTTTTGAACTTTAATAGCTTAGATTTATGCCTATGAAAAGCTTATTTAAATTGCTCAATAAAATTAACAAAGCTATTTTACCCAGTCTGTATAAAAAAGACCCAGCTAAGCTCAGTAAATTTGAACAGGCTTTAACCGGGTATAGGTACTGGGTATTGTTAAAGAGTTTGGATTAGTTCGCCTTCACCAATATACATTTGGCCTTATCGTGTTTGCTAACTACATTGTAAAAATTCAACAGATCATTATAAGACTCAGCAGGATATATTCCTTCTTTTAATATCATCCTTCTAATTGTTAATATTTCTTCGTTTCTAAAAAAAGAGCTTATTTCATAAGAACCAAAATCATATTCCTTTTTTATTCCTAAAGGCAGATTCTCAATCTTATAACCCTTCGGAATCTTGAAAAAAATGCTATCTATATCTGTATAACCAATATTTAGGTACAGCTTATTTTTCCTGTTCATCACATCTTTTGGAGATTGTGTATTTACATTTAGAGGATTAATATCGAATTGATAGTAGCCTTGCTGAGCATTCCCAAAATGAGGAGATTCAAGATCTAAGACTTCCTCATACTTTGGATGAGGTATTTTTTGATTAATAAGAGTATAAGATAAAATCCGAAAATCAGGAATATTACCGTAAGCAGATTTAATTCTCTTTTCTTTTTCTAAAGGAATTAATTGTTGATAGTCGTCACGGTTTTCATATTGCAAACCAGAAAAATGGGTTTTAATTTTTCCTGTAATTTTTCCATTTTCCTCTAAATCAAATCTGGCAGACCTTACTTGTAAATTGTTATCCCAGGAATAAACTGGTGTTTTGGTAATGTATCCACCATCCTCTTTTATTAATAATGCATATCTGTCCTGAGTAAAACTGCCCAAAAAACCAAACGGAGCATTTTTACTGGTACATTCTAACCAGGTAGTATCTTTTTCGAAAGGAATACATAAAATAATATGATTACCCTGACCACCGCTGGTAAAATCTTTTAGATAATTCACTTTCTGTGTACTGGCATAGATTTCGGTATAATAAGAGTCAATACCTGCTATTTTCAACAAGGCTGCCGTATAATTAGTGAGGGCTTTGCAGTCGCCATACGATAAAGCGTCTACATCTGCAGCTTTCATAGGCTGAAAGCCTCCAATTCCTACTTGTACACTTACATACCTGTTCTTCTTTTGAACATATTCATAAATAATTTTTGCAGCTTCTTTTTTAGTAGAAGCATCTTTAATCAAAGACTTTATATGCTCCTTTGTTGTGGCAGGTAATTCATCCCTTCCTTTTAATAAATAATTATAAACCCACAATCCGTAACTTTTCCAATCATTATATTCCCCGTTTAACCCTTCATAAGAAAATCTCACAGGACTCAATTTCAAATAAGGTAACCTTTCTTCTACACCAATGCTAAAGGGTTCTGGTTTAGCGGCCATTATGTTTGCAACTTTCCAGGTTAAAACTTCTTTTTTATCAACTATTGTTTGGCCAGGCTGATCCTGAAGCAGATGAGATTTATAGTTGAGTGCAAAAGACGGATCTTTAATAATTTCCAAACTGGCCTGCTGCACACTTACACCATCCTGAGACTGCGGATACCAATCAGGAATAATAAAAGTTTGGTTCATTTTCAATTCAAACTCTAATTCAACTGTTGTAGGATATTCATTGATTACAGGGTTGAAAGTTTTAATCCTATCGTCTTCAAACAGAGAAAAGTCGCTGATATAACTTTTATCTTTAAAGTCTGAGCTTTTAACTTTGCCTCTTAAAATTCCATTCTTATCATATATATTTAGAGACAGATATTTTATTTTTCTCGATTTATTATAACTAACCCCTGCTTCAGCAAAGTCTTCTCCAGCTTTATTCAAAATGGTATATGCTCGTTTAACCCGATAAACCATATCATTATTTGAATTAATTATAATTTTTCTATCATCCACCCTTACCACGGCTTTCGCATATGTCTTTAACTCTTTTGGAATTAAATTGATATCATAATTCTGAGAAAACACATTACCGCTAATACTTAAAAGTGCCGCGAGGCATAATAAACATCTCATAATCTTTTTGTAATTATCAAATCTGATTTATTCGCCTGAACAATTTTGTTATACAGTTCCTTTAAATAAGGATATTGATAATTTTCAAACTCGGTCTTATTAATATGAATAATTTCTGTAATGGTAATAGAATTATTATTTGTTTCCGAAACCTGGTAAATATATTTACCACCTTTTTCTGGTAAAGCAAGTGCTACTGCCTGCGGAGCATACTTTAATTTAAAATTCTCAGGAATTTCCAAAACAAATATGGTTGTTTGCTCTATGGGAGCACCAAAATTTACCGGGTACAATCTTTCAGAAAGCTTAAAGGGGTTCTCTCTTAGCTGATTTAATATAAAAGGGTTGATGATGAGATTTTCTGCACTTATATTGTCAAATCCACTTACTTTAATATTAAACTCCTCAATTAATGGTGCATCTAAAGAATCGAGGTTAGAAATTTTAAAATTAATAATTTTAATCTTAGCTAATTTAGCATCAAGATCCTCTACATATTCACTTTCTGAAGCAAATTTTTTAATTGTTCTTCTCATTTTTAATGCTTCATAACCCGTATATTTTTTCAAAACGCTTCCTACTAAATCACCTTCAGCATCAATCTTAAGATTAATGAAATCAGTTTTCTTAAATTTTTCTTTCGGGACTAAATCGACCCAATAACACGAATCCTTACCTATGGCCCGACCTTCAGAATTTAAACAATGATAGGGTAGTAATCCAAAGGGCAGATCTTTATCAGAAGCATCCAATAAATAGCTCTCACCATCTATATTCACTTTTGCTATTACATAATTAAAGTCACTTAGAACCGGAAAAATCTTAGTAGGAAATCCATTATTTCTGGTAGAGACTAAAACAGGTTCTGTTTCAATTTTAGCAAATTGCAATGCACCAATTAAAGCAAGGTTAATGTCGCCAATGTTGCCTGTACGCGAATCGTAAGCTTTTTTTAGTCCTAATTCAGCATATTTTCCATAATAATTATTCCACTGATACCTGTCCTTAACCAATTGAAATACTTTTGTAGCAACTGCTTTTTTATCTGTTTCTTTAACTAAAACTGATTCGATCTGATTTTTGAATAATTCAGAGTGTCGTTTAATTTGCAAACCAAAGTCTGTATCAGTCTTTAATTCTTTATAGATATCCGCCCAGGTTTTCGTGATTTTATTAACACTACCGTTAAAATATTTTATCTCAATTAGCTCAAAATTTAACGAAGCAAGGTAATTATCTGTAGCAGTCATGTACTCCTCTTCAATAAATGCCGGAACATTGGCCATTCCATATTTCATTAGGGAACAATCTGCTACACTGCTGCCAATTCTAAAACAATCTTTTTCAAGTTTTGCATCCTGTATACTTAATTTGTGATAACCTTTAAGTGCTAAATTATAATTATAGTTTGCTGGTATTTTTGCCCAGAATTCACTTTTTATTTTTGGTATAGAAGATTGAAATTCCCATTTTCTGAAATTAAAAATATAAGGGCTTTCTATCGTATAAGTGTACTCTATAATACTACCGGGCTTTACATTTGGTAATGCAAATTTGACTACATCATAGTAACTATTTAAATTCTCCTTATATATTTTTTTAGGATCTAGTTCTGTAGTTTGGGGCACACCACCATCCAGGTTAAAAGTAACCGTTTTTATATCTCTAATACTTTCGAAACTATTATTTGAATTTTTCCTTAAGGGTATAGAAATATTCGCCTGATCTAAACCTTTTTCATTTAGCACCTTTATTTTAACATGATACTCAAAGATTAAAGGTGTATTATCAGCCGAGGAGATAAAAGCGTAACCGAATTCATTTATAACATATGCATTTGCCGTCGAGTCTTTTTCATAATTTTGAGTTGCTATATGTTCGCGATCAAGTATACCGAACTTAAAATTACCGTCTTGTGCGAAGGAATTAAGACCTGTTAGTATTAAGAAAATTAAAAAGTATAATTTTGCCATATAGAGGTTTAAGTTAAATTATTTTTCTTAAACGCTCAAAATAATTACTCTAAAAAAACAAAAAAGCCCTGCTAACTTAATAACAAGGCCTTTTATGTATACTTTTTGATTCTTATCCCTTCAACCTGCTGATAATTAAACCTGCAAGCTCTACTCCTATTCTTTCCTGAGCTTCATTAGTAGCTGCACCTATATGTGGGGTTAAAGAAATTTTAGGATGACTTAAAATCTCTGTTCTTGGTGTAGGTTCATTATCGAAAACGTCTAAACCAGCAAAAGAAACTTTACCGCTATCTAAGGCTTCAATCAAAGCTAATTCATCAATAGTACCACCTCTTGAGCAGTTTACAATACCTACTCCTGGCTTAACCTTTTCGAATTCTGCTTTTCCTAATACCGGCTTAGCAGTAAATGGAATATGTAAGCTAATGAAATCCGATTGAGACAATAATTCCTCGAAAGTTACTTTCTTAACAGGAACATCTACTTTTATACCACCCGATAAGTCTAAAGTAAGGGTTGCAGGGATATCAGAAAGATCGAATGCGATAACATCCATACCTAACCCCAGGGCTACTTTGGCTGTTTCTTTACCAATTCTTCCAAAACCTACTATACCAATAGTTTTGCCTTTCAATTCTACACCTTTTGCATAAGCTTTTTTAAGGTTATTAAATTGTGTGGCTCCTTCTAAAGGCATTTTGCGGTTAGAGTCGTAAACAAATCTTACTCCGTTAAATAAATGTGTAAAAACTAATTCAGCAACAGATAATGATGAAGCAGCCGGAGTATTCTCTACAAATATCCCTTTGCTTTTTGCGTATTCTACATCAATATTGTCCATACCAACACCCCCGCGGCCAATTAATTTAATGTTCGGGCAAGCGTCAATCAGCTCTTTTCTTACTTTAGTAGCACTTCTTACAGTAATACCATCATAAGCATTTAATTTACTTGCTAATTCTTCCTGAGGAATATTCTGGGTATCTACTTCAATTCCGGCATCTTCCAAAAGCTTTTTTCCGATTGGATCAATACCATCATTAGCTAAAATTCTCATTTTATATTTTCTTTATGATTATCTATTAAGATATGAGTCTTGAGAGATGAGATTGAGGCTAAAAAACATCTCCAATCTCGTCTTATATCTCCTATCTATAAAAATTATTTATTTTTTTCTGCAAACTCCTGCATGGCTTCTATTAATACATGAACGCTGGTAATTGGCAATGCATTATAAATAGATGCTCTGAAACCACCCACACTTCTGTGTCCTTTGATACCGATACAGCCTTTTTCTTCAGCAAGTTTTAAGAATTCTTTTTCTAAAGCCGGATCTTCCATCACAAAGCAAACGTTCATTCTAGAACGATCTTCTACTGCAGCTGTTCCTTTAAAGAAAGGATTTCTGTCAATTTCCTTATAAAGAGCTTCGGCTTTAGCAATATTTTCTTTTTCTATAGCAGCTACGCCTCCTTTAGCTTTTAGCCATTTCAGGTTTAACAAAGAAACATAAATAGAGAAAACAGGTGGCGTATTATACATTGATTCGCCTTCTATATGCACTTTATAATCTAGCATAGAAGGGATAGCCCTGTTTGTTTTGCCTAAAATCTCATCTTTTACAATAACTACAGTAGCTCCGGCAGGACCAATATTTTTCTGAGCACCTGCATAAATTAAGTCAAAATCAGCAACATTAATTACTCTGCTCATAATATCAGAAGACATATCACAAACCAAAGGGACCCCAGCTACTTTACGAAAATCGAATAGCTCGGTTCCGTAAATAGTATTGTTAGACGTGATATGGAAGTAAGAAGCATCTTCTGGAACAGTATAGTTTTTTGGAACATAACTATAGTTAGCATCTTTAGAAGAAGCAACAATTTCTACTTCACCTAATGGCAATGCTTCTTTAATTGCTTTTTTAGCCCACACACCAGTTTCAAGATACGCTGCTTTTTTACCGTCCTGAAGCAAATTTAATGCAACCATAGCAAATTGTAAACTGGCACCGCCTTGTAAGAATAAAACTGAATATCCGGCCGGAACATTCATCAATTCTTTAACCATGCTTATCGCTTCTTCGGAAACAGCAATAAATTCTTTGCTACGATGTGAGATCTCTAAAATAGACAATCCTGTATCATTAAAATTTAAAACAGCTTGAGAAGCTTGCTTGAATACTTCCTGGGGTAATATGCAGGGACCGGCACCAAAGTTATGTTTCATTTTAGTCTATAAGTTTTAAGGCGCAAATTTATAACAATAAAATCTTTATCAGGTCTAATTTTAAAATTTTGCAATTATTTTAAAATTAAGCTGTCTCGATGTTAAATAATTAGGAATTGCGTAACGATTACTGTTCACATCAGTTATCCAAAGGTAAGAGACCGTATTATTGATGTTTAGGAGGTTAAATACTTCTGCATATAATATGATTGAATTAAAGTATTTATCCAACACTTTGATTCTTTTTTCGCTCTCCGGATCCAGTATATCTTTAGAAAAACCGATGTCTAATCTTTTATATGCTGGTATAGTAAAGTTGTTTTTGTAAATTTCTGTTTTTGGCGGCCAGCTAGGCATTTTAGATCCAAATAACAAGTTCATGTGAATTTTATAAGTAGGACTATTAAACAGCCTGTCCTGGAAGAAAGCAGAAAAATTAACCCTTTGATCTGTGGGGCGCTTGATGTATCCTTCGCTATCGCCGGCAATATCTTCTTCGGTTTTCATTAAGGATAAACGGAAAGAGGATTCTAAACTCCTGATAAATTCGCCGCTTACCGAAAAATCCAGGCCGGTGGCATATCCTTTAGAAGTTTTATTTGCAAGGTATCTTATCCTGAGATTATCTAATTCGTAAGGAATAAGATCATATAAAGATTTATAGTAGGCTTCTGAAGTAAATTTCAAATTTGTACCTAATCCTTTAAACTTATAGTCTGAAGAAGCTACAAAATGAAGAGATTTTTGGGATTTGATATTCTTATTTATATTGCCGTCAAAATTTCTCATTTCCCTGTAAAATGGAGATTGAACGTAGAAGCCGGTAGCAAAACGATAAATAATATCTTTTTCATTTCCAGGATTATAAGTAAAAACAAATCTTGGGCTGGGTATAAATTCTTTAGTAAATGTATTATAATTAAACCTTAACCCGCCTGACAAGCTTATCTTATCATTCCATTCAGTAGTATTAACTATATAACCAGAAACCCTGTTGGTTGTAACCTGGTTGTTGGCATTTCTATAGCCGGCTAATTCAAATACATTGTAACTATTCGGAAGAGAGTATCCGGCAGAATCCAGGTAGTTAAATTCCATCAATTCGTCTTTAATGCGGTCTTGTTGAAACCTGATGCTGGTTTCCCAAAAGGATTTTTTGGTGTTGAAATTCACTTTTAGATCGCTGGCAAAAATATCTGCATTGAGTTCATTTCGTCCGTAATCCTGGTAAGCTCCAATTCCACGATTTGCTTTAATTTTCCCGAAACTGCCCCCTAAGAAATCGCCCTCTATTTCATCAAAAACATACTGGCCGTAAATATCAAAATTCTCTTTTTCAGTGATGAAGAATGCAGAATTTATCCATTTGATATTGATATGGCCATTTGGACGATAATTTAAAGTAAAAGCCCCAACCAAATTTTGATATTCGTCCCGCTCCTGCCCTTCGTAATCTACTTTTAAGCGCAGCACTTCCTGTAAAGTACCAAAAATTGTCTCTCTTGATTCTGGTATCAAACCGAATTCACTTTTATTAACGATGCCTAAAAACTCTGCACTAAATTTTGGAGAAATCTTATAATTAATCACTCCCTGGAAATCGTAAAAACTGGGATCGTAATTGCCCCTTACCTGCTGCGTTTTTAAGATAGACTGGTTTCTTTTATTCCTGAATCCTAAAGCAACATTCAGTTTTTTATGATTAACAAAAGTAGTGGCAGAAATACCGTTTGTACCCAAACTAACAATAGCCCCGGTAGAATCTTTTTTATAGTTAACATCCAAAACCGATGACATTTTATCGCCATATTTTGCTGAAAAACCTCCGGCAGAAAACTTCACATTCCCAGCCATATCCGGATTGATCAAACTTAAACCTTCCTGCTGCCCATTTCTAACCAAATAGGGTTTAAATATTTCCACATCATTAATATAAATCAGGTTTTCATCGAAATTACCCCCTCTTACGGAATATTGCGAACTCAGCTCGTTATTGGTGGAAACGCCCGGAAGTTGTTTTAACAAAGACTCAAAACTCTGGGAGACATTTGGAGATGAGGAAAAGTTTTTCGCATTCAATGTAATCATTCCCTGGTTACGGGCGGCGTTATCACTCACGGTAACCTGGTCCAAAATGTTTAAATCTTTAGCTAGCACAATAGGAAGAACAATGTCTTTATTTGAATGTACCTGAACAGCATTTTCCGACGTTTTATATCCTTCGAGCGTAAAAATAACGACATTATTCTTAGCAGAAAGAAGGATTTGGTAGTTTCCTTTTTCATCGCTAAAAACAAAATGATTCTCACCCTTAACAGCTATTTTAGCATTTTTAAGATACTCTCCATTAGCATTACGTATTGTTCCCGAAAGCTTTGCAGATGGCTGCCCCATTGCGGTGGAACAAATCAGCATCAGGAAAACAAAAATGGATCTATACATTTAACCAGAAAATCAGGCGTGAAATAAGTCTGGAGAAATATTCTTTAACTCCGCTATTGCATGAAGCTGATCCTCCGCACCAAAGATGGCATTTCCTGCTACCAAAACATTGGCACCTGCTTTTAATAAGGCCAAAGAATTATGGCTGCTTACTCCTCCATCAACTTCTATTAACAATCCCGGATTTCTATCATTAGCCATAGCCCTTAGTTGCTGAATTTTAGCATAAGTATTATGAATAAATTTTTGTCCGCCAAAACCCGGATTTACCGACATGATCAACACCATGTCTAATTCTTCTATTACATTTTCTAACAAAGAAACAGAAGTATGAGGATTTAATGCTACTCCGGCTTTACAACCCAGCTCTTTTATTTTATGGATGGTGCGGTCCAGATGATTACATGCTTCGTAATGAATAGTAATTACATTGGCTCCTGCATTTTTAAAATCCTCCAGATACCTATCAGGATCCGTAATCATAAGATGTACATCCAAGGGCTTTAGTGCATAGTTTTTAACTGCCGCTATAACCGGGAAGCCGAAAGAAATATTAGGCACAAAAACGCCATCCATTACGTCAACATGTATCCAGTCTGCTTCACTATTGTTCAACATTAAAATATCCTGCTTTAAATTAGCAAAATCTGCAGATAATATAGATGGGGCTATTAGATGATTCATCTCTCAAAGATAATAATAATGGCTTCTTTTAAAACTTAAAGCTTAGCCAGAGCGTTAATTTTTGTAAATTATCTCATTAATTTAATGTAAATGAAATTGTTAAGCTTAGCATTGCTTTTTGTTACCGTTGTTGCAGAAGCAAAATCGCAGGAATACACTTCCAATAAAGTTGCAGTTCATTTCTTTTCACCTGCTCCTGTAACAGATATAGATGCTTTAACCAATTCTGCTGCAGCTAGTTTGAATACTAAAAAAAGAGAAGTAAAAATTTCTATACCTATTTCTTCTTTTAGTTTTAAAAAAGCATTAATGCAACAACATTTTAATGAAATTTATTTAGAGAGCGAAAAATACCCAACTGCAACGTTTAAAGGCACCTATTCTGAAAATATAAGTATAGCTAAAGATGGAATTTATAAAATACCATTAACCGGAAAGTTTACTATCCACGGTGTAGACAAAATGGTAACCATACCCTGCAATATGAAAGTTAATAATGGTGCAATAGCATTTAATACAGATTTTAAACTTATCAGCAAAGATTATAAAATCTCGGTTCCAACAATATTAAGCCAGGAGGTTGGTCAGGAAATAAATGTTACTGTTAACGGTGTTCTACTGAAACTTTAACTGTTAAATTGAATGGAATCAAAAGTTTAATTTTTTTTGATTCCATTCAATTATTCATTTACCCTCTAAAAAGGGAAAGAAACATGAACCATTAACCTATTCCCGACTTTAACTCTTCCACCTGCCAATTCCTGTGAAAGAACATTTTGATAATTTGCTCCAAAAGAAAGCTTCTTGAAGTTTGCCTCTGCGCCGGTAACAAGAGATATAGATTTTCCACCGGATACATCAACTTTAAAATTAACGTCTTCTGTATCTTTTTCAGAAATCTCATACAATAAACCCAAATTAGGGGCAATGGTTAAGTTTTTAGCGACCTTTATTTTATAATAAGCCAGTACATTAGAGGTGAATTTATTGCCATAACGGTACTGGTATTTATTGGCAGTGTTAATTTTATAATTTAAGTTAGCGTTTATCCCAAAATCCATTAAACGAATATCATAAACTGCATTTAACGTAAAATCTGTACTGGCCGTACCTAACTGAAAGGTGTTAGGAGAGGAACCTGACAAGTCGTTATCTGAAGGCTTGTATTTTCCTGTAGGCGCCTTTATTCCCGCACCAAACCATAACGATTGCACCAATAGCTTTTCGGAAACTGTAGTTCGGTTATTAAAAACATTGTAATAACCCATTACCGCAATATCACCCAGGCCACTTTTTTCATAATTCCCATTCTGGCTTTCTCTTTTATTAAAATTATACGGAACGAAAGCCAAAACCCTAAACCTGTCTCCAATATTCCATCCGCCCCATAACTCTGTGGTTTGGTAAGTTTCATCTTCTGTAATGGCTGTCCTCTGGCCCTGTACGCCTAAATGAGTAATTAAGGTTTTATGCTGGTACCTCAGGCCAACAAACTTCTTGTTAAACTCGGGTAAAATACCAAGGTAATAACTTCCCACTCCGCAACCGCAAATATCACAGGCTTTAGAAGTTAGAGCACTAAGAATTAAGAATACTCCTACTATTATTTTTTTCATGTTCGATTATTGTTCTGCCAAAGCAGGATTTTTTATAAACTCTTCATCATTTAGCGTATTTAAAAAAGCTAAAAGCTCGGTTTTCTCCTTTGATGTTAATGCTATGCCAAGTTGATTGGCTTTAATCAGTAAAGGATCAAGATTTGGAGTTTGCTGTACTTCTGAAGCGTAATGATTTAAGACCCCGTTAAGATTGCGAATACTACCATCATGCATGTACGGAGCCGTATATTTTAAATTCCTTAGAGAAGGGACCTTAAATTTATATTTATCTTCAGGATTTAAGGTAATTCCAAACCTTCCCTCGTCATTTAAGGCACTTATGTTTATCCCATTGTTCCTGAAAGAAGCATCAGTAAACAGCGGCTCTTTATGACACGAACCACATTTTGCTTTAAAAACAGCATATCCATTTTGCTCTTCTTCTGTAAAGCGAAAACCAGCTTCTTTACGCATCACTTTGTCGTATTTAGAATTAGTGCTTACACACATTAACATAAATTGAGACAGGGCCTTAGTAAAGCGGGCAGTAGTAATTTCCTCTGTTCCGAAAGCAGCTTTAAAAAGGCTTGTATATTTTGGCATCGACCTCAATTTCGCCAGCACATTACTCATACTTTCATCCATCTCCAGAGGATTGGTAATTGGAGCTATTGCCTGCAAATCCAGGTCAACAACTCCTCCATCCCAGAAAAATGTGCTGTTCCATGCTAAATTCATAATAGGCTGAGAATTCCTGGTTCCTAACCGGTCATCAATCCCGTGGCTCACATCATGACCATGTTGAGTAAAAGCAGAAGATTGTATATGGCATGATCCGCATGAAACGGTATTATTCCTGGATAGGCGGGGTTCATAAAACAAGGCCCTTCCCAATTCAAACCCCTCTTTTGTTATACCGTTGTTAGTAAAATCATAGGAAGGATCAGGAAAATGAGCAGGTTTTTCAAAGCCTAAAAACCTGGTGATTTCCTTTTCCAATTCTTTTTCTTTGCTACAGGCAAAAACAGAAAGAATAACAGCAGCGACCGTTATTGAATGTTTAATCCGAACCATTTAATTGTGACTATGATCATGAATAAACATACCATGGTAGTTATTTGCAACTTTGATGCTAAAATCGCTAAACATTACCGTGGGATTTGTGGCTAAACTAATCTTAGTTGATCCGTTAAAAACTGCCAGGATGTCTACCAGGATATGAATATTACTTTGTCTGTTTTTCCGAGGTTTTGCAATCCCTCCAGCTGTAAGATCAAGGCTTACAATTTTTATATTATTAATTGTTGGTGCAGAATATCCACCAAAACCTCCAATATGGTATCTGAATTTTTTATCTGCCGTTGTAGAAGCATCGGAACTACCTTCCATTTTAAAAAAGATGTACCCGCTGTTCCATCCCCAGTACATTCCGCTGTTATCATGATCTCCTGACGGATCTAACACTCCAGTTCTTTTATCTACGGGCAGGGTATTTCTTAAACTATCAATCCCTAAAGTAAATGTGATGGATCTATAATCTCCTTCGGGAACTTTAACCCGAGCAAATTTAGAAGCAGCATCACCACCTTTTATTAAGAAATAGCTGCTATCCTGGTTTACAACAAACTCTTCCCCGGAAATCGCGGTTAATTTAATATTGCTTATAAAGTATTGCAACATATCTACTTTAAACTTCTCGTTGCTTGCATTGGTATATTCAGCATTGAGCTGGAAGGCTCTGTCCCCCATCACATTGTCAAACTCTACAACTAACGGAACCAGATGCTCTTCGTTATAATCGGGAGTTACATCATCTACTTTACCACAAGCGACAAACAATAAGCACAAGATAACCAACAAGAGATATCTTGATTTTTCAACTATAAATTTCATTTGATTTGATCTAATGGAGAACAATAAGACTACTCATCAATGCATATAAAATGCTGACGATAAACTAAAAACTTTAATAATAACCTTTAAAAAGCTAATTCTCTGAAACTAATATTTTAAAGGCAAAGTTTTTAAGCCTTTGGAGGATGGAATATAAAGGATGATCTTTTAGAAAGCGAAGGAATAATTTCTTCGGTATTGATAATATCTATAAGCGTTGTTTGAAAAAAGAAACCTTTATTAGAAGTAACGAAAGCTTCCTGGAAACAACTTTTTTGCAATTCCTTTTCCTGCTTTTTTTCCTTTTCCTGAGCTTTTTTTAATTTCTCAGCAAGAAAACAACGACCGTTACAGTTTAATTCTGGCTTGTCTTTGTTTACACAAAGTTCGGCAGCTATGTAATCCCTGTTAAGTTCAAAACCGGCAAATACAAACAACCTGCTAAAGTTTGCAGATAGTATGGTAAAGGCCAATAAAACTATTGTAAGGCTTCGAAACATAATTTCGTCAAATATATAGCTTCAAGTGATGATTAAAAAATATTATGTTCACAATTTTGTTTCATAGTACAATACTATTCTATAAAACTATACCTTTGCCAATCTCTGATTCTAATATTTCAAACAATTAAGTTTTCTACTTAATATCAATTCATATTCTAAAATCTTTATATAAATATCAGATGAAACTTAAAAATTCCTTTTTAATCCTATTATTATTTGTGTTGGCAGCTTGCGATAATTCTAAACAACAACAGGCAGATCTGCAAAAGAAAGTAATAGATAGCCACGATATCCTGATGGTACAAATGGATGAGCTCATGAATAAAAAAAATAAATTAGACAGCATCTCTGCTAATTTTAAATCACTTAAACAACAGGATCCCGAAACAGACACACTTGCTCTTAGAAGCTCTATTGACAGTTTAAAGACAACCTTAACAAAAGCAGACGATGCCATGATGAACTGGATGCACCAGTTTAATCCAGATCATACCGGAAAATCACATGAAGAAGTGATGAACTACCTAAAGGAACAAGAACTTAAGATAGATTCTGTAAAAACTTTATTCGACGAATCTTTATCTAAAAGCGAGTTATTCATTTCTAAATTTTAAACCATGAGGATTTTCATTTTATCTGTTTTTTTATTCTCTTCGATTATATTATCCTCTTGTGGAAATGAAGACAAAAAACTCCCTATCCTGGGGCACCGCGAGACTGTTGAAAAAATAATTGATGGTAAAACTGTGGTAGATACCATTTACCAAATCATTCCAGCTTTTTCTTTTCTGGATCAGGACAGCGTAGTGATAGACAATAAAGTACTGAGCGATAAAATCTATATTGCTGATTTCTTTTTCACCTCCTGTCCTTCTATTTGTCCGGTTATGAAGAAGCAAATGCTTAGAATTTATGACAAATATAAAGACGAGAAGCAACTTGCCTTTGTGTCTCATACCATAGACCCGAAACACGATACCATCCCTGCTTTGAAGAAATATGCTGAGAAACTTGGCGTAGATGGCAAAAAATGGCATTTTCTTTATGGCGACCGTGAAACTGTGTATGATCTGGCAAGACATGGTTATTTTACCATTGCAGAACTGGATGAAAAAGCACCAGGTGGAATTATGCATACCGGATATTTTACTTTAGTAGATAAATCGGGAAAAATAAGAGGCATGTATAACGGAACAAACGAGAAAGAAGTAGATACCTTAATAGAAGATATCAACATACTTTTAAAAGAATATCACGAATAACCTGGCTCGGCCTACTGAATTTATTTTACCAAACACCTGGGAAACCTTAGAAAACCCAGTTGCTTGCTGCCTTTTAAATTATCAATATGAGGAAAAATATTATCCTAAGCATTGTGTCAATTGTGATATTAAGCATCCTGAACACTTCCTGCGGCGAGGAGGAGATCAAATACCAGCGTTACTTTTCGGATGGCTCACAGTTATACAAAACCCATTGTGAAAATTGCCATATGAAGGATGGTTCGGGGCTAGTGAATATTATCCCTCCCCTAACCGATACCGCATTTCTCAATCAAAACAGGAATAAGCTGGCCTGCTATATAGCTTATGGCTTAAGTGATACTATTACAATAAACAATGTAGAATATAGCGGAGTAATGCCTGCAGAAAATCACCTGGCTGCCATTGATATTGCAAAAGTACTCACCTACATCACCAACTCTTTTGGCAATAAGCAGGGCATCTACGATGTTACTGAAGTTCAGGACTACCTGAATAAAGTTTGTAAATAACAAAAAACAATATTACCCGGCAAAGCATGTAAAAATGCTTTGCCGGGTAGTTTACTTCCTGTGGTGAGCTAATACCTAATAAATCTCATCATTTTTAGTATAAGCGCCTGATCTTGGTGTATACTCATCTTATTTAATAAATTTCCTTTCTCATAATTATTTTTTTTTAATAATCTAAAAAATGCTAAATTGTAGATTCTCTCTTACATTTAATCATCTAACAAATAACAAGTCCGTAGAAGTCTGTTAAACTCCGTAAAAGTCCGCAAAAGTCCGTTGATCATTACTCTTGGTTCGCTCTTGGTTCGCTTTTGGTTCGCTTTTGGTTCGGCCAGTTCTCGAATAAGTCTCGGATAAGTATAAGACCGTTTGGTAAGCGGGTAAGAAGCCGGTACAACTGTCTTAGCCCAGGATAGCCTGCTCTCTTTATTCTACTGACTAAAAACTTACTTCATGGAGTTAAAATAAAACATTTAAAAGGTAAGTATCAAAGTATTTTATGCATATAGATATTACGTGTTAAGTAAATAGCTAACTTTGCAGTGCAAATTGCTCTATCGCTGTTCCGCTTAGGCGGGATGGAGGAAAGTCCGGGCAACGCAGAGCATCCTGCTTCCTAACGGGAAGGCGTCTTGTAATAAGGGCGACAGAAAGTGCTACAGAAAATAGACTACCCCGTTTTTCGGGGAAAAGGTGAAAACGTGAGGTAAGAGCTCACGACTTTGTATGGCAACATGCATCGTGGTAAACCTCAGGAGTTGAAAGACCAAATAAATCCCGAACGCCGGAGCTGCTCGTTCTGCTGTGTTAGCCACTATCGGGAAGGGTAGGTCGTTAGATCATAATAGCAATATTATGGCAAGATAAATGATAGGGGTATCCTGAAGCAATTCAGGATAACAGAACCCGGCTTATAAATTTGCATTTATTACGAGTTTTGAAGTCCTGCAATATTTGCAGGACTTTTTTATTTACAAAAATTGTCTATATTAGTATACATTTATTACACCAGAGATTAATATTTTTTTATGGCTAAAATTTTAATTATTGACGACGAGAGATCAATTAGAAGTACTTTAAGAGAAATTCTGGAATATGAGAATTTCGAGATAGAAGATATTGACAATGGCGTAGATGGTCTTGAGTTAATTAAAAAAAACAATTACGATCTGGTTCTTTGTGATATTAAAATGAATAAAATGGACGGTATGGAAGTCCTTACCGCTGGTTTGGAAATAAGACCAGACTTGCCATTTATTATGATATCAGGACACGGAACTGTTGAAACCGCAGTGGAGGCATCAAAAAAAGGAGCTTTCGATTTCATCTCTAAACCACCTGATCTTAACAGATTATTAATTACTGTTAGAAACGCTTTAGACAGAGGTTCTTTAGTTACAGAAACTAAAGTTCTTAAACAAAAAGTTAGCAAGACAAAAGTTAGGCAAATACTTGGGGACTCCCCTGCCATTTTAAAGATTAAAGAAACGATAGAGCGTGTAGCACCAACAGAAGCCAGAGTATTAGTAACTGGAGCTAATGGAAGCGGTAAAGAGCTGGTGGCGAGATGGCTTCACGAAAAATCTAACCGTAACACAGGCCCGCTTATTGAGGTTAACTGTGCGGCAATTCCATCAGAACTCATAGAATCTGAATTGTTCGGACACGAGAAAGGATCTTTTACTTCTGCTGTAAAACAACGTATTGGAAAATTCGAACAGGCCAATGGCGGAACACTATTCCTGGACGAGATTGGTGATATGAGCTCATCTGCTCAGGCAAAAGTTTTAAGAGCATTGCAGGAAGGCAAAATTACCCGGGTAGGTGGCGAAAAAGAAATAGATGTGAACGTACGTGTGGTTGCAGCTACTAATAAAGACCTTTTAAAAGAAATTGAAGCTGGAGCTTTCCGGATGGACTTATACCATCGTCTAAACGTGATCCATATCCATGTCCCTCCGCTGGCAGAGAGAAGAAGTGATGTAGCTTTATTATCCGAAACATTTTGTGAAGAAATTTGCCAGGATTACGGTATGCCGGTTAAGAAAATATCAATCCCAGCACACGAAGCACTAAAGAATCTTCCATGGTCGGGTAACATCAGAGAATTAAGAAACGTTATAGAAAGATTGATCATTTTAAGTGATAAAACGATTACTGAAGAAGACGTAAAAGCGTTCTCTAACCCAAGCGGAAGCATCTACGAACCTGTTAACACCACCAAATCCAGCGGATTCGATTTTGATGGCTTTACCAACTTCCAGGATTATAAAGATTATGCGGAGAAAGAATACATCAAGTTTAAACTAGAAAAAAACAACTGGAATGTTTCCAAAACTGCGGAGGACATAGACATTCAGAGGAGTCACCTTTACAGCAAAATAGAAAAATTTGGCCTTAAAAGAGGTGAATAAATCAAAAGAAAACAGCCTCGATAAAAATTCCGGGGCTGTTTTCTTTCTAAACAGATTTCATTCATAGAATTTTCGTTGCCTTCCCAAACTGATTATCAATTGCATGTATTAAAGTGTTTAAAGTAAAACACTAATCGTCTGTTCGTTTATCCCAGATTTCACCAGCCGTAAAGCCTTGGCAGAAGGATTAAATAACCGATTTTCTTATTAGGCGACGGAAATTTCTGAAGATTATCTGTAATATGATCAGGTTCTTTTAATTTGCTAAATTCTGTAATTAAAATTACGGTTAAAAATCTATCTTTGCAGATCAAATGAAGCATATACGTAACTTTTGCATTATTGCACATATTGATCACGGTAAGAGTACT
>JAZQRF010000027.1:0-2069 GCA_045629485.1 Pelobium sp. | reverse complement strand
ATTAGGGTTGCATGAATTGAGCTGGTCATCCACCAATTCTATCATCAATGGTTTGTATTACCGCTCCTTTTTTCAAATTACCTTATGTAACGATTTTTTACGCCAGTCTACCGATGAAAAATTAGCAGAAAGAGGTATCAGCGGAGCGGATGCAGAAGAAATTCGAAAATTCAGGAACGAGGCTCGTTTCTTAAGAGCTTTCCAGTATTGGGTGCTGATGGATTTATACGGGAAACCTGCTTTCGTGACCGAAGATTATGTGATAGGAAGTGCCGTATTGCCTCCGCAAATTCAGCGTAAAGATCTTTTTGCTTATATAGAGTCAGAATTACAGGCCATAGAAAATGAGCTTGCATTGCCCAGAACTAATGAATATGGGCGGGCTGACAGGGCTGCGGCATGGGCCCTACTTTCAAGGATGTATCTCAACGCCGAAGTTTATATAGGCACTCCAAAATACACTGAAGCGATCACCTATTGTAATAAAATTATCGGTGCGGGTTACACTTTGCACCCTGATTACCGGGAGCTGACTTTGGCAGATAACCACCTGAATACAGATGAGTTTATCCTAACCATCAATTATGATGGAACGCATACCCAAAATTTTGGAGGCACCACTTACCTCATGCATGGTCCTGCTAATGTTCCGGCAGAAGTATCGGGTTCCAACGGCGATTGGGGAGGGCAGCGGTTTACTCAGAACTTTGTCGCTCTTTTTGCAGATCCCAGTGGAAATACCGATAGAAGGGCTCAATTCCACACCAGCGGGCAAACCCTGGAAATGACCGACCTTTACCTCGCAACAGCAGGTTATTCCAGTACCAAGTTCAGGAACAAGACCCGTTCAGGCGCTGCTGCGCCTAACCAGGATGCCGCAAAAGATTTTTCTGATATAGATTTTCCTTTATTCCGTTTGGGAGAAATTTACCTTACTTATGCCGAAGCTGTATTACGCGGTGGTACAGGCGGGGATACCAATACGGCATCGGCTTACATTAACGATCTTAGAACAAGAGCCTATAATGGAAGCACCAGCGGCAATATTTTAGCCAGTGCGCTCACCTTAGATTTTATTTTAGACGAACGCGGGAGAGAGCTATATTACGAAGCATTTAGAAGAACAGACCTGATCCGTTTCAATAAATTCACTACCGATGCTTATTTATGGGCATGGAAAGGCGGCGTAAAAGCAGGAACTGCAGTGGCCAGTAAATTCAATATTTTTCCATTGCCGCCTACAGATTTATCTGCCAATCCAAATCTTAGTCAAAATACAGGCTATTAAATATAAAGAATGAAGGTCTAACGATTTTAAAAAACATAAAATGAAAAATATATTTTTGATATCGATCCTGTTTTCCATCCTTTTTTACGGCTGTAAAGAAGATATGGAACAAAAGGTAATCACGATGCCACCTGCCTCCAGCCAGCAGTTTTCCTCTACGGTAAGTACAGTTGTGCTTACGCCGGATAATAAGCAAGAGGGCGTCATCACTTTTAATTTTAAAGCGCCTGATTATGGGATAAAAGTTTTGCCATCCTACACTTTGCAGTTTGCACTGCCGAAAGATACTTCCGTAGCAAATGGATGGGTAAACGTGGCAGAAGTAAAACTGACCTCAGACGATGGTACTAAGAAAGTAATTAAAGGCGTTGACCTGAATTTTATCATGGCAACAAGACTAAAGCTTCCGGTAAACGAAGCCAGTAAAGTTGCTGTCAGACTTAAAACGGATGTTAACCAGGATTCTGGAGCTGGCTCGACCATTAAACCCTTGTATTCTGTTTTAACACTTACCGTTACGCCTTTCAGAGATATTGTCATTTATCCGGCTTTAATAGTAAAAGGCGGTGACTCGTGGCAAACTCCTGCAGAACGGGAAAATGGTTATGTATTGACTTCTGCGGGTTCCAACAATAAATACGAAGGTTATGTTTACCTGCCCAATGCCGATGGCTGGAACGGGAGCGGGTTTAAACTGGCCACTTCTTTTAACCAGGATGTGTACGGCTGGGGATCGGAAACAACCATTGCTAAAGGAGCTTCAGGAAATATTTGGTATAAT
>JAZQRF010000026.1:0-10484 GCA_045629485.1 Pelobium sp. | reverse complement strand
TAGGCTCTTGTTCTAAGATCGTTAATGTAAGCCGATGCCGTATTGGTATCCCCGCCTGTACCACCGCGTAATACAGCTTCGGCATAGGTGAGGTAAATTTCTCCCAAACGGAATAAAGGAAAATCTATATCAGAAAAATCTTTTGCGGCATCCTGGTTAGGCGCAGCAGCGCCGGAACGGGTCTTGTTCCTAAATTTGGTGCTTGAATAACCTGCTGTAGCAAGGTAAAGATCGGTCATTTCCAGAGTTTGCCCGCTGGTATGGAATTGTGCCCTCCTGTCTGTATCCCCACTGGGATCGGCAAAAAGAGCGACAAAGTTCTGAGTAAACCGCTGCCCTCCCCAATCGCCATTAGAACCCGATACTTCTGCCGGAACATTAGCAGGACCATGCATGAGGTAAGTGGTGCCTCCAAAATTTTGGGTATGCGTACCGTCATAATTGATGGTCAGGATAAACTCATCAGTATTCAGGTGGTTATCTGCCAAAGTCAGCTCACGGTAATCAGGATGTAAAGTATAACCCGCTCCTATAATTTTATTACAATAGGTGATCGCTTCGGTATATTTTGGTGTGCCTATATACACTTCTGCATTCAGATACATCCTCGAAAGTAAGGCCCATGCCGCAGCCCTGTCGGCCCGCCCATATTCATTAGTTCTGGGCAATGCAAGCTCATTTTCTATGGCCTGTAATTCCGATTCTATATAGGTAAAAAGATCTTTACGCTGAATCTGTTGTGGCAATACCGCACTTCCTATCACATAATCTTCGGTCACGAAAGCAGGCTTTCCGTATAAATCCATCAGCACCCAATACTGGAAAGCTCTTAAGAAACGAGCCTCGTTCCTGAACTTACGAATTTGTTCTGCATCTGTCCCGCTGATGCCTCTTTCTGTCAGTTTTTCATCGGTGGATTGACGCAAAAAATCGTTACATAAGGTAATTTGAAAAAAGGAGCGGTAATACAAACCATTGATGATAGAATTGGTGGATGACCAGCTCAATTCATGCAACCCTAATATACCGGCATCATTTTGCCATGACCATACCGATTCGTCGGTGGTGATTTCCTGCAGGTTCCAGTATAGACGAAGAAAATCTGAATTCCCTTCATCCTGTATAATTTCTACCGGAATATCCTGCTGCCCGGTAGTGGCATTTCCTGTTAAAGCAAATGCGCCATACACCTTAGCCAATGCTTGTTTGTAGCCTTGCGGAGTAGCATACACTACATCTGCTGTGATATCATTGGTTGGTTTCAGTTCTAATTTATTGCAGGATGCTGTAAATATCGCGGCCACTGCTAATAAGATTATTATTGAGAAAGATGCTCTCCTCATTATTTTTAGGTGATTATTTTTTTTCATGATCAGCAGATTAAAAGTTAAGGTTCAATCCTAAAGAAAAAATTCTTGGTCGCGGATACAAGTTGTTATCTATACCTGATATCACTTCCGGATCGATGCCATCATATTTAGTGATTACAAAAACATTCTGAACAGTGGCATTTAAGCGAAGGGTAGCGTTATTTTTAAGCACACCACCGAAATCATACCCCACTGCCAGGTTATCCATTTTTAAGAATGAAGCGTTCTGAATATAGTAATCACTCAAAAGCTGTTGTGCCCTAAAATTGGTTTCCAGGTAATTTGGAGAAGCATTTAACAGTATGGCTGTACCCAACACCTGGTTCAGGGTTCCTCTTTGACTAAAGGCATTGCTGTAAACATAATTTCCTAAACTTGCCCTCATCACAAAACTTGCTGTCCAGTTTTTATAGCTGAAATTATTACTAAAGCCCAGAAACACTTTAGGGTCCGCAACTTTGGTTTTGATCTTATCATCCGGGGTAATTAAACCATCTCCGTTTTGGTCTACATATACTCCTTCGATAGGTTTCCCATTGCTATCGTACACTTGCTGGAAAAGATAGAAGGTGTTTTTTGGCCCACCTACTGCATTGATTTGGGCAAACTGACCGCCTACACCACCCTGTATGCTTCCGCTAGGGAAACCAATGTATTTAGGATCGTTTGGTACTACAGTTAAATTGGTAATGGTGTTTTCATTATAGGTAAGGTTAAAGCCGGCATCCCAGGTGAAATTTTGACTTTTAACAGGAACGACGTTCACATTAAACTCTATGCCCTTATTTTCCATATCCCCCACATTCACAACTGCCGTTGCAGAGAAATTGGTTCCTGCAGGTTGTGGCACACGGTTCAACAAATCATTGGTTTTCTTCTGGTAGAGATCAATACTACCGGTAACTCTGTTGTCCCACAAACCAAAATCGACACCTAAATTAGCAGTTGCTGTTTCCTCCCATTTGATATTGTAGATGTATGCACTTGGCCGGTACATCTGATAATAAGCGTCTCCAAACTGGTACGAAGCATTCTCTGTACTCAAGTTATAGGTAGAAAGGTAAGCGTAATTCGCTAATCCATCCTGCTGCCCGGTTATACCGTAACTTGCCCTTAGCTTTAGTGCAGAAATTTTATCGATGTTCTTTAAGAAACTCTCATTTTTAATCGACCAGGAAACGGCTACAGATGGAAAGACTGCCTTTCTGTATTCCGGACCAAAACGAGATGAGCCATCCTGACGAACCGTTGCGGTTAAATAATAGCGTTCGTCATAATTGTAATTTAAACGCCCAAAATAAGAAATAAGCCTGTACTGAGGTTTGTCGTATGGGAATGTTGGTGTAGCCGTGAGCTGTGTTCCGTCTGCAGCATACCCTGCATAAATATAATATTTACTTAAGTAATCATTATAGGAGTAACCTGCAGTAACATCTATCTTGCTTTTTATAGCTGCAATACTTTTGACATAGTTAAGATAAAAATCAACCACAGTATTTGTTCTTCCCTGGCGATATTGATTATTTTCACCGCCCTGGTCAATCAGTTCTGCCGCATTACCTGCAACAAAGGTGGTTCCTTTTCCATCGGCCACATCGTAACCCAGATTCAGATTAGCCCGTAATTCCGGAAGGAAATGAAACTTATAATCTATTTGTAAATTACCAATACTTCTTAATGGTTTTGCCCGGTTCTCCCGCTGGTATAATAAACCCACAGGGTTTCTTCCTACCAAATTCTCCAGTCCACTCGGATTGCCTACATTTTGCCATTCCCAGTATCCTCCAAAATTCTCCCTATTGGTATAAACGGCCTGGGTAGGATCGAAACTTACTGCACCACCTATGGCTGCTGTATTGGCAAACCTGGTCTTTTGCATACTTCCTTTCAGGTTCAGGTCTACTTTTAAGTGATTGTCAAAAAAGGTTGGATTTAAAACTAAAGCAGCCGAAGTTTTTTGCAGTTCATCCGTTTTTAGAATTCCTGTCTGGTTTTGGTAACCTAAAGATAAGCGATAAGGAAGATTTTTAATCCCTCCATTAAAAGTGATGTTATTATCAGTAGATGCGCCCAACTGATAAATTTTATCCTGCCAGTTGGTATTATAATTTCCAAGCATGGCTACCTGTTCTGGAGTTCCATTAGCCTGAACCACTTCTCTAAACTGATCGGCGCTAAGCACTTCTGAATATTTAATGATATCTGATATTGAATTTAGGGTACTAAAGTTTACTTTAAAAGCTCCCGACTGGCCTTTTTTAGTAGTGATAATAATTACCCCATTCGATGCCCTTGCCCCGTAAATTGCGGCGGCAGAGGCGTCTTTTAACACGGTAAACGATTCGATGTCATTAGGGTTGATAAAACTTAATGGGTTTGAAGCCCCGGATATACTGGTATTTTCTACCGGTACCCCATCAATAACAAACAATGGATCGTTACTTGCATTTAAAGATGATCCGCCTCTTATGCGTATAGTACTTCCGGCGCCGGGCTGGCCGCCATTTGAAGTAATAGAAACCCCCGGAACTTTACCGGAAATTAACTGTTCTGGTGTGGTGATATTTCCTTTTTGGAAATCTTTAGAGGTGACTACAGAAATAGTTCCTGTCAAATCCTCCCGCCGTGTGGTTCCGTAACCAATTACTACTACCTCATTTAAGGCGGCGGCGTCTTCTGTTAGTATTACTACCAGATTAGAACTGCTGCTGTTTGCTTCAACCTCCCGGGGTTTAAAACCGATATAGGTAAAT
Organism: Pelobium sp.; assembly: GCA_045629485.1. Lineage (GTDB taxonomy): Bacteria > Bacteroidota > Bacteroidia > Sphingobacteriales > Sphingobacteriaceae > Pseudopedobacter. The sequence continues at coordinate 6,361 of JAZQRF010000026.1, read as the reverse complement.
ACCAGTATTGCACCGTTTGAAGGGGCCCTTATACTGAAACGTCCGTTGCCATCGGTGATGGTCCCGGTTGTTGTTCCTTTTAGTTTTACACTTACTCCCGCAAGCACTCCCCCATCAGAAGCTGCGGTTACAGTTCCATTAATAGTGATGGTACTTTGAGCATGCAGGAGAGACACTGAGGAGAATAGCATACACAGCGTCAAAAAGAAAAGCCTGCTCTTCATCTGAAATGTAAAGTTATACATAAACAATTATTTTGGTTAAATTGGTAATCAATCATGGCCCTTATATACAGGCCACAATTGATTTATTTATTGGTTGGTTTTATGATACAAATGAATGCTTTACGCCTGCATTTTTTTTGTTCTATCGTCCATTTTTTTGGTTCTAAATAACATATCAGGCTAAAATTTACTTGTTTTAATCTTTTTACCGGATATCCTGAATTTACAAATGCTTTAAATAAATCTGTTTAACTTTAGCAAACAGTTTAAACCCGTCTCACAACTTAATGATAAAAAACAAGAAGCCTTATCTTTTTAATATAAGAAAAACTCTGTTGGCAATTCTTGTCATTATTATTCATTTTATTTTATTCACTCACAACACTTCTGCTCAGGAATTAAAATTCAGGCATATCAGTAATGAGAATGGTTTATCCAACAGTACCATCGAATGTATCTTTCAGGATCATCTTGGATTTATTTGGTTTGGCACACGTGATGGCTTAAATAAATATGATGCCTACCAGATTAAGGTGTACAAACATGATCCTAAAAAACCCGGCAGTTTAAGCGACAACTACATCCGTTGTATTTATGAGGATAAGAACAAAAATTTGTGGATAGGGACCTCTAATGGCCTAAATAAATTTGACCCCGCTCATCAAAATTTCATTACTTATCCTTTCTCTAAGCAAAATAGCAAGCTCCATACAAATATCATTACCTCTGTTTGCGAAGATGAGAATGGCAACATATGGGCGGGGACTTATGGCGATGGTCTATTTTTGTACAATGCTAAAAAAAATATTTTTGAAGCTTTCGACGGAGAAACCAAACTTAGCGATCTCCGCATTAACTACATGGTTAATGATCACGAAGGAAACCTATCGATAGCTACCGATAAGGGACTGAATTTTTTTAACCCTAAAACTGCTGTAATTCATCCCATACCGGAGTTTAATCAATATGCTATACGAGTGATTGCAAAACGGGATAACCAGGAATTATGGCTGGGAACAGAAGATAAAGGCTTATTTTGCTATGACCTTCTCACTAAAAAAACAACCTCGTACCGACACCAGAATACGAATCCAAACAGTTTGGGAAGCGACCAGGTGAGGGCAATCGTGGTTGATGCAAAAAACAACCTTTGGGTGGGAGGCATCAATGGCGGATTAGACCTTCTTGATATTACAAACAATCAGTTTACACATTACCAAAACGAGCCCGGAAACCTGTCTTCTCTTTCTCAAAGGACAGTTTCGGCTCTTTACAAAGACCGGCAGGAAAATTTATGGGTTGGTACTCATCGTGGTGGGATAAACTTATACAGTGCACATGCAGATAAATTCAGGTTAGTACAGCAAAAGCCCGATAAGAATAGCCTTAGCTATAATGATGTAAGAACGTTTTATGAGGATAAAGATGGAAACCTGTGGATTGGTACAGATGGAGGAGGATTAAATTTTTGGAACAAAAAAAACAACAGCTTTACCCATTATCGAAATAATCCATTCAAGCCGTCAAGCATAGGATCTGATGCGATTTTACACATCATGGAAAGTAGTGATGGCGATTTAGTTATCGGAACATGGGGAGGAGGCCTGAATATTTTTGATAAGAAGAGCGGAAATTTTAAGCGATATACTTTTAAAAGCACTTCACCAAATTCAATCTCCTCAGATTATATCCAGAAATCCTTAGAAGACAGTCAGAAAAATATCTGGGTAGGCACCTATTACGGTGGCCTTAACCTGTTTGACAAAAAAACCGGAACCTTTAAACGGGTCATTTACGGAAAAGACAAAATAACTCAGCTGTCTGGAAATAATGTGGTGGCTATTGAAGAAGACCAGGAGCGTAATTTATGGATTGGAACCGATGACGGCGGATTAAACTGCTATAACCTCACCGCAGGAACTTTTACTCATTATTTCACAAAAGATGTGAAAAAGCCGGATTTACGAATAATTTTCATCGATAGTAAAGGCAGGCTCTGGATTGGACAAACCGGTTTATATCTTTTTGATAAAAAAACCAACACCTTCTCCCTTTTCACTGACAAAGCAGGTTTAGCTAACGAATTTATTAAGGGAATTACCGAAGACAAAAAGGGTAATCTTTGGATCTCTACATCAAATGGCCTCATAAAACTAAATCCTCAAACCCTGGATTTTAAAAAGTACAATACCGAAGATGGTTTACAGGGATTAGAATTTGAGGCCAATGCTTACCTAAAAAGCAGGAGCGGGGAAATGTTTTTTGGTGGCATTAATGGTTTTAATTATTTTTATCCTGAGCAAATAAAAACCAATAATTATATCCCTCCTGTATTTCTTACCAGTTTTAGTATTTACAATAAAGAGATTTTTGCAGGTGAAAAGGACTCCCCTTTGCAAAAGGATATTAGCCTTACCAAAGAAATAAAACTTTCTTATGACCAGTCTGCAATAGCTTTCAGTTTTGCGGCCCTCAATTACACTGCGGCAGAAAACAACAGGTATGCCTATAAATTAGAAGGTTTTGACCATGACTGGAACAATGCTGGTGTTAACCGGAAGGCTTCTTATACCAATCTGGATCCGGGAACTTACACATTTAGGGTTAAAGCAGCTAACAACGATGGCATCTGGAATCATGAGGGAACGGCTGTTAAAATAATCATCGCAGCACCATTTTGGGAAACCTGGTGGTTCAGGATTAGCGTTTTCATCATTTTCGTTTACCTGGCCTATCTCCTGCTCAACTTCAAAAGGAAACTGGAAATAAGGGCGATTGAAGAGAAAAAGCGGGAAGAGATGCACCAGATCCAACTGCAGTTTTTCACCAATATTTCCCACGAATTTCGTACTCCACTATCATTAATTCTCGGGCCCATAGACCGGCTCCTGAAAGAAGACCAGGACTCTTCTTTCAAACACTTCTATACCACCATCCACAGAAATGCCAACCGTTTATTAAGCTTAATAAATGAACTCATGGATTTCAGAAAAGTAGAAAACGGCGCTTTAAAGCTAAAAGTTAGCAAAGGCAATATCAACAGTTTTATTGATGAAGTAGCCGAGGAATTTAGAGATATGGCCAGTGAAAAAAACATCACTTTCTTGGTTAAAAAAGACAAGCAGTCGCCCGAAGCCTGGTTTGATAAACATGTGCTGGAAAAAATAGTTCTTAACCTTATCAATAATGCCTTAAAATATACTCCTGAAGGGGGAGAAGTAGTTTTAGAAACGCTAGGTTCGATTGATAACATCCATTTATCATTTGAAAATGAATTGGTTATCAGGAGCAACTACCCTGCAAAAAAATATGTTGCTATCAGGGTCGCAGATAATGGGATTGGTATTTCCGGAGAATCCATCAAACATCTTTTCGAGCGTTATTACCGAATCACAGAATCGCACCTGGGTTCGGGTGTTGGCCTGGCCTTTGTTAAAAGCCTTACCATGCTGCACAAAGGATTGATTATGGTCTCTAGCGAGAGGCAGCAAGGTACCGAACTGATCATTGCCTTACCGGCAGATAAAAGCGATTATCCTGAGGAAGAAACCTGGAAAGAAGAAGAAATGAAGGGTGGCGTAAGGCTGGAGAGCATCTCCTATTCTCCGGAGAAAAAGCCGGAGATAGAGATAAGTGGTCTTTCAAAAGATCAACCCGTAACAATAGGTAAACATATCCTTATTGTAGACGACAATGAAGAGTTACGTGAATTCCTAAAACAAACCCTTAGCCTGAACTATATCATATCAGAAGCTTCCGACGGACAGGAAGGCATTGAAAAAGCAGCAGAAGTTTTCCCAGATCTTATTATCAGTGATGTGATGATGCCAGGCATGAATGGCATTGAGTTTTGCCGCTTACTGAAGGAGAATACGGAAACCTCGCATATTCCTTTTTTAATGCTCACTGCTAAAAACAGTATCGAAGCAGAGATTGAAGGTGCAAATTCGGGTGCTGATTTCTATTTCGCTAAACCTATTAACATTAATTTACTTCAGCTTACCTTAAAAAACATTTTCGAGCAAAAACAGAAATTAAAAGACCATTACCTAAAAAACCATCATACGCAGGCAAGGGAACTGGTCCATTCTATCAAGGATAAAGAATTTATGGATAAACTGCTTGGAATTATTGATTCGCAGCTCATAAACCCGGATCTTGATGTAGAATTTCTTTGTGTCGAAATTGGTATGAGCCGAACAAAACTCTATCAAAAGATTAAAACCATTACGGGTCAATCTATAGGCGAATTTACCAGAACGATTCGCTTGCGTAAAGCAGTAGAAATAATGACCAAAGAAGATGTGATGCTTACAGAAGTGATGTACCGTGTGGGGATACAAACCCAATCTTATTTTACCAAAGCGTTTAAAAAGGAATTTGGTAAAACACCGACACAGTTTTTACAGGAGTTGAATAAGAAGTAAATCTATTATATAACAAAGCTCTTCAAGAAACCTGAAAAGCTTTGTTATTTTGTTATAATTCTATTCTATAAAAATTAAATTTGTTTTTTTACAGCAGATAAACGCTGAATTCCTCCAAATCTCAAAATTAACCATGCTAAAGGATGTAAAAATGCCATAACTAAAAACCATTGCATATATCCCTGCCCTTGCACTAATGATAAAACCGAATCGAAAACAGCATGGAAACTTTTATCTAAGAATCCACCTGATGTTGTAGTACTTTCTGTAACCATTGCAGAAACAATCATGTTCATAACAATACCTCCAATTGTACTTCCTGCAGCTACCACACTAAAAACCGTTCCTAAAGAATGTTTTGGCACAACATCCACCACCAAAGAACTAATATTTGTAAGCCAGGCCAATGAAGCCAGAACGGTGCAAAAAGTTAAAACCATCGAAAAATTTAAACCTGTAGCACTTGCAATAAAAGGAGATAATGGCATAATAGCGGCGCATCCTAACATCACCCACATTCTACTATTTGCAGGCTTAATTCCTTTTTTGATAATTAAACCAGAAAGTATACCTCCTAATAAACTACCAATTCCTGCCGCAGCATAAATAATCCATGTTATTTTTAAATCATCCTGACTTAATCCTCTATCGGCACTTAAATACTTAGGAAACCAAAACTGATAGAAATACCATACCGGATCTGTAATTAATCTTGCAACTAATAATAACCATGTCCCCCTAAATAGTAAAATTTGTTTCCATGACCATGCATTTTTAATTTCTGTATCATCCGGGTTTTCCATAGCCTCAGAATTTTTTATCATATCAAGTTCTGCAGAAGTAACTAGATTGCTTTTTTCTGGTTTTTGATAAATAAGACTCCAGGGAATTAACCATAATAACCCAGCAATTCCTGTCAGAATAAATGCCAATTTCCAGCCAGTGCCTTGCCCTAATAAATTTGCTACCAATGGCATAGTTTCGGAATAAGTATGTGTTGCCAAAGGGATTACAATATAAGGAGCAATGGTTGCACCAATGGTTGCTCCCATAGTATATAAACCTATCGCTATTCCTCTTTCTTTAGCTGGAAACCACTCCGAAACAGCTTTACTGGCGGCGGGCCATACGCCTGCTTCACCTAAACCTAACATAAATCGATATACACTCAAAGAAACAACAGTACTTGCCGCCGCTGTAAAAATATTAGCTAATGACCACCAGGTTACAAAAACCAGCAGTGCTGCTTTAGTCCCAATCTTATCAGCTATACGGCCGGATATTAAATAAGAAATGGTATAGGCAATTAAAAATATATTAATGACATTGGCATAATCATTATCATTCATGTTTAAATCTATCTGTATGGTAGGAGCTAAGGCAGATAGCGTTTGTCTATCTACATAATTTAGTACCGCTGCCAAAAACAGAAGAACAACTATCCACCATCTCATTCCTTTAATTTTCATCATATTATGATATATAACTTTCTAACTGTAACAACGAACCGAAAATAATGATACAGGGACATTCTCTGAAGGATGTTCTAAAGAAATTGTCAATTGCTTGGTATTTACAGGCTGTTTAAGATTTACTTGATTTATGGTTTGATAATTTCCGGATTTTTCAAATATAATATTTCCCTTATCATCTTTAATCTGATAATTTCTAACGCAAAACGGCATTACATCTTCCGGATGGCCCATTAAT
>JAZQRF010000025.1:0-8166 GCA_045629485.1 Pelobium sp. | reverse complement strand
TCTTTATGATATAATTCATCTACCGAAGAAGGAATATCATATTTAATTCCTAGCTCTTCAAAAACATCAGGGAACTTACAAGGATGTGCAGTTGCTAACATTACATAAGCATTTCCTTCAGTTTGATTACCTATAGATTTTTCGGCTTCAATAGCTAAATAAGCAGTTGCAGTATGAGGGCACATTCCATATCCTTTTTCTTTATAAACCCTTACAACAGCTTCTTTAATCAGCTCGTCGTTGAAAGCTATAGCGGTAAATTTTTCCTCTAATTTAGCTTTGTCGTTATCAAATAAATCCAGTATACGAACAAAGTTACTTGGGTCGCCAACGTCCATCGCATTGGCAAGCGTTTGTACGCTTGGGCGGGCAGTGTAAATGCTGGTTTGCAAATATTGAGGAACAATATCATTGCTATTTGTAGCTGCAATAAATTGCTTTACAGGTAATCCCATTTTATGTGCCATCATTCCGGCAGCAATGTTTCCAAAGTTTCCGCTCGGCGTTACAAACGTTATATCTTTAAATTGGTTCTTCAAACGGGCATAGCTGTTTGCATAGTAGAACATTTGAGGAATCAGCCGACTGATATTAATAGAATTTGCTGATGTTAAGTTAAACTTCTCATTGAGTTCCTTATCATGAAAAGCTTGTTTCACCAAAGCCTGGCAATCATCAAAAGTACCGTCTACTTCTAACGCTTCTATGTTGTTGCCATTAGTGGTTAATTGTAGTTCCTGAATTAAGCTTACTTTTCCTTTCGGATAAAGAATAGTGACTTTAATTCCTGGAACATTTAGGAAACCCAGGGCAACAGCACCGCCGGTATCGCCAGAGGTAGCTACCAAAATCCTGATGTCTTTATGTTCCTTTTTTAAGAAATGAGACATGATCCGGCTCATGAATCTTCCTCCGAAGTCTTTAAAAGCTAAAGATGGCCCATGGAACAATTCCAACACAAAAACATCTTTATCTAAAGGAACCAAAGGCGCTTCAAAATTCGTAGCTTCGTCTACAATAGCTTTTAACTCATCAGCAGAAATATCATCTTTTAATAAAGCGTAAGCTAAATCAAAAGCTATTTCTGGTAATGATTTATTGTCCCAGCCAGCAATAACATCAGCAGGTAACTGAGGCAAAACTGTGGGCATATATAAACCTTTATCTGCAGGTAAACTATTGAAAACTGCTGTTTCAAAATCTACAGATAAACTATGGTTTTTGGTGGAGTATAGTTTCATTTTATTAGTTGGTTTGTTTTTAGCGATTGGTTGATTTGATAACTATCCATCTCGAAACAGGTATTCAATATTTATAATTTAAAACGCTTTTATGCTAATTCGATTGCTTGATCTAAAACTAAACAACGACTAACACGAACTACAATACTACGGGCCCGGTTTTATTAATTTCTGATAAATAGATATTACTTTCTATTCCTTTATCCAATAACATTTGCTGCATGGTTAATAACACCCTTTGCGCATCATCCGGTGAACGAAATAAAGAAAACACGGTTGGCCCGGAACCGGAGATTCCAAAACCTAAAGCTCCGTTTTCCATAGACATTTCTTTCATTCGGTCGAATTCCGGGATTAGCATAGAACGAACAGGTTCAACAATAACATCCTTCATACAACGCCCTAAAAGGTCATAATCTTGTTGATATAATGCGCTTACCAAACCGGCAATATTACCCCACTGCGTTACTGCGTCTTTTAACAAGACCTTTGAACGGATAATTTGACGGGCGTCTCTTGTAGGAACGTCTACATGAGGATAAAGCAGAGCGCAGTATAAGTTAGGTACCGGCAAGGCAATCACCTCTAAAGGGTCGTAACTTTTGATCAGGGTAAAACCACCAAACAAAGCTGGTGCAACATTGTCGGCATGGCCATGGCCGCATGCAATTCTTTCGCCCTCCATTGCAAAAGGCAGTAATTCATGTTTGGTTAAGGGACGATCCAACAATTCATTTAAGGCAAAAATCCCGGCAACAGCACTTGCAGAACTGGAGCCTAAGCCACTCCCCAAGGGCATTTTTTTAGTTAGCTTTAGCTTTACGCCGATGTCTTCCCGGCCCAAATGCTTCAACACACTTTTTACACAAGCACTCACGGTATTTCTATCTGGATCCAGAGGTAATTTTCCGCCATCTCCTTCGATAGAGGTGATAACCACACCGGGCTCATCACATAATTCCATATACAATTCATCTCCCGGCTCGTTTACGGCGAAACCAAGAATATCAAACCCACATACTACATTGGCTACAGTTGCAGGCGAAAATACTTTTATAGATTTACTGCTCATTATTGGTTTGCTCCTACTTTAACTAAATCTGCAAATACACCTGCTGCTGTTACAGCTGCGCCTGCCCCTGGTCCTTTTACCACCATTTGCGTTTCGCAATATCTTTCGGTAGTAAAGGCTATGATATTATCGCTGCCTGACAGCGCATAAAAAGGATGATTCGCCCCTACTGCCTGCAGGCTAATACTCACTTTTCCGTCTTCCAACTTACCGATATACCTCAACACTTTTCCGTCGGCCTCGGCGTCTCTCTTCAATTTCTCGAAATAATCGTTAGAGATTTTTAATTCTTCATAAAAAGCATCTACACTTGGGGCTTTTGCGCAATTATCAGGAAGAATTGCACCTAAATCTACATCTTTTGCTTCCAAAGGTAAGCCGCTGTTTCTTGCCAGGATTAACATCTTACGCATAAAGTCTACTCCACCTAAATCATCCCTTGGGTCTGGTTCTGTATATCCTTTTTCCTGTGCCTGTTTCACCACATCGTAAAAGGTAACATCTCCCTTAAAATTGTTAAAAATGAAGGAAATAGTGCCCGACAGAATTGCTTCTATTTTCGTGATTTTATCACCGCTGATGATTAGATCATTAAGTGTTTTAATGATAGGCAAGCCTGCACCCACGTTTGTTTCGTAATAAAAATCTACCCCATGTTTTTGGGCAGTATCTTTAAGTTCTGCGAACTGTTTATATTCTCCTGAATTTGCGATTTTATTACAAGTTACTACTGATACGTTCGCCTCGAAAACCTGCTTATAAAAAGTTGAAGGGAAAGGGCTTGCTGTATTGTCTACAAAAACACAATTAGGCAGATTCAGCACCTTCATTTGATCAACAAACTTTGTAAGATCGGCAGTTTCCCCTTTTTCTTCTAAAGAGTTTTCCCATACATCAAGGTTTAAACCTTCTGCATCAACAAGCATTTTTCTGGAGTTTGTTAAACCTACAATCTTAATATTCAGGAGATTGTTTTTCACCAGGTAAGCATGATGATCATTAATTTGCTTTAATAGCTCTTTACCAATATTACCCACCCCAACTACAAACACATGTAATGTTTTTTGCAGTTCGGCAAAGAAGGCATCATGAACAGTGTTTAAGCCTTTTGTAAGATCGTCTTTAAAAATAATTACCGAAATATTATATTCTGAAGAGCCCTGTGCAATGGCCACAACATTTACACCATTTCTACCTAGTGCATGAAATAATTTGCCGGAAATCCCAGGGGTTTTCTTCATGTTTTCGCCAACGATAGCCAGGATGGAAAGGTTACTTTCTACCTTAATTGCATCCAGCTTACCTGCGCCCAGTTCCAGTTCGAACTCCTGCTCTATTAAATTTTTGGCTTTTACCGCATCCTGTGGATTTACTGCAAAAGTGATCGAATGCTCTGATGAAGATTGGGTAATCAAAACGATATTTACCTGCTCGCGGGACAACAGCGAAAATAATCTTCCGCTAAAACCTGCTTTTCCAACCATGCCACTTCCCTGCACATTGATGATGCTGATGTCATCAACAGAAGAAATACCTCTTATTAAGGTAGAAGATGGCTTGATATTATGGCGGATGAAAGTTCCTTCGAAATCTGGCTCAAAAGTATTTTTAATAACGATTGGAATCTGCTTCATAAAAGCAGGAACCATGGTTGGGGGATAGATTACTTTCGCACCAAAGAAAGAAAGCTCCATTGCTTCGGTATAAGAAAGTTCTTCTAAAGAGAAGGCTTTCTTTACTCTACGAGGATCGGCAGTCATCATCCCGTTAACGTCAGTCCAGATTTCTATTTGTTCTGCATCTAATGCAGCCCCAATGATTGCAGCAGTATAATCGCTTCCTCCACGGCCCAAAGTAGTCATCCGATTTTTATCATCGCTTGCGATATAACCTGTAACAACTACCAACTTATCTTTATGATATTCAAAATAGTTCTTTGTTAGTAAATTGGTTTGTTCAAAATCTACGCGGGCATTGCCAAAAGAGCTGTCGGTTTTTATAATTTCATTGGCGTTAAGGTACTCCACATTCTCATGTACACCTCTTAAAACTCTGCTCAGCATAAAAGCCGAGCACTGTTCGCCGTAACTCAAAATCGCATCTTTAGTTTTGGGACTTAGTTCCTGCAATGCTGTTACGCCCTGCATTAAATCTTCCAACTCCTGAAAATATAGCTTTAATTTCGTTAACACCTGATTTTGCTGTTGCACAGGAATAAGCTCTTTTACTACCTGGAAATGCTTTCTTTCTATCTCTAAAAGTGCAGCAGCATAATCTTCACCGTTAACAGCATTTTCTGCAGTTGTGATAAGCAAATTGGTTATGCCTCCCATAGCAGAAACCACAATGATGATTTGTTCCTGTTTTTGTAAGTTAGATTTAACCACTTCTGTTAATGCTTTTAACGCCTCTACAGAACCTACAGATGTTCCTCCGAATTTTAAAACTCTCATTATTTTATTTAAAATAATCCTACAGCAAGCTGTTTGGATGTATAAAATTAAAAAAAGCGCCTCCCGTTAAATCGGAAGGCGCTTATTATCGTATATTATTTCAAGCAAAAACCTTCCTCTATGCGCTAAGCGTAGTGGTTGTGGTAAATGTGCTTGTAATATTTTTTATCATCTTTTGAAATTGAAGTTACTTGTTGCAACTTTTTTACTTGTGCCAAATCTAAGCTTTCATTTTCTAAAACCAAACATTTTTATAATAAAATAGAAATTTCATACTCATCCATATTATCTTTACCACAGATGCAGGGATTAGTTATAAAATCAACAGGAAGCTGGTACACCGTTTTAGATGAAAATGGCAAGAGGTACGATTGTCGTATTAAAGGAAAACTGAGAATTAAAGGCTTAGTGAGTACAAATCCGGTGGCGGTTGGCGATTTTGTTGATTTTGAACTGGAGCCAGAACAGGAGACCGCGGTAATTAGCCGTGTGCATGATCGCCGGAATTACATCATCCGGAAATCTATTAACCTTTCGAAACAGGTGCAGGTAATAGCCGCTAATATGGACCAGGCTTGTTTGGTGGTAACTTTGGCTTCGCCAAGAACTTCTTTAGGCTTTATAGACCGGTTTCTGGTAACTGCCGAAGCTTATGATATACCTACAATCCTTATTTTTAATAAACTTGATTTATTTAGTAAAGAGGGTTTAGAAATATTGGATGCATATATGAAAATATATGAACAGATTGGCTACCCTTGTTATGCCGTATCGGCCGTAAAAGGCACTAACATTGAAATTATTAGAGATTTATTAAAAGATAAAACCACACTTTTTTCCGGACATTCTGGTGTGGGTAAATCCAGCCTAATCAATAAAATTGTACCCGGTATGGGTTTAAGAACAGGTGAAATCTCTGACTGGAGCGATATGGGAAAACACACCACCACTTTTGCCGAACTTTTTGAACTGCCATTTGGCGGAAAATTGATAGATACCCCAGGAATTAGAGAATTGGGGGTAACTGATATAGAACCGGGAGAACTGGCCCATTTTTTTCCCGAAATGAGAGAAAGGATGCACTCCTGCAAATTTCATAACTGTGTACACATCAACGAACCCGGTTGTGCGGTTTTAAAAGCCCTGGAAGAAGGAGCGATTGAACCCAGCCGGTATGATAGCTATTTGAGTATTTACCATGGTAATGACACCAGGAATTAGATTTTGTTAAAAATAAATACTAATGCGAGCTGTTATACAAAGGGTAAGTGAAGCTTCCTGTAAAGTTGAAGATAGAATTACTGGTGAAATAGGTGCTGGTTTTATGATTTTACTCGGGATAGAAGATAATGATACCGAGCAAGACCTGAAATGGCTTGCTCATAAAATAGTGAATTTACGGGTTTTTGGCGACGAGAATGGTTTAATGAATAAAAACTTACAGGAAACCGGCGGCCGCATTTTACTGATTTCCCAATTCACCTTATTCGCTCAAACTAAAAAAGGCAATCGTCCTTCGTTTATCAGAGCTGCCAAGCCTGCTAAAGCCATCCCGCTTTACGAAATGATGATTACTGAACTGGCCAACCTCACACAAACTAAAACAGAAGCCGGAGTTTTTGGTGCCGACATGAAAATTCACTTAGTAAATGATGGCCCGGTTACTATTTTAATGGACACTGCAGATAAAGACAATCATTAAAATAATTTAGGACAGGTTTTTGATATTGATGTTAAAACAGACATTATATACCAATTACGTTCTATTATTTTTACATGAATATCACCGAAAAACAGAAGCAGGAATCTGCAGAATTTTATAAAGAAGCATTATCTCTATTAAAAGAATGCGGTGCCGAGTTTATGCTTGGCGGAGCATTTTCTCTTTTTGCGCATACCGGGATATACCGCGATACCAAAGACCTCGACATTTTTTGCCGTCCAACCGACTACCCAAAAATCTTAAAATTTTTTGCAGAAAAAGGCTTTACTACACAACTCACAGATGTGAGATGGCTTGCTAAAGTTTTTAAAGGAGATTATTTTATTGATATCATTTTCGACACTGTAAACAATATTTGTACTGTAGACGACAGCTGGTTTGAATATGCCACACCCGGAGAATTTGTGGGTCACCAGGTGAAATTTCTTTCGCCGGAAGAATTGATCTGGTGCAAAATATATGTACAAAATCGAGAACGTTTTGATGGCGCCGATATTAATCACGTATTGCTAAAAAAAGGTAAAGAGATTAATTGGAAACGCTTGCTTGCAAGGCTGGACCAACACCAGCACTGGCACTTATTATTATCACAGCTTATTAATTTTCAGTTTGTTTACCCTTCAGATTTTCATGAAATTATTCCAAAGTGGTTATTCGACGAATTGATTAAAAGAGCCAATGAACAATATGAACTTCCACCGGCTGTAGTTAGGGTGTGCCGTGGCCCGGTGATTGACCAAACCCAATACAGCGTAGATATAAAAGATTGGAATTATAAAGTTTCTACCATCATGACCACTTAAATTACAGTTATGGAGAAGGAAAAAAATATGATAAGAATTGCTGCTGTTGCAGATATACACGTAAAAGATACGGATAAAGGAAAATGGACAGCTTATTTTAGAGAAGTCTCTGAGAAGGCAGATGTGATGGTGATATGCGGGGATCTTACCGATACAGGAGATGAGTCTGAAGCTGAAGTTTTAGCCGAAGAATTAAAGTCTTGTACCATTCCTGTAGTGATGGTATTAGGTAACCATGATTATGAAAAAGGCAGGGAAAAATTAATCAGACAAGTTTTACTAAGTAAAAACGTTCATATTTTAGATGGAGAAGCGATAGTGATAAAAGATGTTGGATTTGCAGGCATCAAAGGGTTTGGTGGTGGTTTTGACAAACACATGCTCTCTATGTTTGGAGAAAAGGCAATGAAGAATTTTGTACAGGAAGCTGTAAACGAAGCTTTGCAACTTGAAAGAGCCCTTGCAAGATTAGAGTCAGATCATCAGGATATTAAAAAGATTGCCTTATTACACTATTCGCCCATTGCGGATACGGTTGTTGGTGAACCAGAAGCAATATTCCCTTTCCTGGGATCGTCCCGCCTGGCCGAACCCCTGAGCAGGAGAAAGGTAGTTGCAGCTTTCCACGGCCATGCACATATCGGAACTTTTGAGGGAAAAACCCATGATGGAATTCCTGTATTTAATGTTGCAAAACCTCTCTTAATAAAAGAAGGTTATACCTGTCCATTTTACATTCATGAGCTCGAGCTTTAAATATTTTATGTTTTATTATTCATAATCCTGAATTTAGCTGAATGAAAATTAAAGAGGCCCAGGAATTAGTAGATAATTGGATTAATACTACAGGTGTAAGATATTTTAACGAACTCAC
>JAZQRF010000024.1:0-19622 GCA_045629485.1 Pelobium sp. | reverse complement strand
ATAGCTCACAGACTATCAACCATTATGCATGCAGACAGAATTTTTGTTTTAGAAAGAGGAAATATTGTTGAAGTTGGAGTACATAAAGACTTAGTAGATAAGAAAGGTCTTTATTATGCGATGTGGAGACAACAAATAGGTGAAAAAAGAACCGAAACGCAACAACAGGTAGTATAATGTTAAAAATTGGTTTTATTACATCAACACAAAACTACTTTTGGTAGTAATTTTAACCTACTATCTTTTGTAGATGTATAATGAACCGCTTTCACTTCACAAGGGCGGTCTATTTGTTTTTACTTATTAAGTTATTAATCGAAGATGATAATGTATTTATCTTGTATGTAGGGAAATAAAAAAGGAGTTACATGTTTTGTAACTCCTTGATCTAAAGCTCCCGAAGCTGGGTGCTTTTCCAAAAAATTGCTTGATGATTTGATAATAATCTCAATAATTAATGATAATTACCAAGAACAAATGACGTTTATTTAAAATAAATATAAAAAGTAAGTCATCTAGGTTATTTTTTTCAGCATGCTATTCAGCCAGCTTGTTACCTGTTCTCTTTGAATAGGGATCGTACTATTTCTGGTTTCTTTATAAATAGCCAATTCTTTAGGTGCCTTAATACTATTATATACCGCATTGATTAAACTACAAATTATTTCGAAACTACTTCACCATTTAAATTTAGAATTTATATTATTTTATTGTATTACGAATTCAAAACCCGCTATTCTAAAACTACCAGAATCTCCAGTATTGAAAAGAGATAAAAAATCAGTATGATCTAAACCTCCTTTTAAGGAGACACCTAAATCAGAAACATCAACAAAGTTTAATTTATGATTTGAATTTACTTTAACTTGTGTTTTTTGTTTTTGATCTTCCCCTTTATAGGTCAACATTTTTCCGGCACCTATACGACTAACCATTGTGCAAGACTCCGAAGCGTCCAAAAATGTAAAAGCAATTTTAGTAAGATTAAACACCGCGGATGGATCTATCTCCTTTAAATCAAGACTTAACAAGTATCCTTCTTTTGGATCTATACCAGTACTTTCTCCTCCTCTAACTCCTAGCTGTCCGCTAGAAGATCTATCTATACCACCATTAACAACACCCTTAGGTCCTATCCTTTTTGCATTAATTTTAAATTTTATAGATTTGTTAAATAAATTCTTTATATCTACTACCCCGTACGGAGTCCAGCTGAAACCGTTAGAAGAATTTAATTCTCCATCTGCATTAATACTGAGAGAATAATTATCATCAAAAATATTATTTCCTGTTGGAGCAGTGTTTGGATTAGGCGCATCAAAGATAATTGTATTTTTTTTCAACATTAAATCAGGCTTGCCTTCAACCATACTTATTGTGAATTTAGCTGATTTATTTGCAGGCACTTTAGAATCAAATCCAATCATAACAGAACCTTTATTAAGCTGATTATATTCTCCGTATTTAGCGTTCTTAAATTCTAATTTATATTGACTTGGATTTTCTGAGGGTCTTATAGCTAACTTAAAAGGGACCTCTGCACTAAACTTAACCAACAATATTTTTCCTTGCTGAGAAAGTTTAATTGTATTCTTATCTACTATTTCTGCAAATGCAGGAGTAGCCATGTTCCATCTTAAGTTTACAGGCTTATCATTAGTTTCTATAACATCTTCAATTCTTAGGTAAGAATCATCTACAATAGTGGCTTTTCTGGTTGCAGTTTTAAGCTCATTATTCAAATTCAGGGCTGGCGCCAAATCAACCTTAGCTCCTAACTCATTCTTGTTTTCATAAGTTTTAATTATTTCCGATCTACCTTCAACATTATGAAGTTGATTGTTGATACTTAAAGTATTATGATTAAAATTATTATATCTAAAAATATCCCATCTTTGAGAATTCTGACTCATATTCCATAAATCAACTCCTTTAGATTCTAAAGTAATATAACTTTGTAAACCAAAATCCATAGCCCATCTTAAATTCCCTATATCATACACAAAAGTCCCCTGATCCATATGCCCATGAGGATCTGAGGCCTTCCCTGCCTTCATACCTAAATATTTCCCTTTTCCTGCTTCCCAACTTGTCCGGGCGATAGAAATTGGGGTCATTCCTTTTCCGTTAAAAGTTGTTTTTACAGGAGGATTTATTTTTGATAAGGTTAGGTCTTTCCCAAAGATTATTGCATTAGGTAGATACCTATGAGCATCAGATTTATCTACTTGAGTATATTTACCATTATTAATTAATGGAATTTCGAAATAAAGTAAGGATGGATCTTTTAATTTATCAGCAAACCAAAACATCGAAGAGTTTGCTTCCGTAGAAGCGCTACCATCATAGTAATTAAAATAATTTCCAGATGTTCCGGTAGAAAATATCATGTAACATGCTGATTCCATAAACCCAGGAGCTTTAGATAAACCATTGTCCGAACCTAAAGCACTTTCTAATGCAGAAAACATCATTACCTGAAACGAAGTACCATAATTCCAATATCCCGGACCTTCCGGATAGTTTCCGTTAGGAGCATAAGTTTCCAATGGTAAGAGGTTTGATTTCAAAGCCCTTTCTATTATTGCAATAGACTGTTCCTTTTCATATTCCATAATAGCTAAAGCGCCATAAACTAATCCGGCATTACAAACAGAATTCCAGTTATTATGTCTTTCTAAAAACCAGGCATCTTCTTTTACATAAGATGGTTTAAAAGCTTTTTCAATAATAGCTTTACGTACGTTTTTCTTTGTACTTTCTTGTAAATCCTTATACAACCAGTCATAAGCAATTGATACAGCCATGCACATTTCGCCCACATCCAAAAAATGAGACGGGTTCCAGCTTTCAAACTCGCTAATTGCATTTAATTCTTCTTCCGCTCTATTAAGGTATTTCTTATCGCCAGTTAATCTATAACTATAAGAAAGATAATAAAGTCTTGTAAGCGCTCTTCTGGAAACTGCCAATAATCTTTTACCATCTTTTTTAAAAATCAATGGCTCTTCTGTAATCGTATTATCAGCTATTTTTTTTATGTATTCATCAATTTTTCTAAACTCAGGATTTCGTTTTAAAGATTCCTTTATATCATCCTCCTGTACTTTAGTTAGAAGTAATCTTGGATGATCTGCTATTTTAGAATAATCATATGAGTACTGAGCATTTACTTGTGTTATACCTAAAACAAAAAGTATTACACAGAAGCTTATAAAGCGACCATGTAATACTTTTTTATCAGGATTTAGGATCATATTTTTCATGGAATACTAAATCTAATTCGTTAATTATTTTTCTTTAACTACTACCAGCCAAATTTCTGGATAAGGCTGGTGTTTATTAATGTTTCTTGTACCGGATAAGGCAAAAGCAAATGCTTAGTTTTATCAAAGTTATTACCTGCTTCTAAGAATGCTTGCTGATATTGATCTGTTGCTAAATAAGAAGGATGGTTTTTAATTGCTTCATTGGTACTTATTAGTTTATCAGCCAATAAATTCCACCGTATTAAATCCTGCTTCCTCAATCCTTCAAAACATAATTCTCTTAACCGCTCATCAACAATCTCATCAAAAAAATCTTTATGAATTACGCTGCCTGTATAAGGATCTAATCCGGCTCTCTCTCTTACTTCATTAAGGCTACTCACTGCAGCAGGTGTCGCATCCAATGTTCCAAATCTTCCTCCAATACTTGCCTCTGCATGCATTAACAATATATCAGAATATCTTAAAATTGGGAAATTTATACTTGTATAGTTCGGGTCAGTATCAGATCCTGTTTTATTATTGAGAATCGTATAAGGTGCATCAACAATAGTAACACTGGTTTTAAGCGCATTTAAGTTGGTAGGTTCCCATCTTCTAAATTTCCCAATAGCGTATTCGAAATGCAAAGGGGAATTAAATATATAGCTCATAGTAAAAAGCCCTGTTGCAGTAGCAAATTTATTACGGTAACCGGCAATACTCCACTCTCTTCTTTTATCTTCTGTAGAATAAGAATTAAAAAGAGGCAGCCCTGCATTTATATTGGCAAAACCTCTTGGTATACCAGCAGTTCCAACAAATTCTACTCCGTTTATGTTCCCTAACCTTCCGCTAACGTTTATACCCATACTGGCTAAATTCCCAAAAGATATTTCGAAAAGGGATTCTCTTAAATCGTATCTATCTTGTAAATAACTAATAAAATGATTTCTATAGCTATTGCTATCGGCAGTAAATGTATTGATACCATGCCAGCCATCCTCTATCACTATTTCACATTGTTCTTTAGCTTTAACAAAATACTGTTCTTTATTTTCGAAATAACAGTCTGCTTCATTAGGAGATAGATAAGGTTGATATCCTCCCATTTTCAGGTAAAGCCTGGCTAATAATCCATGGGCAGCCATTTTATTGGGTTCACCCGGAACATAAGACGCACTATTTGCATGAACCAAGTGCTCTGCTGCAAATAAATAATCTTTTTCTACTTGTTTATAAACATCGTAAACCGATGAGGGTGGCATTTTATTATCTTCCTGCGAAGTACTGGGAGCTAGCCTTAACGGAACCGGCCCAAACCAATTTGCTAGATTAAAATAGCAAAAGCCTCTTATAAAAAGTGCTTTGGCTAAAATATTATTGTACTCCTGTGCTGTAAATAGATCTGGCTTTAAATTTTTCTCTAATTGATTTACCAGTTGTATACAGCTATAAAACTTTAACCATACACCTTCAATTTCGTTACTTCCAGAAGTGTATGCGTATTTTGCTGCATTCCAATTGGCACTTGGGTCATTGGTGTAACTTTCATCAGTACCTGCTTCTAAGGTTACATTAAATTTATAGCCGTATAAAGATTCTGATGCCAATTGGTTGTAAATTCCGGATAATGCTAATGCTGCCTCCTCTTTAGTAGAATAAAAAGTTTCATCTTTCCAGGTAGATTTTGGATCTAATTCCAGAAAGTCTTTACAACTTGTTAATGTGAAGATTGCTAAAAAAACGATTGATATATATATGCTATTTCTTTTCATTGTAATTGTGTTTAAATCAATGCTTTTATTAAAATGTAATGTCTATCCCGCCTGATATAGTGAAATTTTGAGGATAAGCAGAATAATCCAACCCAGGTGTTAATGCCCCATATCTTCCGACAGACACATCCGGATCATATCCTTCATAATTGGTCCAGGTATAAAGATTTTGAGCTGATATAGATAATCTACATTTATTAAGATGAAGCTTTTTCAATAAACTACTAGGCAGATTATATCCTAAAACCGCTGTTTTTAATTTTATATAAGATCCATCATCTATATGGCGAGAATCTAATCTATAACCAAAAGGAATAGCTAGGTTGGTACCGTCAAATCTCATCCCACCAATCTCTGTATCTGTACTCGTTGGACTCCAAAAATTAGCAAGTGATTTTAAACCGTTTCTGCTTTGCTGATAGATACTTCCGTATTGAGATTTATTACCGTTTAAGATATCAAAATCATAGGCCCATTGTAATAAGAATTGGAAAACGAATGATTTATACCTGAAGTTATTAAATAACCCGCCTATATGTTTAGGGTATGGATTACCAATAATGGTTCTATCATCTGTATTAACAATTCCGTCTCCGTTTAAATCTCTGAATTTTACCATACCTGGCTTCATTGAGGCGTTGTAAGATGGCAAACCAGGTTTTAACACATAAGTATTTCCATTATTTAAATTAAAATCATCTACCTGATAGATTCCATCAAATTCTAAACCATACATCATTCCAACTGGTTGTCCTATTTGGGTTATATACTGGTATTCGCTTTGCATATATTGAAGATCCCACTCAGGATCTGTTAAGATTCGATCCTGACCACTGTTTAATTTAATGGTTTTCGTCCTGTTAAAGGAAACATTTAAATTAGTAGTCCAGCTAAAATTTTTATTTCTTATGTTATGAGAGTTAAAGGTAAATTCGGCTCCTCTGTTAGAAACCTCCCCAACGTTTTGCTGCACCTTATCAAAACCTGTACTTAAGGCCATGTCGGCATTTAATAATAAGTCTTTGGTGTTTTTCTTATAATAATCCAGGGTAATTGTAAATCTTTTATCCAATTCTACATCTAAACCAAGGTTTGTTTGGGCTGTTGTTTCCCAACGTAAATCTGGCACAGCCATATTTCTTTGATAAGCGCCCGGAGAGAAACTTTGAGAGGATCCTAAAATATAACCGCTGGAAGAATTAACCGAGAATAAATTAAATGCATCGTAATCTCCAATACGATTATTACCGGTTACGCCCCAACCTCCACGAAGTTTCAACTCAGAAATAGCTTCAACAGATTTCAGGAAATCTTCTTCAGAAAGTTTCCACGCCAATGAAAAAGAAGGGAAATAACCCCATCTGTTTTCTTTTCTAAATTTTGAAGAACCATCTGTTCTAAAGTTCACAGTTGCTAAATAGCGGTTATTATAGGTATAGTTCAACCTTCCAAAGAAAGACAATAAAGAATTTTCGGAGTAATCGGTATCTGCTATCGTCGCAGTTGTAGCAATGCCTAAATTATGTATCCCAAACTGGTCTGTTGGTAAATTGGTGTTTCGTAATTGAGAATATTCATAATCTCTATATTGAGCCTCAAATCCCACCAAACCTCCATAAACATGTTTTCCTTTTTGATCTCTATAGCGTAAAGTGTTGGAAGTAGATAATGTATTGTTTCTTCTATCGGTTATTGTTCCGTTTATTCCTCTATTCGTTCTTGTTGCTTCCTGGGTATCTTGTTTGTAGAACAAGGCATTTTCGCTAAGAGAAGTTCTATAGTTTGCGTTTAAACTTAAATCAAACTTTTTCAAAAATTTATAGCTTAAGCCTAAGGTTCCGGAAAATACATCGTCAACACGTTTACGCTGGGTATTTATTAAGGTTTTAACCGGATCATAAAGATATGGATCTGAATCTTCTATCGCACTCTCCTGGTCTGAGTTCCAATTTAACGGATTAATTGGTCTAAAAGAAACTGCATCTCTAATCACCGAGTTCCTGGTATTACCAGAAACTGGCATTCCATTATAATTAATATAACTATACTCTACCTGTCCGTTTAATTCTAAATTATCTAATACTTTATGTGTCAATTTTAAGCGATTATTTATTTTCTTAAAATCTGTTGTAATAAGTGTTCCGTCTTGGTCTAAATAATTTCCACTATAAAAAAATGTAGTTTTTTTATTTCCTGCCCTGATAGAGAACGTATGATTTTTTGTACTGGCAGTTTGGAAAATTTCATCTTGCCAGTTAGTTCCTCTCTCATTTCTATATAATTCCGGGTCTACCCAAGATGCAATAAATTGACCTACATTTACTCCGGGAGCATAACTATCATTTGCATAGGCCAGTTTTTCCTGATACTTCACATATTCATAAGGACTTAAAACCTCTAATCTTGTTGGGATTGACTGAAGCCAGAAAGATGTACCAAAATTAATATCTGTTATTCCATCATTACGACCACTTATGGTAGTAATAACCACTACACCGTTGGCGCCACGGGAACCATAAATAGCTGTTGCTGATGCATCTTTTAAAATATCAAAACTCTTAATATCACGAGTGTTGATACTAGATGGATCGAAATCTTCCAATGGTACCCCATCCACTACATATAAAGGTGAATTGTCTCCGGTAATAGAGTTGCCTCCTCTAATCACAATATTTAGAGGACTTCCTGGTGTACCATCTGTAGAAGTTACCTGTACACCAGCTACCCGGCCTGCTAAAGCCTGATCAAAATTAGCAGTTGCCGTAGCAGCTAACTCTTTAGGGTTTAATGCAGATACAGCACCCGTTAAATCACTTTTATTAACTACGTCGTAGCCTATTACAACAACTTCCCCTAACTTAACATCATCCGACTTTAGTAAAACATTTATAGTAGATTGTGCTAAAACCATCTTTTCAACGGCCTCGAATCCCAGAAAGGAAAACACCAATACATCAGATGATTTTAGATTATTGAGGACGTAATTTCCTTCAGCATTAGTAGAAGTTCCTTTTGTAGTTCCCTTAACCGAAACATTCACGCCCGCCATTGGGAGTCCGTCAGAATCTTTAACATTACCTTTTACATTGTTCTGAGCATGTAGAGATAGTGTAGAGATAAAAAACAAGAGCAATAATAATTTGATTAGTTTCATATTTTTATAATAAGAGTCTACTAAATTTGTAAACCTAACTTTTAAACTATTTAGTTTTAATAATATATCTATGGCGCTGAATTTCATTTTTCTTTAAGAAAAACAAACTCAGACTACTTTATTTCTTACTCCTAATAGTATTAATTAAGAGTAAGAATTTGGGTTATCTTGTAGGTTCTACTGCTTTATAATGAAAGTCTGAAAGGAAATAACTACCTCCTCTACCTAGTGCATTAGCATTATGCAATAACCTTCCTTGAAAATATGAAGCTACCTTAAAGGCGACTGTAAATTTTGAAGAGATTTGAGTGGAAGAAATATCATAAGAACATTTAACCCATCTGCCATAAAACGTTGTGCCCGGCATTTTTCTGCTATCAGGATCTAAACCGTTCTGGTCTCCGGGATACGGAGTGCCAGTAAACGCAGCTTCCCAGCCTGTACCGGATGTGCTTCCTCTTTGAGCTTTAATAGATGAATTAACTTTTTCCCAAGTACCATTTAGCCAATTACCATTAGCATCCTGGATATCTCCTCCTGTATAATCTTTAGAAATGTAAACCTCTAAATCTGTTGGAGTACGCCCGTCTGCCATATAATTTTGAAATCCTGGCAGATAATAATAATTAAAAGACAGTTTATAACCGTGTTGATAAGGCGTTAAATCTTGAGTAGTGGTTACCATCCATGCATTAGTAGGTTCTGTTTGTCCTCCACCATTATGAGTTTGCGTTTCTAACATTGTTTGTCCGGTGTTCTCTGCTGGCCTTTCTGCCGGCCTCACAAAAGAATTCCCTACCGAATTAGTTCTTGAACCCCAAATTCGTGTTGCTAACCCAGGATTATCAGTCTGTACACTAAAACCAATTCCTCCTGTAGGAAATGCTACAGATGTATTTAAAGTCGGGTAAAAGAAATAAATGGTTTCAATTGGCATTTCTTCAGGTGTGTTGGTAATAATAGTTGTTAGCTTATTCGCGAAAGTCACCACCTCGCCACTGATATTACTTACTACTCTAATTGTAGGGTGTAATGTATCATAGCCACTATATACATAATTAGGTGATAAAGAAACAACGCCAGTTGCTCTATCAATTATCAATTTGTCACTCTCGGTGGCCAATTCAAAATAAACATCAGGATTAGCATTTGGCATTAAAGGCTGTACTGTACTGCTGTTATTTATTCCGTGAACTAAGTTTTGATTTTTAGGAGAGTAAATCAAAGTACCTGGTAAAAGAGGAGCAATTTTTAGTTCAAAAGCATTTTCGAATAATGTAGAATACTCCTTCCCATCAGCCTCTGTAGTTACTTTGATATTAAAATAATAATTCCCTGCTGTAAATTTGTGACCGGAAGAAATAGAAATAACTCCATTTTTCGCCGAGTTAACGGCATATATGGAATCTAAAGGTGTTCCATTTTCATCCACGAGCTTATCATTAGGTTTTATAGGAAACCCTACTTTTGTATTTCCTAAAATAATAACTGATTCCAAATAAGAATTATCAAGTATCGTTCCGTCACTATTTTTTATACTCACTAACTCGAACTTAGGAGTAAGCCCCCCTGTTTGAACAGTTGGAACAGTAGTGATGATTGCTCTGGTTTCTCTACCATCAGCAATAGTAACATACTTTAAATTCGAGGGCTTTTGAGCATGTTCTAAATCTGTTTTAAGAGAGTCTTTACAAGCTATCGTTGCCAGATAGCAAAACAGTAATAAAAGTAGCTTCTTACTTTTCATAATTTATTTGTTTAATAAAGGGAACTTGGTTAAGGTTCTTAGGTTTAAATTTTAATGGTCTTCTTTACACAAAGAAAGAAAAAAGCAAATCCCGGCAAAGGGGGGAAATAATCTTAATTGAGGGGGTAATTTGTAAAAACACAAATATTAGCATTCAATTGAAAAACGCTGCTTTAACTTCCTTTTACCCTTACTACAGTAGCCATTTTACACCTTTATTTCAGACATTTTACCCCCCTTTATTAAAGTTTAACCGATCTATATTGCAAACATAAACCAATTTTAATTTCTACGGAATCAATAGCAATTACATTAGACTCCTGCTACTATTTAATTAGAGGTATAAGAATGTCTAATAAAATCAAGGCAACCCAATTATAAACCCAGCATGAAACTAAAAAACTACATCATCATCTTACTTATTTTAGCTTTAAGTGCTAAAAGTTACGCTCAGAATATTATTAATTTATCCCCATTACCCGGCGGTTCAGAAGGAGATACTTTTTATACAGATGCTTCTGTATTAGAAATTAATTCCTCAGGTGTTGTTTCCTCTTATAATAGTAATTCTTATGATGACTGGGGTGTTAACGCATCTAATATTACCCCTACCGGCGCTTTAAACAAAAAATTTTCTATACTTTTTGGTGGGATAGGAACGATTAACACTACTACAGGAAACGACTACGGCGAAATGATTTCCCCTGCTGGGATAGATCGGGCTGCTACTGGCCCTCTGGGAGTTCGCGGAGGCATAAGCAATGGTATAGACCCTAACGAAGGTATTTATTTTGGATTGGATTTGACAAACCTGAGTGCTACAGCAGCTATTCAAATTACCAAAATTTCTGTTGCAGATTTAAATGCTGTTAATGAAACCGGAATGATCGTTAGCAGACTTAATCCCTCTAAAAAAATCATCTTTGGAAATTCCGGAATTCCAGGAATAAATCAAACGCTTACAAACGGAGCTGGAGTGATTGATATATCTTCTTTAAATATATATGTAAGCGGCGGAAATATAAATGAAACAATTTTATCTGTATTTAACAATTCATCTGCAGCAAGTGGCTTTAGGGTTACTCAAGTAGAATTGAAAGTTCTTACAAATATTTTTAACCCGGTGCAAGTAACAAACATCGCTCATCCAAGGTTATTATTAAGGCAAGGACAAGAAGCGAATGTCCAAGCTTTAATAGCTCAATCTTCAGAATTTAATTCTATACATTCTTATATTATTGACCAGGCTAATGCTTATTTAACAGAGCCATCACTCGTCTATAACCCCAGCAATGGCAGATTACTAGCAACTGCCAGAAATGCAATAAAACAAATATTCTTTTTGTCTTATGCTTATAGAATGACCAATCAAGCTTCTTATTTAACAAAAGCAGAAGGGGTTATAAATACAGTTTGTAATTTTCCGGATTGGGTTACATATACATTGGATGTTGCCGAAATGTGTTTCGGAGTAGCTATAGGTTACGATTGGCTGTACAATGATCTATCAGCAGCAACAAAAGTAAAAGTTAGAGAGAAAATATTAAACTATGCATTCCTTACTCAAAAAACCAAACCTTTTTGGGATTACACTTCTAATTGGAACCAGGTTGGCATAAGCGGGTTGGCCTTTGGCGCATTAGCTATCCTGGGAGACGGCACCACCCAAATGGATACAGAAGCGAAATACATCCTTAATAATATCTTGATCAAAAATCCTAATGCTATGAATACCTATTCTAATGGAAACTATCAGGAAGGCCCAATGTACTGGTCTTACGGAACAACTTATGAGGTATTAATGCTATCCGCTTTAGAAGGGATATTTGGACAAAACCACGAAGGTGTTAATAGATTAACTTATACCCCCGGATTTCTGGAATCAGCAAAATACATGCAGTATATAACCGGAACTTCTTCTTTATATTTTAACTATAGCGATGGTACAGAGAAAAGTACCCCCATACCTGCCGCTATATGGATGGCTAAAAAATTAAACGACCCATCTATTCTCTCTTTAGAGAAAGAGTTAATGCAAAACGGAAAATACACAAGCAATTATTCTGAAGATTCAAGATTTCTACCTATTGCATTAATTTATGGAAAAGACATCAGCATGGCCAATTTAGCATCCCCACAAAACAAATTATGGATTGGACATGGTCATCAACCTGTGGCACTGGTACGTACCAGTTGGCAGGGTTCTACCGGCAAATACTTTGGAATAAAAGGAGGAACTCCAAACTATAGTCACGCTCATATGGACGGAGGTTCATTTGTTTATGATTCTCAAGGGGTACGTTGGGCAAGCGATTTTGGAAAAGAGGACTATGATGCGATAAACGCCGGCATAACTCCTACGGGGGCACTTAATGACTTTTCGCAAACTTCTACCAGATGGAATATTTTTAGAGTTAGCAACCTGAGTCATAATAACATTTCGATTAAAAAAACATCAGAAAGCATTTGGCAGCACCATAAAGTTAATGGAAATGCTTCTATTACTGAAACTTATGACACCAATCCAAAAAGAGGCGCTAAACTTGATTTGACCAGTTTAGTGGGTTTAAATAATGAAGTTGATGCTATAAATAGAAGTATCAACATTGTAGATGAATCTTATTTAGAAATAAAAGATTATGTTGATAACGGGTCACAAGCCATAAACCTGTATTGGAACATGGCAACGACTGCTCTGGTAGAAACTGTAAACCCTACAAAACTAAAACTTACACAAGGCGGAAAAACAACCATCCTTGAAGTAGTTTCCTCAAACTCTCAGGTGACCTTTAATTTAGCTAATAACCGATCTACAGACCCGGTAACCTATTTTCCTTCGGCTACTTATGAAAGAAAAAATGACGAAAGTAGAATGGTTGGTTTTGAGGCAACTATTCCTGCCAACGCATTGGTAACTTTTACTGTAACATTAAAAGATGGTGATGAAGTTCCCCCTTCATCAGTTGAAGCTACTAACTATATTTTACTAGAATTACCTAATCCAAACACAGGCTTAGAAGGAGAAACATTGCATCATGACAATTCTGAATTCCATATAGACAATTCTGGAGACGTTTCCATTGGAGGAATTTCTACCGATTATGCATGGAATGTATATGGCAATACAAATGCAAATGATGCTTTTAATAAGAAGTTCTTTTTAAGATGGTCTGGAATGAAGACCACCAATACAACTACAGGCCTTAATTATGGAGCCTTACTTTCTGCTTCCGGTATAGACCGAAGTGCTAATGGAGAATTAGGGATTAGAGGTGGATCCAGCAATGGCATTGATACAAATGAAGGTTTTAGATTTGGATTTGATGCAGGCAAATTACCTAACACCATATCACTACAACTTGTTAAATTTGGTGTCAATTTCGTTTCTGGATCTAGAACAGGAATGATTGTTAATAGAAGCAATACAGCTCTAAAAAAATCATTCGGTGGGCCGCAATCTTCAGCAAATGTAATACTTCCTTCTGGCTCAGGCTTAGTTAATGTGGAGGACTTTAACATTAACATATTAGGAGGCCTAACAAATTTTGACATGGCAACTGTATTCAATACAGGAGATGGAAATTTCAGGATTAATAAACTTGTGTTTAAGATTGTTTCTAATAATGCCACACTATCAATTCCAGTTATGGCAACACCAATTGTCGAAAAAAAGATAGAAAAAGAATTAATCGTTTCTCCCAACCCATTTACAGACATTCTCACACTTAACAATGTAGTAAAGAATTCCGAAAAAATTCGAGTTAAACTATTTGACATTTCTGGAAACTGCCTCTTAGACAATAACTATTTTTTAACCTCCGGCAAAAACCAAATAAACCTTGATTTACAACAATTAAAACCCGGAGTACATACTATTCAAATTATAAATAAAAATGGAACGGTCATCACAAAAAAATTAATAAAGCAATAACCTATTAAATAGTAAAAGCATCAATAATTATCTTAAATAAAAAACATAATGAATATTATCAAATTAAGTTTCCTTTTAATTACGTTAACAATTTTAAGCTGCAAATCTCCAACAAATACTCAATTACGTTTACAAAACATTGAGCATCAACTTATTGAGTTACGTAAAGCTGCTATGAAAGAAAACAACATTCCCAGAAGTATTAATGAAAATGGGGGAATCCGTTGGATAGAAAAACCATATGACTGGACAGAAGGTTTCTGGTCTGGCACTTCATGGATGATGTACGAAAATAGCAAGGATGAAAAATGGAAAGTAGCCGCTATTGCTTCACAAAAAATATTTGAGGACCATAAAAACTTAACTAATGATCATGATTTAGGCTTTATCTTCAATAACTCATTTGGTAAGGCTTATAAAATTACCGGGGAAGAACATTATAAACAGGTTTTAATAGATGCTTCCAAATCTTTAATCACACGTTTTAATAAAAATGTAGGTTGTATCCAAAGCTGGGACGTGGTAGGCAACTGGCAGGCAGAGAGGGGATGGAAATTCCCTGTTATTATAGACAACCTGATGAACCTGGAAATGTTGTTTGAAGTTTATAATATCACTCAAGATACCTTGTATAGGAACGTGGCTATTGAACATGCCAATACCACTATGGAAAACCATTTCAGAGAAGATGGCAGTTCTTTCCATGTTGTAGACTACAATCCAGAAACAGGAGAAGTCTCTAGTCAGGTAACTGCACAGGGCTATGCTGACGATAGCGCCTGGGCTCGTGGACAAGCTTGGGCACTGTATGGTTATACCATGTGCTATAGGTATACTAAAGACAAAAAGTACCTTGATTTTGCTGAGAAAATTGCAAATTTTATTTTGAACCATCCAAATTATCCCAAAGATGGTGTGCCCTATTGGGATTTTAATGCTCCTAAAATCCCTAGCGAGCCAAGAGATGCTTCCGCTGGCGCAATTACTGCATCTGCACTAATTGAATTAAGTGGCTATACCAATAATAGATACTTAAAAAATGCAGAATTAATTATTAATTCTTTAGCCAGTGATACCTATACAGCAAAAATAGGAACTAATGGTAATTTCGTATTAATGCATAGCGTAGGCAGCATTCCTCATGGTAATGAAATCGACGTTCCACTAAACTATGCTGATTATTATTATATAGAAGCTCTTTCCCGACTAAAGAAAAAAGGGTTATAGTACAAACAGATTCTTAATGATCGTTTTATTAAGAATCTGATTATGTAATAAATTAAGCATTCATACTTTGAAACATATGAAGTATGGCTGCTTAATTTATTACATTAAGCCACGTTAAATCCCTCATTACCTCATCAAAACATATATTCTCCTTTAATTAAACGCCAAATAAGTGACCGTTTTTTTATTAATTTAGTCATCACCTAGCTGTTACACTAATGAGATTTATTCTGTTTTTAAGTATTTTACTAAAGGCCTGCTTACCAATAACATTTGCACAAGGCCAATATAGCATACCTAAAGACATAAAGTTTCAGCACTACACATCAGAAGATGGCTTATCTCAAAGATCTGTAATGAGCATCTTACAGGATAAAAAAGGCTATTTGTGGTTCGGAACGAGAGATGGCCTTAATAAATTTGACGGAAATAAGTTCATTATCTATAAACATGATACTGAAGATCCTAAAAGCCTAAGTAATAACAATATCCATTCAATTTACGAAGATAAAAGCGGCAACTTGTGGGTGGGAACAAAGAATGGTTTAAATAAGTACAATCCCAAAGAAGACAACTTCATTCAATACAAACAATCTGACAACATTAGAGACAATATCATTTGGGACATTAAAGAAATTGACCACAACCTGATCTGGATAGCTACTGATAACGGTATAAAGGAGATTAATACGGTATCAAACAAGATAAAAAAAATACAAAGTCAAACTAATAAGCGCAACTCTATAAGTGATAATAAAACCCGATATATTTTAAAATCTAAAGATGGAAACATATGGATTTGTAATACTAAATACATCGACCTTTACCTACCTCGCAGTAAAACCTTTTCCCGCATCAATTATCCCAAAAGCAGGAGTAATAATATTCATCTAAACGATCTCCCCACTTTATTCATCGATCAGAAAAATAATTTATGGCTAGGATATGAAGAAGGATTGGCGAAATATGATCCTATAAAAAAAGAGTTTATAGAATTCGAATTCTTTGACAAAAAACCAATTAAAACTGCTGTTCGCAGTATTTGCGAAGACAATATTGGGAACCTGTGGATAGGTACCTATTCTGGTCTATATATATCAAATACCACCCGAAAAAACTTAATGCATATTGTACATTACGAAGATGATGCTAATAGTTTAAGCCAGAATTCAATTTATAAAATATTTAAAGATTCCAGAGGCGACATGTGGATTGGCACTTGGGCTAATGGGCTAAATTACTACAACAGTGATAATAGTTCTTTTAAAAAAATAAGTTTTGGCAACACAAATAATAAACTAAATTATAGAGTAGTTAGTGGTATTGCTGAAGATTTAAACGGGAATTTATGGATAGGAACAGAAGGCGGTGGATTAAATTTCTATAATAGAAAAACCAAAAAATTCAGCTACTTTAAAAATAAGGCGGACGATCCTAACAGCTTAAACGCAAATAATGTCAAATCTGTCATTATCTCAAAAGACAATAAGATTTGGATTGGAATGCATGACGGAGGCCTGAATTTTTTAGATCCTCTACAAGTTCCATTTAAGTTTCAAAAAGTAGACTTTCCTAAAGAACATAATATTTCCTTAAAAGGATATAAAGTATTAAATCTTTTGGAGGATAAAGATGGGAATATATGGATTGGGACCTTAACTGGTGGTCTTATTTTTTATAATGTACAAACAAAAGTTTTAACCAGGGTTGATAAAGACATAAGAACAATAATGAGCCTGGCTCAAACTGAAAATCCCGATCTGTTACTAATTGGCGGCGACAAAGGGCTGGAAACCATTCATATCAAAACTAAAAAAAGAAATAAAATCCCTCTTAAGTTCCTTAAAAATGCGCACAGTAACATATATATCAATTGTATATTCATAGATAAACATAATAATTATTGGGCCGGCACAGAGGGTGACGGACTTTTTATGTTCAATCCTGTAAAGAAAACAACCAAAATATACGGCATTAAAGATGGTCTTCCTAACGATATAATTTATGGGATCTTATCTGATAATAACGGAAATATTTGGATAAGTACCAATAACGGAATAAGCCGAATAAATCTTAGCTCTAACAATATTAAGAATTACACACAATCGGACGGGTTACAGGGAAATGAATTTAATTATGGATCTTTTTATAAAACAAAAGCACATGAATTATTTTTTGGTGGGACAAATGGTTTAACCTATTTTAATCCTAATGATATCCGTAAAAACACTTTTGTACCTCTGATAGATATAAATAATATAGAAGTAAACAATACCCCTTATTCTAAAATAACAGATTCTACCAAAAAAATAATCTTAAAATACAACCAAAATAATTTCAGCATAGACTTTACTGCTTTAAGTTATATGCAGCCAGAAAAAAATGAGTTCGAATATATTTTAGAAGGAAATGATAAAAGCTGGAGCCATGTTGGAACCCAAAGAAGAGCCGTATATACAAATATTGAGGCCGGTAATTATATTTTTAAAGTAAAAGGTTCTAATAACGATGGCGTTTGGAATGTTGAAGGAGATTCTCTTCATATAGAGGTTTTGCCCTCGCCATGGAGAACATGGTGGGCGTATTTAATTTATACAGCTATTCTGTCTGCAATTACATTATATATAAGACGACTTATTTTACTGCGTATAAAAGAGCGAAACGAAAAAGAGAAATCTGAAGAAATAAATCATCTAAAATTAAACTTGTTTACAGATATCTCTCATGATTTCCGTACACCTCTTACATTAATTATTGGCCCACTCGAAAAGATGATCAATCAAAATGCAGGAGATAATTATATAAAAAAACAGCATGCAATTATGTTGAGAAATGCTAAAATGCTGTTAGAATTAATTAATCAAATACTCGATTTCAGAAAAAGCGAATCCGGCAAACTTTCTCTTCAAGCTTCAAAAAACAATATCGTTTCATTTGTAGAAGAGATTAAAAAATCATTTGACGCACTTGCAGCAAAAAAAGATATTCAATTTACATTAGATTCAGATCATGATGATATAGACGTATGGTTTGATCAGGTTAAATTAAAAAATGTTTTTTTCAACTTATTATCAAACGCATTTAAATTTACTGATGACAACAGTGTAATTAAAATTCATATTTCAGACCATGTTATAAGTCCCAAATCCACATCTTCAGATTTTGTGAAAATAGAAATCACAAATTTTGGTGAAGTTATTCCGGAAAGATACCACAACTTAATATTCGATCAATTCTATCAACTCGATCATGCTAACAAATACACCGGATACGGCATTGGTTTGTCTTTAACCAAAAGATTAATAGATCTTCATAAAGGAGAAATAAGTGTTAGAAGCTCTGTAGAAGAAGGAACAACTTTTAGTGTCTTATTAAAATTAGGAAATACTCATCTCTCTCCCAAAGAATGTATTGGCGAATCTAATTCTTTACAAAAAACTCAGGATGATAATGTAGAGGAAGCCCCAATATACCAACAACACATCTCCAAGAATTTAGTAATTCACGAAGCTAATCATCAAGAGTTTAAAAGTTTATTACTTGTAGAAGACAACTTAGATTTACAAAACTTCATCAAAGAAATTTTCATAAATAAATACAATGTTTATTCAGCAGAAAATGGTGAACAGGCATTTGAAATAGCAAGTAAAAATGCAATAGATTTAATAATTAGTGATGTTTCTATGCCAATTATGGATGGCTTTGAATTATGTGCGCAAATTAAAAAAAGCCTCATTACAAGTCATATTCCATTTATTTTACTCACTGCAAAAACATCTTCCATCCATCAGGAAGAAGGATATCTTATTGGTGCTGATGCATACATCACTAAACCTTTTAATGCTAAGATCTTAGAACTAAAGGTTGACAACCTATTAGAAACCAGAGTGGCATTAATTCGTAAATTTAAAAAGGATGTTATACTCGAACCTAAGAATTTAACTGTAACATCTCCTGATGAGATTTTTTTAGAAAAGGCGATTAAAACAGTCGAAAAAAACATTACTAATCCCGAGTTTAATGCAAGCATGCTTGTAGAGGAAATGAATATGAGCAGGACAGTGATTTACACCAAATTAAAAGCTTTAACAGGTCAAAATTTATCTACATTTATTAGAATCATTAGATTAAAAAGAGCTGGAACTTTACTCTTAAAAACTACCATGAACATTTCAGAAATTGCGTACGAGGTGGGTTTTAATGATTTGAAATATTTTAGAGAATGTTTTAAGGGATTTTATAACGTAACTCCTTCTGATTATAAACGTAACTCTTTTCAAGAGGATATAAATAATTCTGAATAATCGTTTTTTAAAAACAAAAAAGAGGTTATTCCGAATCGGAATAACCTCTTTTGATTTTCTTCAGTAAACCTGGGTACTACTGAACTTTTTGTGCTCCCGAAGCTGGGCTCGAACCAGCGACCCTCTGATTAACAGTCAGATGCTCTAACCAGCTGAGCTATTCGGGATGCTGGTTATTCCAAATCAGTTTAAAAATTTATTCTTTCCCTGAATTGGTCTGCAAATGTAGTATT
>JAZQRF010000023.1:0-3584 GCA_045629485.1 Pelobium sp. | reverse complement strand
CATCCGCCTGAAGATCATCACCAAAAGCAAAAAATTAAGCACCAGTAATAACAGGAAGATAATGACGGAGAGTAGCAGCAAAGACCATAACCCCGAATCAGGTAAAGCGGCTGTTGCATCCAATTGATAGATCCAAAAAGGAAAGCTTTGATAAAACAATACCAAAAGCAGGATATATAAAGTTAAAGGGTGAATGGTGGCCAGTAAACGGCTCCACCTCCTCATGATAAAAGTTGTCATATGTTCTAAAAATTAGGTTTGAAAATTTTTGTTCGATAAGAAGTGCCGGAATTTTATACCGGCACTTCCTGTAGCTTATGCCACAGTAACCTTTCCAATATAGACGCTGGTATCCATCCTGTTATCTGCTATACTGCTAAAGCTCATCCAGCAGTCCACCTCATCTCCTGAGAAATTAGCCGGCAGAATATGATCAACTTCACCCTCAGAACGTTCGGCAGCATTTTCCAGAAATACATATTGCGCTTTTACAGGGTTATGCACCAATAGTACCGCCTGATCATCACTTTCTGCAAGGCCGGTACCGCTATTGTCCTGCCAGTTAAAATTCACCTGCGCTGGCATGCTGCTTTCTACTAATGGTGCCCAGGCTCCGGTAAGATCTCCCTGGCTAAACAGTACCTTGGACACATCCACAGAAAAATTTGGTGAAGTGCCTGTAATCGCTTCTTTCACATGATAAGATACTGCCGCATTTATGCGGCGTACGGGCTCCTGTTACAGATTGGAAACCTTTTGTCAACAATTTACTGATTGGCTTAAGAAAAGCCATAGCAGTGGTAAATTTTAGACGCTGATCATTCTGCAAGGCTGTTGCCGGCTTGGAAGATTTTTTAGGTAAGCTGCACATGTAGTCTATACCTTTCCAGTTGGCACCAATTACAGTTCCTACTTTTCCTGAGAACCCTCCCAGGATTCCTTTTTTAATAATTGCCATTTTTTTAAATTTTAAAGTGAATACTAAAATCCAAGTATGCATGCTGGCCAGCTTCGACTTGTTGAGGCCAAATGTAGAGAGACAAATCTTAACAAACTATCAAACAACATCTTACGGTTGTTATTGAGAGTAATTGGTTGTAGTTGGTGCTCCCTGGCATTTTCTCCAGTGTCGATTCCTAAAAAAGCTATACACTAAAAACAGTGTATGGAACCAAAAGAAACAGAATTCATTTTCACAGAAAGAACCAGTAAACGCCAAACTTTCGACAAGCGTTTAGTCCAGCATATTTTAGATCTTTTAAAGCAGGGAGTTCCCCGTCGGGATCTTATTGCCGAATATGGGATGACCGTAGGAACCCTTAGCGCATGGATAAGAAAAAATGGGTCCTCTGGTTCTGGAAAGAGAGCTTATAGCCCATCAGAAAAGCGTTCCGTAATCCGGGCTGTAGCCTCAGGGATGAGTGCTCAGCAGGCTCATATCACATTTAACATTTCTTCGGCCCATGTGGTAAGGAGCTGGATGCGAGAATTTAAGGAAGATAATGCCGAACTTAGTGTTTCCAATCCTATAGAAGTGGCTAAAAAGACAGCAAAAACACCAGAGCAATCAGAACTTGAAGTGTTGAGAAAAGCACTTGAAGAGGCCACTATGAAAATACAGGCCCTTGATACAATGATCGATATCGCTGAAGAACAGCTTAAGATCGATATCAGAAAAAAGTCTGGTGCCAGGCAGTCATCAAAATGAAACATGACTTTCCCAAATCAGGGATCAAGTATCTGTGCAGACTGTTTGGCAAGACAAGGCATGCTTATTACGATCATCAATGGCGAGAGGGGCCTGGGTCTTAAAGATGAGATTGTATTGCAGCATGTACTGGATATCCGTAAAAAACAGAAAAGGATAGGCACCTTAAAGCTGCATTATATGCTACTTCAACCGCTGGAGCAACATGGTATCAAAATCGGCCGGGATTACCTCTTTGATTTGATGCGGGAACATGGCCTGCATATCAGGAACCGGAAAAGGAAATATATAACCTCAAATTCAAGACATTGGATGCATAAGTATAACAATCTGATCAGGGAACTGGTAATCAATGGTCCTGAACAGGTATGGGTAAGTGATATTACCTACATCCAGATTAGAAAGCAATGGGGATACCTGAGCCTGGTTACCGATGCCTATTCCAAAAAGATCATGGGCTGGGCTTTCAGAAAAGACCTTTCTGCCCAGGGCTGCATAGATGCCCTGGAAATGGCCATCACAGAAAGAAAGTACCCACAGCATAATTTGATTCACCATTCGGACAGGGGGTCTTAATATTGTAGCAAAAAGTATGTCGATCTGCTTAATGGAGGTAGTATTGCCATCAGTATGACAGAGAATGGGGACCCTATGAGAATGCAATTGCTGA
This sequence comes from Pelobium sp., assembly GCA_045629485.1. GTDB lineage: Bacteria > Bacteroidota > Bacteroidia > Sphingobacteriales > Sphingobacteriaceae > Pseudopedobacter. The sequence continues at coordinate 1,206 of JAZQRF010000023.1, read as the reverse complement.
ACGGGTAAATGGTATCCTGAAGACTGAATTTGATCTTTATGGAGTCCAGGCAGGGTTAAGGGAGACTACAAAAAAGATCAGTAATAATATTCAAATATACAATCAACTAAGACCGCATGCCAGTTGTGATTATCTCACACCTGAACAGGCACATCTTAAACACGGTGAACTTAAAAAAAAATGGAAACCTAAAAAGTATAATCAAAATCAAAATACAAGTGTATAACCGAATTAGAAATTACATATTTGTATGTATAGCTCAAATCAAAATAATAAAACTGGGTGTATAGCCAGATTAAAATTAATTTAATAACCTGTATAGCTATTTAGGGTAGGACAAGGGTAGGACACTCGGCTGCCGCCTTCGGACCTTCTTCGTACCACGTTCGCATATTGTTCGCAAAAAGGGCCTGTTTTGCGAACAAGGTACGAACAACTAGCGAACAGCAAGCGAAGAAAGCAATTTTGGGCTGCAGAGCGGCAAAACACCAAACAACATCAACGAGCACCAAACGCTGTCAAAGCGTGTCATATGGTGAACTTACCACATAAGATAAATTGATTTTTAGACTATGGAAAAGGCGTTAACCGGGTATAATGGATATAACGTGGCGTTTAAAAGATCATCAATTCGCTGTTAAATCAGCTTCTCTCCTTTTATTCAAGTGCTTAATTCTGGGCTGTTAAGAAATTGATAAAATGGGATTAAAAATAAAGTGGCGGGAAGAGACTGGTGTTAACCAGAAAACTAATCTCCCCAACTTTAAAGATTCCCTTATCCCGAAACTAAGAAATGAGCCAGGCTTTATAGTTAATGAATAAATACACTAAGTAATTAAGCGAGCCAAATTTTTCAGGCAGGGTCCCTCCGAGGCCTTTTCTACATTGTTTGAGGATTCCTCGGAAAAACAGGAACAATTCCCGAAGGATTGCCGAAGCGGCCCCGAAGAAATTTCAAAAGAAGTGGCAATTTGCGGCAAAACTGGCACTACATTGGCAATTCGCTTTCCCAATTGTTCTTCACCAAACAGCTACCCTATCAGCTTATTTAAAGCTGCTTGCGGGTGATGACTAACAGGAATTATAAAATATAACTCTGCAAGGCCAGTTCATAAGAATTCAACCCAAAACCAGTAATTATACCTTTACAATTCTTCGCCATCATACTCGTATGCCTGAACTCCTCCCGGGCATATACATTGGAGA
>JAZQRF010000022.1:0-4298 GCA_045629485.1 Pelobium sp. | reverse complement strand
ATTAGGTAACATGGTTCCCCCAAATCCGGAACTTGAATTATTAACTTCCTGGAGTGTAAATCCTGCTACTGCGTTTATATTATGAAATTTATTTATTTTTCTTTTATATGTTAACGTGTTTTCATTCAGGAAACTAGTTATATCATAGTTTTCTATAATACCGTTAATGCCGTTGTTGCTCGACAATGGATTTCCTGCCCTGGTATTGGAATTATTAAATGTTTCCTTTCTCCTGCTTCTTTTTGTTATACCTCCAGTTGTTCTAAAAACAAGGTTATTGCTAATTTTATATTCTGCGTAAGCATTGGCTAATAAGGCATTAACAAATGAGGGATTATATTCATTTCTGGTTGACAATACAGGGTTTATTCTATATTCAACCATAGGGTCAATATCTGGATCAAAAGGTTGCTCTATCAATTGCTCATTCATTAAAGAATCGCCGGTTACAGGCCGATAACCCCAAACACTATACATTAAACTGGCTGTTGCACTACCATTTTGTTCCGTTGCAATGGTACCGTAAGTTTTGGTATTAGTATAATTTGCATTTACACCAACCTTTAATTTTGTATTTACTGTTTGATCTAAAACGATACGCCCCTGATACCTATTAAAACCACTGTTAACAATAATTCCATCTTGGTTTAAAACTGAACTTGAGATCGCATACCTTGTTTTATCTGTCCCTCCGTTTAGAGACAGGAAGTGATTTTGCATACCTGCGGTTCTGAAAATTTTATCCTGCCAATTAATTGCTTCTACATTCTTATAATAGTCCAGATCTCTTCCATTTTTAAGATATATAGGCGTAAAAACAGCTGAATTAAATTCAATTTGGTATTTCACAAATTCGTAAGCACTCATCATTTCCTGTTGCCCTAAATTTTGCTGAACACCAAAATAATTCTGGTAAGAAATTGTAGGTAAGCCTATTTTTCCTTTTTTTGTAGTGACAATAACTACCCCATTAGCACCCCGGGCACCATAAATAGCTGTTGCTGATGCATCCTTTAATATATCTATCGATTCAATTTCGGATGGATTAAGCACATTATTTTCAGGATCTTCGATAGGAAAACCGTCAATAACATAAAGAGGCGAATTATTTTGTGTTACCGAATTATTACCCCTAATTACTATTTGCATACCAGCTCCTGGCTGTCCATCCGATGCCGATACTTGCACACCTGCAACTCTACCCGCCAGCGCATCTTCAAAAGATGCCACCGGTGCCTTTTGAAGATCAGCTATATTCACCTGACCAATTGCACCGGTTAAATCCCGTCTTGTTGTTGTTCCATAACCTACCACAATAACATCATCTAGCATATTTATGCTAGGTTCAAGCCTTGTATTATACACCAAGGATTTAGTTATCTCTATTTCTTTAGTAAGAAATCCAGTATAAGAGAATACTAATGCTCCTTTAAGTTCAGGAATTGCAAACTTAAATACTCCATTAATATTCGTTTGAGTAACAGTGCTTAAACCTTTCAATCTAACCGTAACACCAGGAAGAGGTTCGCCTTTTTCGTCGCTCACCGTTCCTGAAATATAAATTTGCTGCGACTTTATTTTTAAAACATTTTGTTCGTGATATTTTGTTGCACACACCTGTTGCTGCAGCAAACTCAAAACCGAACAGATTATGATAAAGTGAAATTTCATGATATAAATTGATTAGTTATAAACAGACAACACATGAATTATTATTTTATGAAAGTGGTATTTTTTAAATGAATGTCTGCTGAAGATGACCCTACCAGGAATTCAAAATCACCTGCATCATAGGTAAATCTCTTCAAATTTACATCATAATAAGAGAAAGCAGATTCATCCAATTTAATTGTTACAGTTTTTGTTTCTCCCTTTTTAAGGAAAATTTTAGAAAATCCTTTAAGCTCTTTATATGGTCTTGGCAAAGGAGTAACCACATCTCTTACATAAAGCTGAGGTACTTCTGCTCCGTCAAAATTACCTGTATTTTTAACTTTGAAACTCACGGTCACATCAGGTGATTTAGCTTTCTTATTGACACGTACTTTTATCTCTGAATAATTAAAAGAGGTATAAGACAGTCCAAATCCAAATGGAAACATCGGTTTAACATTGCTGGTATCGTAATGCCTGTATCCTAAGAAAACACCTTCTTTATATTTAACTCTTTTACTGTTTGTTGGATCGTAGTAATTATTAAAAACCGGATTATCTTCCCATCTTTTCTCGAAACTTACAGGAAGTTTACCGCTGGGGTTAGTTTTACCGAAAAGAACCTCACCAATAGCATCTCCACCTTCCTGGCCAGGATACCATGCATGTAATAAACCTGCAGTTTTAGGTAACCAATTGGTCATAGAAACATTACCTCCTGCATTTAAAACTACTACGGTTTTAGGGTTAACTTTAGTAATTGCATTAATCAAGCTATCCTGATAATCTAATAATTCAAAAGAACGGTCATTACCTTCACGCTCACTGCTTTCGTTAAATCCAACACATACCACTGCGACATCGGCGTTTGCAGCCGCTTTAATGGCTTCTGAAAAATCAAGTTTATCCAAATGCCATGCAAAGTTGATATCAACCGGATGCGAGTTTGCATAATATTCCAACCTTACCTTGTGTTCTTTACCGGCAACTAAATCAAGTACTACGCTTTTTGTGGTAATTCCCTGTTCTCTCCAAAGATTTATTACCTGCTCATCATCTACATATAATCTGAAACCATCAAATCCTCTTACTGTAAATTTATATTTCCCTGATTGTTGTGGTTTTACAACTCCTGTCCAGCGTACCGAACAATGGTCGTATGGAAAACCTAAACGATCAGACGCAACATGCCAACCATTATTAATACTAACAATAGTATCTATTCCGGTTTTAAACGGTGCTCCCTGCAACCTGATGTTGTTAAAATACTCTGCTTTCAATCCGCGGACAGAAGATCCTGCTTCTGTATAAAAAACCGATTTGGCAACCAAATCCGAAAGTACTGGTAAACCTACAGCATGCGCTATATCAATATTATTTGAATGCTTTTTGATGCCCTCCAATGTGGTTACCGAACGGAAAGGAAATGTATAAGAACTACCTCCACCCGCAATATATACATCAGAATTTGGACCAATAACTGCTAATTTTTTAACATCTTTCGAAAGCGGCAACAGATTGCCTTCATTCTTTAACAGCACCATTCCTCCTCTTGCTAAGTCAAGAGCTACTTTTGCACCATCAGGATTATCTTTTGGTATAGATAAATCTAGCTGTTCATTATCATAAAAACCGAAACGGAAAATAATTCGTAAAATTCTGCGAACTTTATCGTTAATTACCTCCTCTTCAAATACTCCGTTTTTTATTGCCAAGCCTATATCATTTTTATTCATGTGCTTTGCCCTGGACATTTCTAAATCTAGGCCGCCCTTTGCTGCTGCTATACCATCATAAGTTGAAGACCAATCAGACATAATAAACCCATCAAAGCCCCAAGCTCCTTTAAGAATCTCGTTATTAAGATAATGGTGCTGAGTTGTATAAATTCCGTTAACAGGATTATAACTATTCATTACCGAACCTGTTCTTCCTTCTTTTACCGCTGCTTTAAATGCTGGCAAGTAAATTTCCTGTAAGGTACGTTCATCAATATCCGAACTCACATTGTTTCGATCCCATTCCTGATTGTTCCCCAAATAGTGTTTCACAGTGGCCACAACTTTTTCCTTTTGCAAACCATTAATATAACTAACACCTATTTTGGAGTTAAGAAAGGGATCTTCACTGAAATACTCAAAATTTCTACCGCCCATTGGCGCTCTCAAAATGTTTACACCCGGCGCAAGTAATATATGCACTCCTCTTGATCTTGAGTCACGGCCTAACTCTTTACCTAGCTTTTTTATTAATGTGGTATCCCAGGTTGCAGCCGACAATATACTTGCTGGATAAGCAACTGCTTTTCCATCTTTATGTGTACCTACAGGACCATCAGTAAGTTTTATTTCGGGTAAGCCTAATCTTTCGACTGGCCTAATATAAAATCCTTTATATCCACCTATGTAGTCTAGCTTTTCATCAAGCGTCATTTGAGAAAGAATATCTTTTACTCTATCTTCAACTGATGCTTTTTTATTTTTATAAATCTGAGCCTTAGTACTATTAAAAGTGAATAATGTTAAAGCACTTAATAGTAGCGCAAAACTTTTCGGCTTAAAAAAAGAAATAGTCTTCTTCATACAAATGGAATAATATATATTAGTGACATGATGATATTTACTGTTGGTTTGGTTTGGTTTGGT
>JAZQRF010000021.1:0-7518 GCA_045629485.1 Pelobium sp. | reverse complement strand
TCATTGGCACTATTCTGCTCGTAGGTTTTGCCTATTTGGTTATGGTATTTTATGATATTCCTGTACGAAAATACTTAAGTCGTAAACTTCAAAAAAGACATGCATAATAACAAATGCAGAGGTACGATTTCTTAAGAATTCACCTCTGCATTTGAACTAAATATTTTATACACGCACCACAAGCAAATATTTTGCCCTATTTTCATAAATTACCCAGAGATGGATAGCCATCAATATAATCGCTATAGGGCAAACCAGAAGGCGCATCTACCGGATGAGTTAATAAAAGCCCAACCATAAACCGGTAAGATAATGATAGCCCTAAAGCTCTGGTTTTAGGAATAATAAATAGCCCCCTACAATTTCTACAAAACCTAAATGTTATTAACCAGCCAATCTCCATAAATGCGGCCCCTACTTTCTGCATCTTTTCGGCAAATCTTCAGGCATTCAGGTTATTTTAAATTCTTTTTAAAGAAATCCAGAGTGCGGTCCCAGGCTAGCTGGGCTGCTTCTTTATCATAACGAGGGGTGGTATCATTATGAAAACCATGATTTGCATTCTTATACATGTATGCTGTATAGACCTTTTTGTGTTCCTTTAGGGCCTGCTCATAAGCCGGCCAGCCTTCGTTTACGCGGGTATCCAGTTCTGCATAATGCAATAAGATGGGAGCTTTTATTTTAGCAACCTCTTCCAGAGGAGGCTGCCCTCCATAAAAAGGAACTGCGGCTGCCAGTTCAGGGACACGTACAGCCATCATATTGGAAATCCATCCGCCAAAGCAAAAACCTACTACGCCTACCCTCCCGTTTGAAAATTCATTAGTTTTAAGGTAATTAAATGCCGCGATAAAATCTTCCAGCATTTCATTTCTATCACGCTTTGCCTGAAGGGTACGGCCTTCATCATCATTTCCGGGGTACCCCCCTAAAGGGCTTAAAGCATCAGGCGCCAGGCTTATAAATCCAGCCAGTGCTGCTCTCCTCGCTACATCTTCTATATAAGGGTTAAGGCCCCTGTTCTCATGCACTACCACAATGGCGCCTAACTTCTCTTGGTTTCCCATTGGCATACATAACAGGCCTTTTATACTTCCAGCCCCTTTTGGAGAAGGATAATTTATATATTTTGAATCTATTCCTGGATCATCGGCTTTAACCTGGATTGCCCTCTGGTAATCGGGCATTAAGAAACTCATTAAAGATGTTACTGTTAATCCGCCAACGGCATACACCGAAAGTCTTTGTATCAGCTCACGCCGGGTTAAGCGGTTATGGGCATAATCATCATAAAGATCAAAAACTTCCTGCTTAACTTCTTCTTTATTAATATTTTTCATAGATAATCCCTTCAGGTTAAAGTAAATTTAGGGAAAATATTTATTGCATATACAATTATTTTTTTGGCTTGCGATTACCATTAATCCAGGAGCACCGGCATATTTATTCAGCCCTTCATCTGGCAAACCGAGCAACATTTGCCTAGTCTTTACCCCTCTACCGTTTATTCACCTTTTCTTTACCTAATGGATAAGCAATAGGTAAAGAATAAGTAATGGTTTGGGTAATAAAAAGGTAAAGAAGAAATAAGGAGGGTATAAACAAAAGGCAAAGAAAGGGTAATAAAAAGGTAATAAATTGCAAGAAATTTCACTAGATGGAGGTGTGGCAACTTCCCCCCGGCCCTCTCAGCCTGAAGAAAACCCACATCAACTCCTATCTAAGCTGATAATAGTACAACTGCGACCACTTTAAAGATTAATTTTAAATCCTCAGCCTTTAACCATCCCCTCAAGTATTTCAATTAGCGCCTTAGCCGTAGGCCCTGCCGACAAAGGGTTTTGTCCGGTAATTAATAAACCGTCAACTTCCACATGGCTGGTAAAAGGTATTAATGCCGAATGAATTTCTGCACCTAATTCCTCTAGTCGGCTCTCTAACTGATAGGGCACATTTGCACTCCGCCCTGTCATTGTCTCTTCTGTATTGGTGAATGCGGAAATCCGCTTTCCTCTTAAAAAACCTGGTTCCAGCTCCGCAGCTTTTATAAGTGCTGCAGGTCCATGGCAAACTAAAGCGACTGGTTTTCCTGAATGGTAAAATTCAAGAATTAATTTAGCGCTTACCTCACTGGTTGCCAGGTCCCATATCGGCCCATGACCACCAGGATAAAACACCGCATCATAATCTGCTGCATTTACCGTATGTAAAGGAATGGTAACTTCAAAAACTGCTTTAGCCACCTCATCTTTCTGAAACCTCCGGTTAGTAGCCGTTATGTTCTCTGTAAGCTCACTTAATGGGTCAACTGGCGGTTTCCCTCCAAGTGGACTGGCCAGTGTCACCTGGTAACCTGCATCGATAAATTCATAATAGGGGTCTGTAAACTCTCCTAACCATACGCCTGTTTTACTGTCCGTATTGTCCATCTGCTCGTGTGAAGTAAGCACCATTAACACTTGTTTCATTTTTAGCCTCCTATTTCTTTTTCTCTTTAATGTATTTTTCAATAACCGCCCTATCGTTTGATCCGGTAGCTCTCTTAGCGCCTGTAATTGCCTGACTGCTTACTCCAAGCTTATCTGCAATGTACTTTACTTCATATTCCTGAGAACTGTTTACTTCTTTTCGATCTTTTTTTGCTCCTTTGGTTGCCATGTTTTCAATTTTTAGTGTAATTATAGAACAACATAAAGTGGCCAATGTTTTAGAATATAAACCTGGAGTATAGATTATTAGGCATCATTCTTGATTTACCACTTAAAAAAATCATCTACAAACTATGACAGATATTATCAACAACATAAAGGATACTTTAGAAGATTCTTTATTGAAAGAAGACATTAACACTAATTTGGGTAAAACAGAAAGGATACTTTCTGCAGTTGCAGGCACCTATATTGCCCTAAAAGGCTTGGGGAATATTTTCTCGCACCCTTTAATTGCCACAGGAGAGTTGATTATTGGATATGGACTTTTGAACCGCGGACTCACCGGACATTGTTCTATTAGTGAGAAGTTAGAAAGAGAAAACCAAGGTCCTGAACCTATATTGGTAGTTAAAGAGAACGTGGTTCTATAAAAAAGCAAATAAGAATCAACAAGAGCATTAAATGAATACTCTTGTTGATTTTTTTATGCTTATACTTTCGAAAAAATCGCTTTCCAAAACCCCATTGCATAACTTAAAATCTGGACCATACTTCTCTACTGCCGGTTATCCCTCAGCATAGGACCTCAATGCCTTTCTTTTTACTACCTTAACCTGTCAGCAGATCTTACCAACTTTTCGTCCCTGTTGATTCCTTTTGCGGCAAGCACCAGAAATAAGATACAAAGAGAAGATAATCCTATCCCAATACCGTAATCACTTATTTGAAGCAGGGCAGTTGTAGCCTGTTTTAGTACTACAGAAACCCAATAGCTATAGGCAATTACTACAGCAGCCAGCAGGTAAACAAAAAGCATTTGTTTCTTTCTGTTTTTATAGAGAAATATCAATATCAAGGGTAAAATCCCAAGAATACCGGTGGCCATAGTTAATAGGATAAAGCTTTCTGTTTGTACAACTGTATTGTTTACAGTTTCGTAAACCCCATTCACAGTTATTTTTTTTATGGTGCCATTATCAAAAACTGTGGCTATAGGAAATATGAAAAGTGCGAATAAAGAAAGCGATGCTAACAGGAGGTAGACTGACTGGACTCTTTGTATCATGGTTGTAATTTTTACTATTAAAATCTTGGAATTTGAATTTTGTTTCAAACAAACATAAAAACATCAGCTTTTACAAACGTGTTTTAATTAAAGTTAACTTAAATTTGCAGGGTGTCTGAAATCAGAAGATATTTTATAGAACTAAGCTATCATGGCGCCAAATACCACGGCTGGCAATACCAGCCCAATGCTGTGGCCGTACAACAGGTTGTAGACGAGGCCTTATCTACCTTTTTCAGGATGAAAATAGAAACCCTGGGTTGCGGACGAACAGATACAGGGGTACATGCCTCCCAGTTTTTTGCTCATTTCGATTTAGACCAGGAGTTTTCGGAAGATCAGGAGCTTAGATTTTTAAAAGGCATCAATGCATTGCTTCCCTATGACATTGCCGTTTCGCACCTGTATGAAGTTGCAGAAAACGCACATGCCAGATTTGACGCGACAAGAAGATCTTACCAATACCATATCCATTTTCAGAAAAACCCTTTTAAGACACAAACGAGTTGGTTAATAAATGAGCCATTAGATATTAGTGCCATGAACCTGGCTGCAAACTACATCATGGATTATGAAGACTTCGGAGCGTTCTGCAAGGCCAATGCCGATAACTTTACAAACAATTGCCTGGTTTCAAGGTCGGAGTGGGAAGTAAAAGAAGATGGCATTATCTATCATATTACAGCTAATCGTTTTTTAAGAAATATGGTGAGGGCTATTGTAGGCACTCTAACAGATATTGGTAAAGGTAAAATGTCGCCAGAGCATATTAAAGAAATTATAGAAAGCGGTAACCGCTCTAAAGCAGGTCCGTCTGTACCTGCATGCGGCTTGTTTCTTACCGAAGTAAATTATCCTTACATTAACAATTCTACAGAAGAGATTTTCAATGGCTAATATTTCGGGAAAAACTTACGACTGGCAATTACTTAAAAGACTATATAATTACGCCCGTCCGTACAAGAGAACATTCTTCTGGTCGGTACTACTTACATTCAGTATTGCAGCTATTGCTCCGTTAAGGCCGTTCCTGATTCAGAAAGCCGTAGATGATTATGTTTTATATAACGATAAACCCGGTTTAATTAATATGACCTTAATCTTATTGGGGCTCTTATTTCTGCAAACTATCATTCAATATTACCATACTTTCCTCACCAATACCTTAGGGCAATCGGTGATTAGAGATTTAAGAAAGCAAGTATTTAACCACATCACTAAATTAAGGCTCAAGTATTTTGATAAAACCCCTATTGGACAGCTCATCACCAGAACTGTATCAGATTTGGAAACTATTGCCGATGTTTTTTCTGAAGGATTAATAGTAATTATAGGAGATGTTTTACAGCTGATTACTATTATCGGCGTGATGCTTTATATAGATTGGCGCTTAACTTTGGTGGTATTAATTCCTGTTCCGTTATTGATTTTCGCTACCTATGTTTTTAAGGAAGCCATAAAATCTGCTTTTCAGGATGTTAGAACCCAGGTTTCTAAACTCAACACTTTCCTGCAGGAACATATCAGCGGCATCAGCATTATCCAGTATTTTGCCAGGGAAGACCAGGAATTCAGGAAATTTACTGCTATAAATGCCGAACATCGTGATGCGCACATCAGGTCTAACTGGTATTATTCTATTTTCTTTCCTGTAGTTGAGATTATTTCGGCCATGTCTATTGGGCTTTTGGTTTGGTATGGCTCTAAAAATGTATTGGATAACCAGCTGTCTCCGGGGGTAATCGTGGCATTTATCATGTATGTGTATATGCTTTTCCGGCCTATAAGGGAACTAGCAGATAAATTTAACACCCTGCAAATGGGCATGGTGGGTGCAGAACGTGTGTTTAACGTATTGGATACCCATGAGGAAACTGCTAATGAAGGAAAAATAATGCTTCCTTCACTTAAGGGAGAAATAGAATTTAAAAACGTTTGGTTTTCATATCATCAGCATACGGATGAAATTCCGGAAGATGAATGGATATTAAAGAACATTTCTTTTAAGGTTAAAGAAGGCGAAACCCTCGCTTTAGTGGGGGCTACCGGAGCCGGAAAATCTTCTACCATTAATATCCTGAGCCGCTTTTACGAGATCAGTAAGGGCAGCGTAAGTATTGATGGGATTAACATTAAAGATTTTGAACTCAATTACCTGCGTTCTCAAATCGCAACTGTATTACAGGATGTATTTTTATTTTCGGACACTATAGAAAATAACATCAGCCTGAACAATAAAGCTATCAGTCGGGAAGAAATCATTCAGGCAGCAAAAGAGGTAGGTGCCCATGATTTTATTATGCGCCTGCCGGGAGGTTATGATTACCAGGTACAGGAAAGAGGGGCCACTTTATCTGTCGGACAGGCACAGCTGATCTCTTTTATCAGAGCCCTGGTTTATAATCCAAAAATATTGATCCTGGATGAAGCAACTTCTTCTGTAGATACAGAGACAGAGGTTTTAATCCAGCATGCAATCCACAAACTGATGCTGGGCCGTACTTCTATAGTGATTGCCCACCGGCTTTCGACTATACAAAACGCCAACAGGATTATCGTGATGGATCATGGAGAAATTGTAGAAAGCGGAACGCATCAGGAGCTGTTAAGAAAAAATGGTTTGTATAAGAACCTTTATGATTTACAGTTTAACTCTGCCGGTATTTATAAAGAAGCAGAACACCCGGCAAACCCTATTTTACCTAAAGCCGAATAGTTCATTTTCAATCCATCGGCTTAAGCCAATAGCGTAAGCTCCCTATATTCATTAAATGAATATTTATTTTTTAATTGAATTTAATGTTTGTGATTAAAGGCGATTATCTTAGTTTTGCGATACAAAAATTTGACCATGAGTGTACTTGTAAATAAAGATTCAAAAGTTATTGTTCAGGGGTTTACCGGTAATGAGGGAACGTATCATGCGACCCAAATGATAGAATACGGAACCAATGTTGTTGGTGGTGTTACTCCGGGTAAAGGAGGCCAAACCCATTTAGACAGACCTGTTTTTAACACTGTAAAAGAAGCTGTAGATAAAGCAGGGGCTAATGTCTCTATTATTTTTGTACCTCCGGCATTTGCTGCAGATGCCATAATGGAAGCTGCTGAAGCCGGAATTAAAGTAATTGTTTGTATTACCGAAGGTATCCCTACCAAGGATATGATCCAGGTTAAAGAATACATCAGCGATAAAGATTGCCGTTTAATTGGCCCTAACTGTCCGGGTATTATCACTGCAGATGAGGCAAAAATCGGTATCATGCCAGGTTTCATCTTCAAAAAGGGTAATGTTGGTGTGGTATCAAAATCAGGCACTTTAACCTACGAAGCAGTAGACCAGGTAGTAAAAGCTGGTTTAGGGATTACCACTGCTATTGGTATTGGTGGCGACCCAATTATTGGAACTCCAACTAAAGAAGCAGTTGAATTGTTAATGAACGATCCTGAAACTCACGGTATCATTATGATTGGTGAAATTGGCGGTGGCATGGAAGCAGAAGCTGCCCGTTGGATTAAAGAACATGGCACAAAACCAGTAGTTGGTTTTATTGCCGGCCAAACTGCTCCTCCGGGACGTAGAATGGGACACGCAGGAGCAATTGTTGGCGGCGCTGACGATACAGCTGCAGCAAAAATGAAGATCATGAGAGAATGTGGCATTACCGTAGTAGAAAGCCCTGCAGAAATTGGTGCAGCAATGGCTAAGCTATTGGCAAAGTAAGCGATCATTAAATAACAAGGAAAGCTGGCTTTTGCCGGCTTTTTTTGTTTATTGCGATACTGAGTTTTTCTCAT
>JAZQRF010000020.1:0-25616 GCA_045629485.1 Pelobium sp. | reverse complement strand
AGTAATTATCAATTTTTACTGATCAGCATTGCAGTAGTCCTTTTAGGCTTTATATTAATGATAGGCGAAACAGATATTTATAGTTTCAGAAAAATTGTTCTGGCACCTATTGTTGTTCTTTCGGGTTTTGCCTTAGGATTTTACGCCATATTAAAAAAATCTGCTTAAGCTTTAATGAACATTATTGAAGCCATTATACTGGCAATTATAGAAGGCTTAACAGAGTTTTTACCTGTTTCTTCTACCGGACATATGATTATTGCTTCATCTTTGATGGGCATTCAATCAAACGATTTTGTAAAGCTGTTTACAGTAGCCATACAATTAGGGACCATTTTATCAGTGGTTGTTTTATACTTCAAAAGATTTTTTAAATCGATCACTTTCTACATCAAACTTGTTGCAGCATTTATACCTGCAGCAATTTTCGGTTTATTGTTCAGCAGTAAAATAGACGAGCTATTAGAGAGTCCATTAACAGTTGCGATTACTTTATTGTTAGGTGGAGTTATCTTATTATTTATTGATAAACTTTTTAAAGAAGGCGAAATAGATAATTCTGATGACATAACGTACTTAACAGCCTTTAAAATAGGATTATTCCAGTGTATTGCCATGATACCGGGAGTTTCCAGATCTGCAGCAAGCATCATCGGCGGAATGACCCAAAAATTAACCAGAAAGGCAGCAGCCGAATTTTCTTTCTTTTTGGCAGTACCAACAATGTTTGGCGCAACTGCAAAGAAAATCCTGGATTTCTACCAGGATGGACATGTGATCACCGGAGAGGAAATCAACCTGCTCATTTTAGGAAATATAGTTGGCTTTGTAGTAGCTTTAATTGCTATAAAAAGCTTTATTGGTTACTTAAGCAAACATGGTTTCAGAGTATTCGGGATTTATAGAATAGTTGTGGGAGGCATTATTTTAGCTTTATTATTGAGCGGAAATAATTTACAGGTGATGTAATGATTGAAGAAAAAAGCATAAAAGAATTTCCTGAATTTAATTTTACCCAGGGAGAAGTATTACTGATAAATAAACCCTGCACCTGGACATCTTTTGATGTGGTAGGAAAAATAAGAAACTCCTTTAAGCCTCTTAAGCTTAAAGTTGGCCATGCCGGCACTTTAGATCCCCTGGCTACTGGCTTGCTCATCATTTGCACCGGAAAGCTCACTAAACAAATAGATTCTTTCCAGGCAGAAGACAAAGAATATACTGGCACCATTACTTTAGGAGCAACCACTCCTTCTTACGATTTAGAAACAGAAGTAGATCAGGAATTTGATATTTCAAATCTTACTGAAGAAATGATAAGGGCAAACACCAGGCATTTCATTGGAGAGCTTGACCAGTTTCCACCTGCACATTCGGCTATTAAAGTAGACGGAGAACGTTTGTATCTTAAAGCCAGACGAGGAGAAGATGTTGTTTTAAAATCCCGGAAAGTAACGATTAAAGAATTCGAAATCACAAGAATAGAACTTCCGGAAGTAGATTTTAGAATAGTTTGCAGCAAAGGAACTTATATACGTTCTATGGCTCATGATTTTGGAAAAATGTTAAACAACGGTGCGCACCTCACGAAATTAAGACGAACAAAAAGTGGGGAATTTTCTGTAGAAAATGCTTACGAGGTGATGGAATTGGTGAATCATATCAGAGAGATTAAACAATTACCAGAATTTAAATAATCATTTATAAAAATGAAGATTTACAACAACATCAGCGAATTTACTAAGCTAGAAAATGCGGTTGTAACCATAGGAACTTTCGATGGTGTACATTTTGGGCATCAGAAAATAATTGCGAAGCTAAAAGAAGAGGCTGCTAAAACAGGAGGCGAAACCGTTATTTTAACATTCTTTCCTCACCCACGCATGATTCTTCATCCCGAAGATCAGAATTTAAAGCTCATCACCACCATGAATGAGAAAGCAGAATTGCTTCAAAATTCGGGTATAGATCACCTTATCATCACTCCTTTCACCAGAGATTTCTCTAATATGAGTGCTGAGGATTATATCAGGAATATCCTGGTGAACAGAATTGGAACTAAGAAAATTGTAATTGGCTACGATCATCGTTTTGGAAAAGACAGAACTGGCAGCCTAAAAGAACTGCAAGATTTCGCATCTGTTTATGATTACCAGGTAGAAGAAATCCCGGAACAGGATGTTAATGATATTTCTGTGTCATCTACCAGAATCAGGAAATCTATTTTAAAGGGCGATGTTAAAACGGCCTATGATTTTTTAAAACATCCGTTTACATTAAGCGGGAAAGTGATTAGAGGAGATCAGATTGGTCGTACATTGGGTTACCCTACGGCAAATCTTTTTATTGAAGAAAGTTATAAATTAATTCCCGCTGATGGCATTTATGCCGTGAATGTGGCCATTAACACAGGTAGCTCCAAAAATAAAAACCAGGAGATTACCGATCCTTTTCAGCCTGTAGAAGTTGTTAATGATACCCAAAAAATATTTCAGGGTATGGCTTATATAGGCCACCGGCCTACAATTAATGGCATGAGCCAGAATATTGAAGTAAATATTTTTGATTTTGCTGAAGATATATATCATCAGACTATTCGTTTAGATTTTCTACAATTTATCAGACACGATATTAAATTTAACAGTTTGGAAGAGCTAACCTTGCAACTTGGAAAAGATAAAGTGGCGGTTCTTGATGCTCTCAGGCGATCATAATCCTAAAATAATATTTTACTATCTTAGCTCAACATGAACATAGACCGTGAAAAAGCTGAGTTTCTTGATGAGGTAATTCAAAAATGGGAAGAAGACGAAATTATTAACCATGAAACAGCTTCTGCATTAAGAAATACGTACGAGACCAAAAGTTTCGATTGGCGTAAATTAGCACAATATTCTATTTACATTGCCCTGGCCTGTGGCGTTTTTGCTTTGGGCTCTTTACTGATAGATAAAGAAATTCTTAACCTACTCACTAAAATTTACAATACTCCGAATTATGTCATCAGTATAGTTTCTCTTATTATTGCCGCCTGGATGTTTTTAATCGGGAATAAAAGAAGAAAAAGTAAACCAAAAGAACAATTCACAAACGAGGCTTTTCTATTTATTGGAGTGATGCTAATTGCAAACAGTTTGGCTTATTTCGGCAAGTCTATTGCCTCAGATTCTAATCATTATTCATTGATCTTCTTAATGGCGGTTCCGATATATGCTTTTTTAGGGTATTTTTTCAGATCGAAATTAATCTGGGCTTTCGCTTTATTTTCGCTTGGGGCATGGTTTGGAACGGAAACTAGCTATATTTCAAGAGGAAATCTATACTTTTTAGGCATGAACTATCCCTTAAGATTTGTAATTTTCGGAATAGTTTTAACTGCAGTTTCTTTTATTTTAAAAACGCTTCCTAAGCAGAATTTTCTTTTTCTAACGACTTATTTTATCGGTTTACTCTATACTTTCTTTGCGCTTTGGCTACTTTCTATCTTTGGAAATTTCGACTCTATAGATGCCTGGTATAAAGTAGATCAGTTACAACTTTTTGGCTGGGGTTTACTTTCTATAATTGTTTGTTTACTAACATTTTTTGTTGGATTTAAATATAAGGATGAAATGGCGAGAGAGTTTGGTGCAACTTTCCTGATTATTAACCTTTACACCAGGTTTTTCGAATATTTTTGGGATAGCTGGCATAAAACAATTTTCTTCCTTGTCTTAGCGCTATCATTTTGGATAATTGGAAGAAAAGCTGAAAAAATATGGAACCTGGAGTTTTTGAAGAAATAAAAAAAGCCTGATAAAATTATCAGGCCTTTTTTATACTATTTCAAAGTATTAAAAATCTGGAACAGCCCTCTCGGCACATGGAAACAGCCTTTCCATTTCCCTCCTTTTAAGTTTAATAAAACCTCTCCTTTTCTGTTAAGGTAACCAAACCATTCCGGGTGCTCCTCATCTCTAAAATGCTGCCAGGTATAATCATGTAACTTTTCGAACCAATATTTACAACGCTCGTCTCCGGTTAATTTCCAACCTTTAGCCATGCAAATTAAAGATTCTATATGTACCCACCATAATTTCTGATCCCACTCTAATTGCTGTGTAGGCGCTCCTTTTAAGTCTAAGAAATAGAATATACCTTCATCTCTTTTATCCCAACCAAACTCTAAAGCATTTATAGCGATATCTACACTTCTTTTGATAAGTGCTTCGTCGTTTATTCTTTTTCCAAGATCCATCATAAACCACATTGCTTCTATGGTATGACCAGGATTAACCAGTCTGCCCTCAAAACTATCTGAGAAAGAACCGTCGAGGTTTACATTTTCTAAAATCAATCCAGATTCTTCATGATAAAAAACCTCCATCACTTCATGTATAGAATCTTTTATCAATTGATCTATTAAAGATTTATCTA
Organism: Pelobium sp.; assembly: GCA_045629485.1. Taxonomy (GTDB): domain Bacteria; phylum Bacteroidota; class Bacteroidia; order Sphingobacteriales; family Sphingobacteriaceae; genus Pseudopedobacter. The sequence goes on along the minus strand of JAZQRF010000020.1, from coordinate 21,200 downwards.
AAACAGGTTCTAGTTCTATGGAAAGATTACTTAAAATCATTGGTAAAGAAAACGACTTTAAATCTCTTGTTCCAGGATATATCTTGTTGTAATGCCCTTTAGTATTGTTTTTTCTCTTTAATATATTTTCGAAAGTTGATTTTGCGATTTCGGCATATTTCTCTTCTTTTGTTGCTTCGTATAAAGCGCCAAATCCCATAGCGGCAAAACAATCTGAGAAAATATTGTAAGGCTGAACCAAAGGTTCTCCTTTCTGATTTAAAGAAAAATACCAGTTTCCCTCTTCATCTCTTCCATATTTCTCCATAAAATCGGCACCATGAAGCGCCATATCTAACCACTCTTGCTTTTGCTCTAATTTATTGTATAAAGTTGCAAACATCCACACTTCTCTGCCCTGCAACCACATAAACTTATCAGTATCAAAAACATTGCCCTCTCTGTCCAGGCAAGTAAAATATCCCCCATTAACATCATCCTTAGATTTCTCTAACCAAAAAGGAATTATGTTATCTAATAACTCTTTCTTATAGATCTCGCTGTAATTATTCATTATATCTCTGTCTCTCTCTTAAATCAATTCTTTTATATATTCCTGGTATCTATTATAAAGATGGCCAGCTTGCAAATAAGCAGATTGAGGGCTCATAAAATGAGAGAACTCAAATGTTATTGCTTTATCGTAACCAGCTTTTTGAGCCGCTTCTAATTTCATTCTCAACTTATCAAACTTGATAGGCAAGAATTTAATAGGCATATCTCTGTCGAAGGATTCCGCGTTAGTCCAGCATTGTAAGCCAAACTTGTCAGCTAATTTTTTATTTACTTCGAAGAAAGCTGGCAATTCATCATAGTCGATGTGTCCATCCTGGAAAGCTACAGCATCAACAACTCCAGAAATTCCAGAGAAGATCTCGCCCCACTCTTCTTCATGTTCTTTAATAGAAACTGCATCTTCTTTGCTTAAAGCTGATGATGATGCCATTACTGCTTTCTTACCGTCAATCCACGGAGAAATGAACGTTGGTAAACCATTACTCACATCTTTACATTGTTGGCCCAGGGTTCTAAAAGCTTCTGTTGCGCCTTTGGTTTTTCTGCTAATTTCTGTACTGATGTACCACCCTCCGAAGCTTTTGTAATGACCATATTTTTGCCATACTTCATCAATTACGTATCTGTTGGCATCAATTTCGTGTTGTAGATTTCCGGTTTTCCAGTAAATACCACTATCGTACAAACCGAAGTAAAATTTCATTTCATACTTATCAGCCAATTGCAAATAAAGCTCTACCAAATCTGTGGTAGGTTTAAAGCAACCGTAATTATCCATTAAGTATACAGATGGATAAGTGATAAATTTTTGATATCCGCTTCTTATCATAATTACAGTATCAATACCTACTGCTTTCATGTAAGCAAAATCTTTATCCCATTCTTCTGCTCCCCAATTTTGATGAGGGATATCATGCGATATCTCATCAATAAAAGTTCCTGTAATTTTCATTCTATCCCTCTTTATAAATACTTTTTATCTTTTAAAAACTTCACCCAGTGTATGTAAGCCTCCTGCTTTAAATGCACTCCGTCTAGCGTAAACTCTGTCTTCAGCACTCCATTTTCATCCTGAAACAGCGGACATATATCTATATATGTTATTCCCTCTGCTGCAGCCAATTCTTCCAACTTTTGGTTTAAAGCTGGCACTAAAACATTTTTACCTTTTGTGTAGGGTTCGTTTGTTAAGCTCTCGTTGATAGGTAAAGCGCTTTGTAAATAAATCTTAGTTTTTGGAGAATCCTTTTTTATTTTTTGGATGATGAGACGGTAGTTTTCAACACTTATATCATGTGGCAAGCTTCTGAACTGATCGTTAATTCCATCCATTAAAAAAATAGCTTTGGGTTTTCCTTTTAAAACCTCATCCATCCGGGCTAAAATTCCAAATGAGTTATCACCACCAATTCCTCTGTTTAAAACAGGGAATTTGCTATCTGCCAATAATTCTTGCCACTCCGCTCTTTCTGTGATACTATTCCCTAAAAAAACGATACTGTTTTTAACAGGTTTCATTTTATTGAAATACTCCATGCGCTGTAAATAATACCAATTTTCGTAACTGGTATTAATTTTAGCTGGCTGTGCATGTAAACCCGATAAGCAGCAGAAAGTGATGGAAAAAATTGACTTCAAAATTTTAGTATGCATGCCTATAACACTTTTAATTTTTTCAAATAATTAGCCCAAAGAATGTATGATGCCTGACGTAAATGCAATCCATCTATGGTGAGCTCCTTTCTTAAGCTTCCGGATTCATCAGCCAACGCTGGATGTAAATTGATATAATTAACACCCATTTCTTTTGCCATTTGCTCTAACAATATATTTAGCTGATTTACCTTTGTACTATTTATCGCAGCATAAGAATTTGGCAACATAGCTTCGTTAACAGGCAGTAAGCTTTGCAGGTAAATCTTGGTTTTTGGAGATTCTTTCTTTACCCTTGCAACAATTCTTTGGATACTTTTTGCAATGACCTCATTAGGGATACCGCGTTTCATGTCGTTAGTTCCTGATAATAAAAAAAGTTTAGAAGGTTTAGACTCAATTACTTCATCTATTCTTGCATAAATACCATAAGTAACATCGCCACTAATCCCTCTATTTACGACATGTTTTTTGTTGATTAGTTCTTGCCACTTGCCACCTTCTGTTAAGCTATTGCCTAAGAAAACAATCTCTTTCTTTTGATTAGGCATAGCTCTGAAATATGCCAATCGGTTTTCGTAATGGCTGTTTAGATAAGAACTATCTATCGCTACAGCTTCCTGAGAATTAGCTGCGTTTGTGCTAAAAACTCCGGCAGCTAGTGCCAGAAATACTTTATATAAGCTCTTCATTATTTTGATTCTTCAATAAGTTCATCATTCTTTAAATCCTCAGCTGTTCTTAATGGAACTAACCAGGTCACGATAAATGCCGGAATAGTTGCAATTAATACCCAGATAAAAAATTCTTTATATCCCAGTATATCGCTCAGCAAACCACTAATCATAGACGGAATCATGAATCCTAAATTCATTAAGCCACTTCCAAAAGCGTAATGCGCCATTTTATATTTACCCGGTGCAATGTTTTGCATCATGAATAAAATCAAACCGACAAAGCCATAACCATATCCAAAATATTCTATAGCTACCGCTGCTGCAATGACATATAAATTGGTAGGAACTGCAATTGCCAGAAAAGCGTAGGCTGCAAACGGAAGATTAAAAGCAGCGCAAAGAATCATTAATGTTCTTCTGGATAAACCTTTGTTGGAAACGTAATATCCTGCAACTATAGATCCTAAAACGAAGGCTATTGAGCCAAAAACACCATATAAAAGCCCAATTTCTGATGTACTTAAACCTAAACCGCCTTCAGTTCTGGATGCTTTAAAAAATAAAGGGATGATTTTTATAGCTTGCCCCTCTGCAAAACGATACAAAACAATAAAACATAGGCTATACCATATATTTTTTTTCTGAAAAAATGTAATGATAACATCTTTTAGCGTTTCAAATCCTTCTCTTGCTGAGGTTGTTTCTCTTACTGTAGAAGTTGAAGGCAGAACCCTCATGTTGTAAATCCCTAAGACCACCATTATAATTCCATAGGCAAACATTACCACCATCCAGGCGTTGGCAATACCTATTTCTTTCTCCAGTTCGCCAGCTAAATACACCAATAAACCACCAGAAACTACTTTTGCAATATTGTAGAAAGCACCTTGCCAGCCTACAAATTTTGCCTGGAGTTTGGGTGTTAATTCGTTTAAATAAACACCGTCTGCGGCAATATCATGTGTCGCTCCACTAAAAGCAATTATAGTTAAAACAGCAATGGAGAAACTGAAAAAATGATCTAATTGCAGGGTGAGCGCAAGCAAACCAAACAATAAACCAGTAAATATTTGAGTAGTATAAACAAAGAATTTCTTGGTTTTATACATCTCTAAAAATGGACCCCATAAAGGTTTTATAGTCCATGGTAACATAATTAAGGAGGTCCAGAAAGCTATTTGCGTATCTGAAACTCCTAAATTCTTATACATAATTGAGCTTGCGCCAGATAATGCCACAAAAGGCAAACCCATAGCAAACCAGGTTGTAGGAATCCAATAAATTGGACTTAATGTTTTAGATTTATTTTCTATCACTTTAATTTGATTAATATTTTGATTTTATGTTTTCCAGAAAACTCTTCTGGTAGTGAAGAAAATAGTAATTGCAGCTACTACTCCGGTAAAAAGTAAGCCTCTTAATAATCCTTCAAAGAAATTATTTGATAAAAGATTTAGATATTCTTCGGTTCCGGTTATTCTTAATAAAGGAATTAACAATAAATTTCCGGCTGTATAGGCAATCATTGGATTTTTACCAACATCAGCCAACCCTTTAAATACTGAACTTAGAACAGAGAATTTATCTATAATATGTAAAGCTAAGAGTGTTAAAAAAGCCAATCCTGTACATACAAAATAATAGCTATAAGTAGAAAAATCTTTTTTAATCCCGCCTTCAAAAGCTTCAAAAAACAAACCTAAGAATAGTAAATAACTGCCTGCATAGATAAATTTCACCACTAAATTATTTGGTGATTGTGCTTTAATTTTTGATGCTAAGAATAGTAATAATGCTACTAAAACTATATTGAGTATAAAGTTTAGTTCCAGATTTCTTGTATATAAAAAGCAAATATTTACCACTACAATTGATGAACTTATTGGAAGTATATAACTGTATAACTTGTTAATACTACTTGTAAGTACTGCACCTTCTTTGGCTTCTTTAAGTAACCATTCGCCAACCAATGTACCTGGTAAAATAATAAACAGATATTTTAAGTAGTAAAACTTATAAAGCCAGGCAGCAGGAGTAAAATTAAAAATAGCCTGATTTATTGATCCATCAATTTTTGAGCTTAAGAAAACTGCCATTATGAAAGGTAAAATCCCGATTCTTAACCAAACATTTTTATTTGTAAACCACCAAATGAAAGTCCCGAAAAGAGCCATATTGGCTAATACCAACATAATAATATCGGGGTTAGTTTTGCTGAAACTTTTACCTTCAGAAAATCCAAAAACCAAGATTAAAACTCCTCCAGCAAAGCCAATAAGCTTAATGATAAGATCAGTTCTTTTTCCATATTTAGGTTCGAAATCTGCATACATCGCAAACATTAAAACAAAAGACAGAATAGAAATAAAGTAATCTATTTGCTGTGGATTTGAACTTAAAACCCATGCTCTGGTATGCATAGTAAAGAGTGCAAAGAACACTAATAAAACAAACCTTTTAAAAATAGAATAGCTTATTTTAAAACCAGAAACGGCTTGACTAATTTTCTTATTTAAAGCCAATGGAATTGCAGCTCCCATGGTAAACAAGAAAAATGGAAAAACAAGGTCTACCCAGGTAATACCTGGCGCATCAGGATTAAACTGATGCGTTGGAGGTGGAACCTGGGCGTGATACATCCACCCAGGTAAAATATTAAAAGCAATGCTGCTGGATAACACCATCAGCAAAATGGCAATCCCTCTTAAAGCATCTAAACTATTATCTCTTTTAACCATTTAATCCTATTTCTTTTTGATAATAATTGCACTCACTACGGGCCTTTCTCCTGCTGTATCACTTGGCTTTATAGTTGCAGAATCGTTTACAATCATAGAGGTTGAACCACCGCCATCAAGATTCAATGCTGCTGTGCACCCCATTTCTTTCATCAATAAAGCAAGATCATTAAGGGTTAAACCGGCTCCACCGCTGCTGTTATTTCCCTCAACTGCCAGAAGAACAACATTTCCTTCTGATGTAAAACCAATTGCAGATCTTGCTCTTAAAGAAGTATTATCAATACTTATCAACTCCTCTGTGTCTGTAATTCTAACTTGTCCGTCTTTTAGTAATACGGGAGAACCACCAACAGCCTTAACCATATCCCATATTTTTCCACCTTCCGGCATTAAAGAACTTGGTTGTCCGGCAGGTGCATGATCTAAAGCATTAGGGGCAGGTGCGGGATAACTATAAATCACTCCATTTCCAGTACCCACGTGATAAATCCAGGATATATCTGGTTTGCCGGATGCATTGATCCCAAATGCCCCACGGGTTGGATAATACGGCGTAGAAACTTGATTAAATGGTCTGTTAAGTGAACGTATATTTTGAGCTAATATCTCACGGTTATCCATCACTAAACTATATGATACATTTGTACCAAAAAAACCGGCATTTATTGCAGCATACTTTACACCTGACTCATTTTTATAAATATCAGCCAATTTTGTATTCTTAGCCACAAGCACAGGCTTAAATTCTAATACAGTACTTGCAGGATTAAATACCACACACCAGGCATGCATCGTTCTATTGTTAAAAGAAGTCGTTCTTCTGTAAACTTCAATATCCTTTGGGAAAGATGTCGTAAGCGCACCATTTTTAATCCAATCTGAAGATAAACTGATGAGTCCTTCCTTTACAGGTTCGGGTACAGGCTTTATAATAGGGTTTGGTACAGGCTGGTGGTCATCTTGTCCTTTGGAGCAGGAACTCACCAATGCCGGTAATAATAATATTCCTAGAAGATAAGCTTTAACATATTTCATACTTAAAACGATTTAATCTTTTAGTCCTTCTTTTATTGCATTCCAAAGTGGCTTTTTCAAATAGTTCGTTTGAGGAGCGTAAACATGAATCACATCGAATAACATTACCCCGCCAGTAGAATTGTTTCTTAAATACTTAATTGTGTTGGTTATCGCCTGCTCATTAGGCCAGTTTAGGTTGCCCATATCTAGACTTCCATATAAAGGCATTTTATTTTTAGTTATATATTTAGCACCTTTTAACGAACCCTCAACGCTCCACCAATGATAATTCATTCCGATAGTAGCTGGATTATCTTTAATGTATAACTGTGTAAAATAATTCCCGGTCATTAATAAATCTAACTGCTCTGTGTAGCCTGTTTTATTATAGTCTGGATAGGCCCAATCGAAACGGATTTCGCGGTCGTTAAATGGATCGTAATCCTGGCTTGCCCAATTAACACCTACCTGATAGTAAGTAGTATACCATGCACCAACATAAGTTCCAAACTTTACGTTTGAGTTTACACTTTTCACAGCTGTTTTTGCTTTAACAAAAAAATCATGAATTACTGTAGCCCTGTAAACTAACCAGCGTTTATAATATTTACCCGTAGCATTAGGAGTGATAGCGTCTCCATTTTGTTTCCAGCTACTTACTATATCAGCAGGGAAATTCATATTCTTAGCTTCAGAATCATTATATTTTGTCTCTAAAAACTTAATAAAGTCATTCTTACTAAAATCTGAAAAATCAGCATAAGCATCTGCGTATCGGGCATAATCCATTAGAAAACCATCAGGGTTATACTTAGCCACTATTTCTTTGATAATGTTTATCGCTCTTTCCTGTACGGCCGGAATAGCCGGATTTACAAAACCATTTCTTCCTGTAGAGGTAATAGGTAATCTGTTGCCAGAAATATCGCAAACTATAGATTGGTATTGATCTCTAAAAACGGCATCTTCAAACACTTTTCCAATATTTCTGCCGCGTTCTCCTTCCACAAAAGTTACCATAGAACAGAAAACCTTAAGGTTTCTTTTCTTGGCTTGCGCAATCATAAAACCAACATAATCTACATCAGCTGGAACAGTTTTACTTTCTTCTCTGAGGGCATTTTTCGCATATTGGCTTTCGTACATAGTATATCCGGAACTTCCCTTAACATCAATCACCAAACCTGTAATACCAACACTTTTCATGGTATCTAATGTGGTTTTTATCTTAGTGGTATCATTCAATCTGCCATACGTACCAAAAACATTAGCTCTTGCATCTACCCAAATAATGGCTTCTTTCATCCGCAGGGTATCGCTTACCTTAGGAGGCGTAGTTCCAGGTCCTGTTTCGTCTCCGGTTGAAGACTTTTTACAAGAAGATAATGAAATTAATCCTACTCCTATTATTACTATGGTAATAGATAATATATTTCTCATAACTAGTTGATTTAAAAAAAAAAAAGAATGTGCAGCATATATAAAGTGCTGCACATTCTTAATGCTAATCTTTATGGAGCATATTTAGTAAACTCATGAGCCAAAATACCACCGCTAGTTAATAGCATATACACTTGCATACGCTCTTTATCCGAAGAAAAACCAATACAAACATCTGATGTTCCATTAGGATTACTAGAACTTGTGAAATCTTCTGATTCGTACATACTAAAAGTAGCATAACGCGGATCTATAAACGGCAAACTTATTTTAGAAGTTTCGGTTACATCAAACAGGCCCAATCTTGCCCTTGTAACAGTACTGGCTTGATATTTTACCACTGCAAGGAAATTAGCATTGTTAAATTTAGCAAAGCTTATTCCGGTGCGGCTAGTCCCTACAACATTAGAGGTTAGAGAAAGCCCTGCAATTTTATTTTGGGTAGCACCATTAACTAAAGCAATATCACCCGCATAATTAATGAAATAATTGGCATTTGCCGCTCCAGATACAGGTTGTGCTTCAGGATAAAAGCCCATATGTCCGGTTGTTCCCAAAACATTTTGATATTCTAATAGTTCCGGAGTATTATCAACCAAAACTCCGTTAGCCACTCTCCATCTGTAAATAGACTTTGAGTTACCTATAGTTACCATAATCACTGCATTCGCATTTAGATTCCCATAAACATTTACTCTTCTGCCTATTCCACCATCTGATGCAGATACTGTAGCAGAAGTAGCATTTGTCCAGTCTATTAGTTTAACAGGGGTTGCATCGGTAGCACTGGTATATTTATACATTAAAAACCTTCCGTTTCTTGCAGTATAAGAGCTAGACAACAGGTTACCAATAGTATCGTTTGAAATTGCAAATGAATTGCCAACAATAGGATTTACCATATTTTGAACGAATACGCCTGTTTCTCTATTGTAAACTCTATAAACTGCAGGGTTAGATCTGATAACTACTACCAAATGATTTCCACTAAGTGCCATAGATACATCTTGTCCGCCACTTTGCCCAAGGTCTGAGCTTGTTTTAGACCATAACCTTCTATTAATTCCAACTCCATAATCTAATTTAACCGGTTCCTGGGCCCGGATGTTGTAAGTTTTAACTACTCCATCTATACCAGTAACTTGAAAACTTTGAGTTTGAGATAAATCAATAGGACTTCCAGTTGGAACAGAAGCTGCAGAATGCTTATTAATCTCATAATTCAGAACCGCACCTGTTAAGTCAGTACCTGGTACAATAAAAAATATAATATCATTACCATTAATAATTGCATCTACTTCTTCAGCTGTTGCCAAGGTAACTTTAGCACTTTTAATTGCTAAATCGCCTACTTTCTTACCTACTACTACGTATTTACGAACTTGTCCACTTCCCGAGGTTATTGTTAGATCAAAAGGCTTACTTAAATCCATAAAACCCCCTAATGAAGGTTTTACTATTGCATCAGCCGGTATCGTTGACCGTAATATAATTTTCGTCAGATCTGTTTCATTATCTGAATTTTCGGGATAAAAATATGGTATATCAAAATAAATAGTATCCTTACTTACACTATACCGTGGTTCAAATAATCTCTGGCTTCCTAAACCTTCTTTGGTCGCAAAAATATCTCCAAGCTCACTATTCTGATTGCGAACAATTTCATCCGCTTGTTTGCAGCTGCCTAATAAAAAGGACGCTGCAATTATTGATAGCACTAAATTCTTCATGTTAATTGATTAAATTATTAAACATTACCATCCTTTAATCTGACTAATTGCATTATTCCTTAATGTTTCATCAATCGGAATAGGCATGTAGTATAAAGCTGTTGTAAATTGACGGTCGGCATTATCTACTGGTATAGTTTCGTAAGTAAAGTTACCGTTACTGCCTGTAGCCCTGTGACCAGTAAATCTCACGTCGTCAAGAACTATATGTGCTTTTCTCCATCTTCTCAAATCCCAATAACGGTGTCCTTCAAAAGCCAGTTCTATTTTACGTTCATGCTCAATGGCTATCATTAAATCAGAAGCACCCTGGGCAGGAGCATCTGGTAAACCACGTTTATTTCTTAATTTATTTAAAGATGCTTTAGCGCCTGTTAGATCATCTGTTTTAGTTTTAGCTTCTGCATCTATTAAGAGAATCTCTGCGTATCGCATTTCAATCCAGCTCTGCACACTCCTGTTCACAATAATATCAGTATTGGTTTCGTCTAAAAACTTCTTAGTATAATAACCACTTACTGTCCTTTTTGGATCAGATGTAGAGCCATATTCTACAATTCCTTCTAACGGATCAGAAGTAGAGGTATTTACTACTCTTTCTTTCCAGGTAGCCCCATTGTAAATTATTGAAGCATAAAATCTTTGCTCGCGGTTGGCATATGGATTAGCTTTCATCGTGGTGTTAGCCCATGAGAATCTTGCTCCATCAGCCATTTCAAATTCATCAACCAATTCTGCTGTTGGCACTCCGTAGACAATGGCTTGTCCCGGAGCATCTTTAGGAGGTACAAAACCCAAATCGTAAGTATGGGCTAATAATGGTCTCTGGTAGTCCATTTTAAATATGGCCTCTTTATTATTCTTGTTGCTAAAAATTGTTGAGAAGTTATTCTCTAAATCATAATAACCTTCGTTTGCCAGCTTAATCACCTCACCCGATGCATTGGCTGCATTTTCATAATATACTCTGGCTTTAGATGTAGGAATTCCCGTTAACTCATCTGAGTTAAATTGTTTTTTATCATATTCTGCAATAGAAGCCGCATATAACCAGGTACGAGCCAGCATCCCAAAAGCAGCTCCTTTTGTTGCCCTTCCAGCGTTTGCACTATCCCATAGTTTCGGTAAGTGTTCGGCAGCAAATGCAAAATCAGCAGCAATAAAATTGTAACAGTCATCTTCACTGGAACGTGGGTGATCTTTTTCTGACGTTAACTCGTCCATAATAACCACACTACCATGTAATCTTACTAACCAAAAGTATACATATCCTCTTATATAACGGGCTTCTGCTTCGTACTGTAGTTTTTGTTGCTCTGTTAAAGGATTTGGATATTCACGTATTCCCTTAATTAATTCGTTTAAACGAGAGATACGAGTGTATCCTGTATTCCAATAATTTAATTGAGGGGAAGATGCATTTACCCTGGAAGCATCGTAAGCTAATAAATTTACTGTTCCATTGCCTGAGGTTTGAGAGGTATACTTCATGATATCTGTTAGGGCATCTGTAGCATTAGCAGTACCAATAGGAAAAGCACCAAATCTAAAAGTATTAAATTCGTTATACATTCCCAACATATACAGTCTTATAGTAGATTCCTGTTTATATACTGAAGCCTCCGAATATTTATTAGTTGGATCGTTCTCAATACTGCATGAACTGATCGCAAAGGATAGGCCTGCAATAAAAAAAGATTGTTTGATATATTTTTTAAAATTTCTCATGACTCTTCTAATTAAAAAGTTACACTAAGGCCGCCCGAAATCATTTTTTGTTGCGGGTAGAAGCCATTGTTCACATTTGGTGATTCAGGATCTAAATATTTAAGCTTGTCCCATGTAAAAAGGTTAAACCCTGACACATTTAAACGTACACGCTCAATTTTAGAATTGAATAAAGATTTCGGCAAAGTATAACCTAACTGTATTGCTTTTAATCTCAGATAATCATTTTTCACTACATGTGCTGAGTTTGCATTAGCATTATGTGCTGAGAAACCGGCTGTATTTGTTGTTAACCTGCCATAATTTGCACCAAGGTTATCTGGTGTCCATGACTGCTCTGCTAAATAATACGGTGTATTACCAAAGTTGTAAAATGTTCTTGTAAAAGGGCTGTTATCTTCAATTCCACTAACGTTACTAGATCCTTCATAAAGACCGCCTAACGCAATGCTAGATATTGCGGCTCCCTGGAAAAGCGCAGAAAAATCAAATCCCTTATACCCTAATTCAAGATTTAAGCCATACATTATCTCTGGAATATTAGCTTTACCAATCCAGGTCATGTCTGCATCTCTTGTTATTCTACCATCACCATTTAGGTCACGGTATTTAAAAAATCCCGGAGCTAAAAACCCGCCACTTGGAGATGTACCATTCCTTGCTTCTTCCCATGAATTATAAAATCCATCTACTACAAAGCCTAACTTCTGACCAATGGAATTACCGGTTTGCTTTTGCCAGCTCGGAAGATTTTGATTTTCATTTATTTTGATAATCTTATTTCTTGCCCAGTTAAAATTCCCAGTTAAAGCATATCTGAAATCTCCTAATTGATCTCTATGTCTTAATTGTAAATCCACACCTCTGTTTACTACTACCCCATCATTAACTGTTGAAGGATAATAATGACCAACAGTAGCTGGATATAACCCTCCAACTGTGCTTAATATATTATGGGCTTCTTTATAGAAGTAATCTAGATCAACACCAAATTTTCCACCTTTGAATTCTGCTTCAAATCCAACATTAGCCATAGTATGCTTTTCCCATGTTAAATTCGGATTAGCAGGATTACTTGTAGATAATACTGCTTGAGGCGATCCACCTATCACTACTACAGGATCATCTGATAAGTTAAATGTTGATAAATAAGCGAAAGATCCAACAGTTTCATTTTTACCTGTCGTACCAACCGAAGCTTTCACTTTTAAGAAACTGAGTGTGTTTTTAATATCTCCAAAAAATGATTCTTCACTTACAATCCAGCCTAAGCCAGCTCCTGGAAAGAAACCCCATCTGCCTTCTTTTGGAAAATTTAATGATGCATCAGCTCTAGCAGCTACTTCAACTAAATACCTATTCTTATAGGAATAATTGATACGTCCAACGTAACCTTGTCTAGCTTCTATTCCACTAGAACCTGTCGGAGCAATAAAATCAAGAGGATCTGTACTTCCAAAATTTATTTCATGTAATTCTGTAAGTGCAAAATTGCGGGCTCCTGTAGAGAATAGGTTGTTTTTGTATTGAGACCATTCGTACAATGCCAGTACATCAAAGGTATGTTCCCCGAAAGTTCCGTTATAATTCAGACTCGGTTGAAAGCTCATTCTGTTATTCTGATTGTAAGATTGTCTTAAAGTATTTACGGTTAAACCTGGAGGGGTTACCGCAATATAATCTCCTGATATTTGCTCACGTTGCTTACCCATTAACTGGTAAGGGCTAGTCCAGGATTTATTTTCAGTAAGTGTTTTATCATAAGTTGTCAGCAACTTAGCTTTTAGGCCTTTCACCCATGGAATATTAACATTAAATGTTAATCCTCCCTGAAAAATATCAGAGCCTGTATTTTGGTAGCCTGATTCACTTACAGCAGCTAATGGATTAACATATCCTGCACCACTATTATATGCTGTAGGAATTCCATTATAATATTTTGGCATATTTGGTAACATCCTAACGGCCTGGAAAAAGGGATTCATATAAGCCGTATTATCAGGTAATATACCTGGTGCCGTTGTTTTTTGCTGTCTAACACTTAAATCTAGTGCAACAGAAAGTATTGGATTGATTTCAGCATCCAGGTTGGTACGGGCGTTGTAGCGTTTAAAGTCAGTTCTATCAACAATACCATCCTGATTCAAATAACCTAAGTTGGTAAAATATTTAATTTTTTCAGTTCCACCACGTAATGTTATACTATGAGTCTGCGTGGTGCTTGTTTTATCTAATAATTCTCCTATCCAATCAGTATTGCCCAATAAAGGATTGGTATTAGTGCCGTTTCTTACCGCATCAATCTCTTCCTGAGTATATACCATCGCTTTTGGAGAGCCATTCGTATTAATAAAATAGTCATTATCCATTTCCTGAGCTCTGGTATACCATTCCATATAATCTGGACCATTTAAGAACTTCGGAAAGCGAGTATTTGAATTTACAGTAACACCTCCATCATAAGACACTGTTGGTTTTTGATTTTTACCCCTCTTAGTGGTGACTAAAATCACACCGTTTGCCGCGGTAATACCATATACAGAAGAAGATAAAGCATCCTTCAAAACGGAAATACTTTCAATTTCGTTTGGATCTAACTGTGCAAACTGTGCAAGTGTTCGCTCGACTCCATCTATAACAACTGTAGGACTTTGATTACCTTGGTAGGAAGAGGTACCTCTAACCCTTATGCTAGCACCATCAGACCCTGGTCGACCAGATTGCTGTAGTGTAGTGATACCCGGTAAACGACCAGCAAGCATATTGGTAACATTCATTGTAGGTGCCTGCTTCAAATTATCACTACTAATCTGGGCTACTGAACCAATAACATTAGCCTTTTTCTGCGTTCCGTAACCTACCACAATAACCTCGTTCAACTGAGATTGAGACTCTAAAAGTTTAATATTTAAAGTACTTGCCACTGCTACTTCCTGCGTTACAAAGCCCAGGTAAGAAATTATCAAAGTGTTCTGACCTTCAGCAACAGAGATTTTAAATTTACCATCTACGTCTGTCAAGGTTCCGTTGGTGGCATTTTTAATTTTTACGGCAACACCCGGTAAAGGATCGTTTTTACTATCGGTAACTGTACCGCTTACCTGCCTTGTTTGGGCGAAAACTGCTGTATCAAAGCACAGCATACAGAAGAGCATAAATATCGCCAACCATGGCAGCTTCTCCTTCTTTGTAAAAAATTTCAGCATAAGTTTAGGATTGATTATTATATATATTATTTGTTAACTAGATTTCCATTCACATCTATCTCATACGCAAAAGGGTTAAGATATTTATCCACTGCAACGGCCACTTCTTCACGGTTCATAAGTGTACTTGCATCCTTTCCTAACTCTTTAAATATTTTCTCTTTTACTATATTTTTATTTATCATCTGAAGCACCTCAACAAAAAAGCCTGCATCCATGTCTTTACCTGAGCCGGGAAATTCTGCTAATTGAGGGTAATAAGTTTTCAAACCGTTCACAAGGTCATATTCACTTATAGCATGATGAGGATAAAACCAGGTTTGGTTAGCCCATTTATAGGCCATTCCTCTTCCTTTTAAAATCCCTGTTGCTCCAATTCTCTGAATGGCACCAAAATTTTTATCTGTAGGTTTTACATCAATAAATGGCATTAAATAAGCCGAACTTTTAATCAGCTCTTGCTGGACCTCTCTAATGGAAACATCTTTTGGTGACAATGATTTCTTAACCGCTAATGCTGCTAATGCTCCTGAAGCCTGGCCAATACCCAATACTACAGGCTGTAACCTGGTCGCTCCGGCAACAATATTAGAAACACCAATACTTTTCTCTGCAACAATAATATCATCAACTCCAACAGGAATCAAACTTCCTAAAGGAACATTATAAGAGGGAACCTTTATTTTAACAAAATCGATATCCGGTGCATTTGGGTTTTTTAGATGGTGATGATCTATAGTATAGTCGCCCACAATTACTCCCGTTCTGTAAAGGGCATTTTTTTGATTATAGGGATCAGAAATATAAGGCAATGTTAAATTAGACAAAGACTCTATCCTTCTTGATTCTCTATGATATGGAATAAAAGGCAACAAATCTTTGGTATTGTACTCGTCTTTAGCTAATCCTAAATTTTTATACCCTAAAGCAGTTTGTATATGATAAACAAATCTTAAAGTGTGCAATTTTGCTTCCTTTAATAACTCTTCCCTTTCTTTTGGAGATTTTTCTATAATATTTAAATAAATATCATTTCCATCCTTTGGCCAGTTGATCATGTACTTACCATTTGGCAATTTACCATAGGTAATCATTTTAGTACAATCAATTATTGGCGTATTATCATGAGAAGCAGGATCTTGTACATCACAAGCATGTGCAAATACCTTAGGATCATATCCTTTAGGTTTGGCTATAATTTTATTATTCGGACCATAATCTTTTAAAATGGCTACATAAGTTAAATCCTGGATGATGTCATTTTCTTTTTCAGGAGCAAATTCTTCATTGGTGACATGTTTGCTGTCCATCCCAATTTTATACTTTACACCAACTTTCGAGAAAACGTCTCCTAATTCTGTAGCGTCAATTAAAATCTTTGCAATTATATTTGACATTGATTTAGAACCACTCACTTTTGCAGCCCAACCTTTCTCCTCCTTCTTTATTGAGGCTAAGGAAGTTTGATATAAAACAGTGATATTTGATTGCTTAGCAACCATATTCTTTAAAATCCTGTTACCTACAGATGGCTCAAATAAAGTATTACTCACCCAACCGGTTTCTAAAGCAGCAGCTCCACCGTAATGAGCCCTTAAAGAGTCCCTGAATTCTCCCCACAACCCGGAAGGCAACTGATGATTTCCATCTATGGCAGAAACACCTGCAGATGTTAACATACCACCCAACCAATTTGTCTCTTCAACAATTAACACTTTCACCCCCATTCTGGCAGCCTGTATAGCCGCAGTAACTCCGCTGGCACCTCCACCCACTATTAAAACATCAGTTTTAAAATGATTAGGTTGTTTGGCTATTGATGTTTTATGTAATAAAGCCGTTAATAATATTAAGTAGAGATAAGTTATACGCATATTTAATAATTTGATTACACGAATATAATTTATTTTTAATATCAAGCCAAAGGTTTTTAATTTTTTTTATTAATTGTATCCACAAAGTTATTTTAAGCATAAGAACTTTATTAATTTCAGTGGGTCCTATTAATAAATATGAATAAGGATCTCCTTAACAATATTTATATTTTTATATATTTGAAGCTATATTAACCTATAGCTAATTATGACCTTTTTAGAAGAGCTTAATGATGATAATATTTCGGGTGTTGCTTATAAAAACATTCAGGTTAAGAAAAATATCATTTCTTATTTTTGTGAACACGGAAGCTCTACCATTGCGGATTTGTGTAAAGAATTCAACCTAAGCACTCCAAAAGTCACCACTATTCTTACAGAGTTAATCAACGAAGGCTTATTTAAAGATCTTGGAAAAGTCCATTCTACAGGCGGAAGAAGACCTAATTTATATGGCATGATTCCTGAATCTGTATTTTTTTTGGGAGTAGATGTAAAGCAAAGCCATATCAATATAGGTTTAACCGACTTATCTAAAAACTTGATTGCGATAAAGGAAAATGTACCTTATACACTTTCAAACAACCAGGATTCTTTGAATAATCTTATAGAAATCATTAGATCTTTCGTCAAACATTTATCTATAAATAAAGAGAAAATTTTAGGACTAGGAATCAATCTTTCTGGCCGAATAAATTATTCGACAGGCTATAGCTATAGTTTTTTTCATTTTAATGAAGAACCACTATCTAAAGTCCTGGAAAAGGAATTGGGAATAAAAACCTTTCTGGAAAACGATTCCAGAGCAATGGCTTTTGGAGAATTCAGCTCTGGGGTGGTAAAAGATGAAAAAAATGTTCTATTCCTAAATATGGATTATGGAATTGGAATGGGCGTTATGATTGACAGTCAGCTCTACTATGGAAAATCAGGATTTGCCGGCGAATTTGGCCATATTCCTATTTTTGATAATGAAATAATCTGTAATTGCGGAAAAAAAGGATGCCTCGAAACTGAAGCATCTGGATGGGCATTAACCAGGATGTTTAAAGAAAAAATCAAAAACGGATCATCCTCTTTGATTCTTAAAAACGCTAATATTTCTGATAAAAGTATAGATGCGATCAGACTTAAAGACATTATTAACGGAGCTATTAATGATGATGTTCTTGCTATTGAGTTGATTGCTGAGATTGGAGGGAAAATTGGTAAAGGCATAGCTCTTTTAATTAACATTTTCAATCCGGAGCTGGTAATCTTAGGAGGAAGATTGGCTGAAACTGGAGAATACATAGAGCTGCCGCTTAAAAGCGCAATAAACAAATATTCTTTAAGCCTTGTAAACAGCGATACTAAAGTTAAAAGATCTTCTTTAGGAGAGAAATCAGGAGTAATAGGAGCCTGTTTACTGGTAAGAAACAGGCTCCTTAACTTGGAATAATCTAGTATTTAACACCGCTGATGCTAATTAGCTCAGCTCCTTTTAATTTATTTTTAGTATCAGAAGTAATGGAAAAATATCCTACTTCCGGACAAAGCATTTCGGTATATCTTCCATCGTGAAATGGAACTTCTATAAGCTTACCATTTTCGTATCTAAACAAATTAGTAAATTTCCAATTTGCATTTTTAACTTTTGTTTTTGTTGCTTCTACAGACTTGCCTTCTCGCCCAACCTGATCAATAGCATTAACTCTTTTAAACTCACCTATAGCCTTAAGACTGTATCCATCACAATCAAAATCTCTTTCGAACTTTTTACCGGCACCTTCTACTTTAAATCTTACTTTCTTATCTGATATAACCACCAGAGACATGTAAACTTCTTCTCCCGGGTACCAATAGTAATCTTTAATTGCGGGTGCATTTTCAAAAACCGCTAATTGTCCTGACGCATGCCCGGTTCTTCTTAAAAATGGTCTATATGCCTTCCTTTCCGCAGAAACATTTCCTTTTTCATCCTTTATAACTTCCCAGGCTAAACCAATATCAGTTTCCTGATTTCCCATACTGCCGCCAAGATAAATAGAAGGATTATCTAAATACTGCAAAGGTTTTTTAGGATGAATTCTATCCTTGTCAAATTCAATTTCCGGTAATACAACACTACCATTAATCCCTACCCATTTATCATGGCTTGATACTAATTTCCTATAATAAGCACCATTAAAACAAGGCTTTGATTTTTCAGGCTTAACCTCATTAGCGAAAAATTCATTTTCTATTTTATCTTCCTTGGGAATGTTTGCAGTTGGGTTACTAACTTTTGAACAGGAAACGGCTATTAAACAAAGTGATGCTAAAAATATTTTTCTCATTATATTATAAATCCACTGGAATAAAAATTAATGGCGTTGGCAAACATGATGCGCCCGGCGGAGAATAAGTTAACTTCAGGATCTGTTCTTTACCAATTTCTTCGGGTTTAAACACTTGAATTACTATAGCTTCTGGTGCTCCTCTAGTAGTTAATTTATCACTTGGCAACTGAATAATTCCCCCTTCAAATTTACCACCACTTACTTCCATACTAGTTGCCATACCACTACACCATTTATTATCTGTCCTGGAGTTCCAGGTTACTAAAGCCAAACCTTTCCCATCTGTGCTTTTCCATTTTAACTCCACATCATACATCACACCATAATTTCCAGCTAATTTAGAAACCTTACCACTCTCACCTTCTATGCCTAAAACCCATGGATCTTTCACTCCATCAGCAACAACCAATTGCACTACACCATTTTTAGTATCTATAACCTCATCATTAAAGACTTTATAGTTACTAATTCCAAACAAACCGCGACCTGCATTTTGATGATTAGTTGGTATTACTTTTTTAATATCATTATAAGCTTTTGCGGATGAAATATTTGGAGCAGTTTGCACTACCGCGATTTCAGCCGGCTGATCTATTAAAAACTCGTAAAATCCATGTACCAACTCATCGTACTTAACAATACTTTTCTCATGATTTTGATCTATTGCAACTGTTTTCCCTGGAGCAATCTTAACAACTTTTTTAAAACCATTGGATGCAAAATAATCAGCTAAACCCTGTTTCCCAACTTTGAAATAGTTTGTACTAGGTGCTTGAGAAGAATATTTTAACATTTTCAAATTCAAAGTTGAGTTTCCTGTATTTTTGATCACCGCAGAAATCTTTCTGTCAATTTTCTCTGGCTCTCTAACCCCATTCACATTGTAAACGTATAGTCTTACCACACCTGGCTTTACCTTTTCTTTAATTGCTATACCCTCCGAAACTCTTATATATTCCGGATCATCAGAAATAATAAACTGAGGCCCTGGAAGAACTATCTTCTGATATTCTAAATGCTTTATATCATCAGATAAGAAATCTGGCAATTGCACAATTTCACCTTGTTTAGTATTTAATATCTTTTTTCCTAATTCAGGTTTGAGCTGTTGCGCGTTAGCAGATATAGACAACCCAAAAATTGCCATGGAATAAATTAGTTTTCTTTTAATCATTATTATATGTATTAGTAATCGATGAAATAGTGTATTAAACACATCTTTTATTCTGAATAACGACGATAGTTAATGTCTCGATGAGATAAGTATAATTGCTATCCAAAAACCAAATATAAAAAAATAAAGTAAAACAGGCTTATCTTTTTAATAAAAATTAAAAAGATAAGCCTGTTTTACTTTTCTAACATCTTAATTAAGATTTTCCCTACTAATAAAATATTAAAATTTGCTTACTACTATTATTCCAATTAGAAAATGATCAAACAGACGTATATAGTAATACAAAAACTACAAAATTAAAAAGGGCTTCATAATAGAAGCCCTTTCGATATTAGTCAGTTAATAATGCTTTTTTATGAAGCCTGTTTAATAAACTGAACATTAACATTCAGTTTTATATCTTCTCCGACAACTATCGCTCCAGCTTCTGTAACTGCGCTCCAGGTTAAACCAAATTCTTTACGATTAATTTTACCCGTCACCTCAAATCCTGCCTTTTCATTGTTATAGAAATCGGTAGCAGTGCCACCAAACTCTACATCAAACTTTATAGGTTTGGTAACATCTTTTACTGTCAAATCTCCTTCTAAAACATAATCATCACCATCTTTTTTAAATGCTGTTGATTTGAAACTGATTTTTGGATATTTTTCTACATCAAAAAAATCTGCAGATTTCAAATGATTATCTCTATCGGCCTGGTTAGTATCGATACTATCAACCGAGATAGAAAAATTTATAGCAGCATCTGTAAAATCTTCATTCTGAGTGGTAAATTCTCCTTCAAAAGATTTAAATGTACCTGTAACCGTAGAAATAACTAAGTGCTTCACTTTAAATTGTATTTCTGAATGTGTTGGGTCTAATACCCATTTTCCTATGTTTCCCATGATTTATTTATTTTTAATAATCAAATATACATGTTTAAACATCTATTTACATCAAATGTTTTTATTTTTTACATAAAAATCAGAAAATAAAAATCTTACACAATTGAAACAGGATTAAGGCGAAAAAAATAGCAGCCACACTTCTGTTAATTACCCGGCTACTTAAAGAGAACTTTTCCTTTATATACCTG
>JAZQRF010000019.1:0-17473 GCA_045629485.1 Pelobium sp. | reverse complement strand
AAATTAAATCCCCAACATCTCACAAGTCTTCTCCGCAGCCAATTTCTCCGCGTTCTTCTTGTTATAATCCACTCCGGTAGCCATCACTTCAGCATCTATTATCACCTGGACGGTAAATAATTTGGCATTATCTCCCTCTGTATTAGGAATCAATTCAAAAATAATCTCTTTAGAATGACGCTGGCACCACTCTATCAATTTACTTTTAAAATTAGTTTCGGTAATTTCGAGCGTATGAATATCAATATGGGGTTTGATAATTCTGTTAATAAGGAAGTCTTTAGTGAAATTATATCCCTTGTCAAGATATACAGCACCTACCAGAGCTTCGAACGCATCGCCCAATAGAGAACTTTGCTTAGAGGTGATATTTACGGTTGAAGCATCAAACTCAATCAGTCCGTTAAAACCCAATCGTTTCCCTAACTGATTCAGATTTACCCTGCTTACTATTTTCGAACGCATTTCTGTTAGGAAACCTTCGTCTTTATAAGGGTACATCTTAAAAAGCACCTCTGCAACTACGGCTCCTAAAATGGCATCGCCCAGGAATTCTAATCTTTCGTTGCTGTTTTTTCCGCCGCGTTTGATACCTACAGCAATAGATCTGTGCCTGAAAGCCATTCTATATAAAGAAAGGTTTCCAGGCACAAATCCTAATAAATTCTTTAAAGCCTTAACGTATTTACGATCGGGAGAAAGATGTAATTTATAGATTCTTGATAAAGGCATCTATTTAAATACTGTACGTATTCATGTGTGCTTAATCCTCAAACTTCTTAAAAATCACTGATGCATTGTGGCCGCCAAAACCAAAAGTATTACTTAAGGCAGCCCTCACTTCGCGTTTTTGAGCTTTGTTAAATGTAAAATTCAACTTCGGATCAAACGAAGGGTCATCATTAAAATGATTAATTGTTGGAGGAACAATTCCGTTTTTTATAGCCAAAATAGCTGCAATAGATTCTATTGCGCCTGCTGCACCTAATAAATGGCCCGTCATAGATTTTGTAGAACTAATGTTTAAACGGTAAGCCGCTTCTCCAAAAAGAGCTACAATAGCTTTTGTTTCGCTAATATCTCCAAGCGGAGTAGAAGTTCCGTGTACGTTGATGTAATCAATATCATCAGTAGTTAAACCTGCATCTTCTAAAGCAGAGGTCATTACTAACTTTGCGCCTAATCCTTCAGGATGTGGTGCAGTGATATGATTGGCATCGGCACTCATTCCACCACCTACAAGTTCTGCATAAATTTTTGCACCTCTTGCTTTTGCATGTTCTAAACTTTCCAGAATGATTGTTCCGGAACCTTCACCGGCCACGAACCCATCCCTGTCTCTATCAAAAGGACGCGAAGCAGTTTGAGGATCATCATTTCTAGTGGAGAGTGCATGCATGGCATTAAACCCGCCTATTCCAGCCTCATTAATAATAGCCTCTGAACCTCCTGAAACAAAAACATCTGCTTTCCCTAACCTAATGTAGTTAAAAGCATCAATTAGTGCATTGGTAGAAGAAGCACAGGCAGATACACAGGCAAAATTTGGTCCTCTTAAACCATATTTCATAGAGATATGCCCTGCGGCGATATCAATAATCATTTTTGGGATAAAGAAAGGATTGTATCTTGGGGTACCATCTCCTTTAGAGAAGCTAGAGACTTCATCAAGAAAGGTTTTTAAACCGCCAATACCTGCCCCCCAGATCACTCCGATGCGGTTGGTATCAAGCTTTTCAAAATCTAATCCTGCATCTTTAACAGCCTCCTCTGTAGAAACTAATGCGTACTGTACAAACGGATCTAACTTACGGGCTTCCTTTTTGTCGAGATAATCCTCTGCAACAAAATTCTTCACCTCGCAAGCAAATTTTGTTTTGAACTTTTCTGTGTCAAAACGAGTAATAGGAGCAGCTCCGCTTACTCCATTTAATAAACCGTTCCAATATTCTTCAACGGTATTACCAATTGGGGTAAGCGCACCTAATCCTGTTACAACAACTCTCTTTAGCTCCATTTATTCGGTTAAGAGTTAATTACTTTACATTCTTTTCTAAATAAGCGATAGCCTGACCAACAGTGCTGATGGTTTCAGCCTGATCGTCTGGGATAGCCACGTTGAATTCTTTTTCAAACTCCATGATCAACTCAACAGTGTCTAATGAGTCAGCACCAAGATCGTTGGTGAAAGAAGCTTCTGGCGTTACTTCGTTTTCGTCAACACCTAATTTTTCAACGATAATTGCTTTTACTCTTGAAGCGATATCAGACATAATACTCTATTTTAATGGTTAATTAATTCTGTGCAAAGAAAAATAAATTCTATTAAATATCAAACCTTTTTGTTTTTGACCTAATTTTGAAAGATTAAGTGGAAACATTAACGGTTTCAGGCCGCTAAATTAATCTTATTATATTGAATAAAAAATTTTTAAAGCTAGAACTTGATTTTGATTTTATTCTCTTGTCTGTTACTTCACAGCTAAGAGACTACAGATTATGCTATCAAATTAATAAAAACCTGAATTTTGATTTTAGGAAAATAGATGATTTAGAAATTAATTATGCCGGAGAACATGATAAGTATCATTCTTGTTACATTCATTTTATTGAAGATGTATCTGCCAAATATTACCTGATTTCTAACAAAGGAACTGATGGATACCTAATTCCGGAGCTAAAAGGAACAGATTTCTTCATCATTATCAAAGATTTTATTGATGATGAAGACCTGGATTTTTTTCTTAAACAAATCAAAAAAATTGATGCTGTACAGGCTGTTGTAGAATTAAACCCTAAGAAGTTAAAATCTAGAGAAAACCTGATATTTTAATTACAATTTGAGTTCGTGTAAAAAATACACTACTTTTGATTTCAGATTATTTAAACGAGAGAAGGAAGCTTGTCTCAGAATAATTAGAAATAAAAAGATAAAACTTCTCATTTTCAAGTTTCGAACCAGAAATTTCTCATCATGAGCTTTGTTTTATTGCACTTAAAAATTAAAATATTCTAATGAAAATTGTTCAAAAAAGAACCAAAATTGTAGCCACGATGGGCCCGGCTACTGCTAATAAAGACGTATTATTATCCCTTATTAAAGCCGGAGTTGACGTTTGCAGATTAAACTTCTCTCACGGAAGACCTGAAGATCATCAAAAAACAATAGATATCATCAGGGAGATAAACAGTAAATATAAGACCAATGTAGGTATCCTTGCGGATTTACAGGGGCCAAAAATCAGAATTGGTTTAGTAAAAGATGGCGGTATCAATTTAATTAATGGTACTCAAATCAAATTAACTACTAATGAGTGCATTGGTGATGATAACCAGATTTATATCACTTACACTACCTTCCCACAAGATGTTAAAGCAGGCGAAATTATTCTTTTAGACGATGGTAAACTGCAAATGCGGGTGGTAGAAACCAACAGAAAAGATACGGTTATCTGTGAGATCTTACACGGTGGTATTTTAACCAGCAGAAAAGGTGTTAACCTTCCAAATACCAAAGTTTCTATCCCTTCGCTAACTGAAGAAGATTTAGTAAACTTGGATTTTGCTTTAGCAAATGATGTTGAATGGATAGGTTTATCTTTTGTTAGAAAAGCAGAAGATATTATTGACCTGAAAAGAATCATCAGCCGCAGCGGAAAAACTTCTCGTGTAATTGCGAAAATAGAAAAACCAGAAGCCATTGACAATATAGATGCCATTATTGAAGTTACTGATGGCGTAATGGTTGCCCGTGGTGACCTGGGTGTAGAAATGCCGATGGAAGAAGTTCCGGTATTACAGAAAATGATTGCGCAGAAATGTAATAAAGCGTCTAAACCTGTGATTGTTGCTACACAGATGTTGGAAAGCATGATCACCACCCCACGCCCTACAAGAGCAGAGGTAAATGACGTTGCAAACTCAGTGTTAGATGGTGCAGATGCAGTGATGTTAAGCGGAGAAACTTCTGTTGGAGAATTTCCTTTGATCGTTATTGAGACCATGAGCAAAATCATCAACCATGTAGAAAACACTTCTTACCCTTATTACAAAACAAAAGAGCTAGACGAAGCATGTCCAACCTATATGGCAGATGCTGTATGTAGTTCTGCAGTTTTTCTTGCGGATAAAACAAAAGCACAAGGTATTGTTGCGATGACTTCTTCGGGTTATACTGCTTTCCAGATATCCAGTTACAGACCTAAAGCAGGAACTTACATTTTTACTACTAACCGTAATCTTTTAAATACATTAAGTTTATTGTGGGGCGTAAGAGGCTTCTTCTACGATAAATTCGACAGTACAGATGCCACCATCAGCGAGGTAAATAAAGTACTAAAGGCAGAAAAGTTAGTAGAATCTGGCGATGTGGTGATCAATACCGCTTCTATTCCTATTGAGAAAAAAGGAAAAACGAATATGATTAAAGTTAACGTGATTGATTAAATCTCTAAATTTAAAAAGCTCCGGAATTAAACCCCCGGAGCTTTTTAAATTTTATATTTTGACCTTACAGACTAAATATCGTTTTTTACCTCAACTATTTTAAATTTCTTCACTCCATCAGGCATTTCCCATTCTACTTCTGCGCCTGTTCTATAGCCAAGTAAAGCAATTCCAATAGGTGCAAAAACCGAAAGCTTTTGCTTTTGCATGTTGGCTTCTGCTGGCATTACCAATTTAAAATTAAACACCTTTTTAGTTTCTATATTTTCAATTTTTACTTCTGATTCAAGCCTAACCACATCCGCAGGCAAATCTTTATTTTCTAAAACCTGGGCGGCATCTAATTCCTGCATCAGTTTTTGTTTATTAAATTCCGAGAGGTTAGTGCTTAATTTCAAATGATCTTTTAAAATATCAAAATCATTTTTTGAAATAATTAATTGTATTGTTTCCATAATATGTATGTTTTAAATAAATGCTTTTAAATGAATTATCCGGGCAAATACCAGATTTAAGATTTTAAAAATCGGAAATAGACCAAAGTATGGCCCCAATCTTCAAAAAAAGGTTGGGGCCTAATTAATAAAGTCTTTAGAACTTGTTTGGGAAGTGTATTCTTGAAAAGATTTAAACTTATTTAATCTTGCATAGCTAAACATAGCTTCCTGCGTTTTAAACGCAAAGCCATCTTTTAAAAAGCGATATGCAGACCTAAAGTTTTTCAATATTTTTAGCTGTAAGGTTTAAAATAATAACAGCGTCACAATTTAATAATTACTCGATCAAATATAAAATTTAAAGGCGACTTATATTGAAATATTACCTATAAATGAATAACAGTAAACGCTGTAGCGTTCGTAAATGATTTAAAAATTACCTATTTTTATTAAATGTTATTACTTACCCTTCTTCAGCTCTCAGAGACAGGCTACTTCGTTCTTTTGGCCGGATTGTTCTTTTTCCCATTATTGGTGGCTGTTGTAACTGCAAAGGATATTTTTTTTAATGAGAATCTGCCTCAAAACACAAAATTGTTATGGGTAGTAATTGTAATATTAATCCCTTTACTTGGTGCAATGATTTATTTTTTATGGGGTAAGCCTGCTGCAAAAAATAAAAATTTCTAATCTTATATAATTTCAGCTATCTTGTGGAGAGCTTAAGATCTATCTATACTACAATTTGACGATCGTATTTTATGAACCAATGACGTATTCCCTCAGCTTATTTTTGAAATGACAAGAAACAGTACAATTAAAATAGTACTCTGTTTATCATTATTTTGCCTGGGTTGCTGTTTTCTATTACAGTTATTTTATTCAAGCAAGATAAAAGATCTCCAACAGTCTTCTGTGAAGCTACAGCAACTTTTGAGTTTTTCGGATGATATGGGTTCGAAGCTTGGCTCAGTACAATACTACTTCAGAAGCTACTTATTGGACTCTTCTTCAAAAAATTTAGAAGATTTAAAAAATTTCCAAGCTCAATTTCACAAAGCATCAGCTAAGACCGACAGCCTTTCAAAAGACTTTCCAACAATTTCTATTCATGTTAACAGTATTTCTGAGTTATACAACAAGGAAACGGAAGTAATCTCCCAGCATTTTCCGCTTATAAATAATGCTGATTCAAAAGCAATTATTAAGCGTAGTGAGGAAAAAATATCTATTATTTGGACATTGTTAGGAAATATAAAATCTGAGATAAAAGTACTTCTGCAACAGAAATCCAACGATGTAATTGATCATTTAGAAACCATGCAAATGTTAGGTATTGTTTCTTTACTATTTGCTTTTAGCTTTTTTACAGCCTTATATTTCTTCTATTCCAGCTTCCGAAAAACAGCTTATCAGGCAGGTTCGTCCCAAAAATCGAACTTAACAAATAAACTCCTATTAATGAGGTCTTTGCTGGATACTACAACTACTTTAATGTATATCATAGATCTAAAAGGAAAATATTTATTCGCTAATAAATCCTTCTTAGATTTTTTTGGATTAAGAGAGTCTGATGTATTAGGCAGAACATTCCATCAATTAGACGTTAAAAAAAATATTTCATTCCGTGATATTTCTATTATTACAAACTCATCACCATTTTATCTTGAACAGGAGGAAGAGGTTTTTGAAGATGATAAAAAACTCTATTTCTTTACCAGAAAATTCCCGATTAAAAATGATAAAGACGAAGTGTTTGCATCCGGGGTAGTGTGCAGAAACATTACCGAAAGAATTCTAAACGAAGAAGGCCTTAAAAAGTCTAGGTATGATGCTGAACAGGCTAAACTTACACAAGAACAATTTATGGCAAATATCAGTCATGAAATTCGGACACCAATGAACGGTATCATTGGCATGACTCACCTTTTATCACATACCTCGCTGAATGAGGAACAACAAGATTATCTGCAAACTATCCAGCAGTCGTCTCAAAATCTCATGATTTTAATAAATGATATACTTGACTTTTCTAAGATAGAAGCCGGGAAATTAGAATTAGAACATATCCCCTTTAAAGTTACCGATATAATAGAACAGGTAAGTACGCCGTTAAGGGCGAAAATCATTGAGAAAAATCTCCAGCTTAATATAAAAATAGATCATAAAGTTCCTTCTAAAATAATAGGAGACCCATTAAGGTTGAATCAAATTCTAACAAACATTCTGTCAAACGCTATAAAATTCACCTCTCAGGGTAGTGTTAACTTAACGGTAAGCGCTGTTAGCTATAATGCACCTCTGGTAAAGCTCATTTTTAAAATTGAAGATTCTGGTATAGGGATTCCTCCAGATAGAATTAATTACATTTTCCAAAGCTTTGCACAGTCTAGCTTGGATATAACAAGGAAGTTTGGCGGCACAGGACTCGGGTTAGCCATTGTTAAACAGCTTGTTGATTTGCATAGCGGAAACATCAGCGTAGAAAGTGAAGAAAAAAAAGGAAGTATATTTACCATAGAAATCCCTTATAAATCTGTAGTTATTGGCGAAAGATCACGGGAGGAAAACTCTAAGTTCGAGCTTTTAAAAGGCAAAAAGGTATTGGTGGTTGAGGACAATTTTATCAATCAGAAAGTGATTGTGCAAACCTTAAAAAATGCGGGAATCGAGACTGCTCTTTCAGATAACGGATTTACGGCGCTGGACATGCTTAAATCAGATAGCTTTGATTTGGTGATTATGGATATTCAAATGCCCGAAATTGACGGATGTGAAACTACAGTTAAAATTAGGGAAGAATTAAAACTAGATATTCCTGTGATTGCAATGACTGCCTCTGCCATGCAGGAAGACCGTGATAAATGTAAAACGGCTGGGATGAATGAATTTATATCAAAACCTTTTGTAACAGAAGACCTTCTGGAAAAGATGCTGCTTTTTATCAATTAATATTTTTTATAGATATTAAATAAAACACATTTATCCCACATAGTCATTAAAGGAAGCAGATCTGTTTGAATAAAATGCCTTTTGAAAGCCTTTATTGCTGCAGGTAAATCTGAAGTGTCATAACCAATTCTCCTTAATGCGGCTTCTACATCAAAAGAGGCGGGTGCCACCTGGTCTGGATTCGTATACCACAAACCAAACCCGTTTTTTGCCAATCGTTCCCAGGGAAAAAATACGCTGGGATCGGCTTTTCTTTTTGGCGCAATATCCGAATGTCCAATAAAATTTGCCGCTGGTATATTATAATCTGTTTTAAGTTTTGACAATAAAAGCAACAATGTTTTAATCTGCGCATCAGGGAAAGGCTCGTTACCATTATTATCCAACTCGATACCTATTGAACAGGAATTTAAATCCGTTACATTACCCCACTTTCCTGCACCCGCATGCCATGATCTTAATTCATCATTAAGCATTTGAACCAGAAAGCCATCACGCCCGATGATATAATGTGCGCTTACCTGTGTTCTTTCTAATATAAATGTATTAATTGTTTGGGCCAAAGAGTCTTGAGCGGTATGGTGGATGATAACAAAATTTGGTTTACGGCCACCGAAATTTACAGTCGGTATAAATTTAGAAGGAATGATGTTTCCTAAAGAGTCCGATAGTACCGGTGCCTGTTGTACTTCTATTTTAGCAACAACTTCATGTTTTTTCTCATCCTGTATTTTTTGTGCTTCTTTAAAGGGCTTCGGCGAACATGAAACATACAAAAGGACCAACAGAAGGTAAAACGAGTTTTTTAACATATCAGTAACAAAGATAGAGTAGAAGAGGTATAAAACTAATTTAAATTATGCTTTTTTACTTTGGTGAGGGTTACCCGTCTATTGGAAAAAAGCATAAAAACAATTAAACCGATGATAATAGAAAGAACAATTTGCAGGGAGTTTAACACATTGCTGATAGAGATATCTTTAACATAAGCGGTTAAGATTTCTTGGCCAATTTTGCTCTGCATTTTACTGAGTTCGCTCAAATCTTTGTTTACCTCATCAGATAAAGGTTTAAGTTTTCGTAAATTTTCTGCAGTTAAGCTATCTTCAGAATTTAAAAGTCCTTTAGAAAGCTGGTCCAGTTTCTCTATATCAGACTTTAATAAAGAGATAAAAGCTTTCTCTTCTGGCACCAGATAAGTTTTTTGATAACGTTCCATCAAAACGTTAAATCTATTGTCGATTTGCTTTAATTCTTCCTTTAAAATTTCATCAGAATACTGCTTCTTGTTAACAATCTGTTCTAAAATATAAACACGGTTAGCAATTAGCTGCCTCATTTCA
The DNA here is from genome assembly GCA_045629485.1 of Pelobium sp. GTDB lineage: Bacteria > Bacteroidota > Bacteroidia > Sphingobacteriales > Sphingobacteriaceae > Pseudopedobacter. The sequence continues at coordinate 8,295 of JAZQRF010000019.1, read as the reverse complement.
AACAAATCTGTTGCCGGCTGCAGCCTGTCTTCGTAAATAGATTCTATAGAATTTCGGCTATTTTCAAGCATTTTCTTTTCGAAAATATTGCTTAATATAATTCCAGCCATAAGTGCAGCTAAAATACTTGCTACTTTAATTTTATCAGAAAAGATAGATTGCCAGTTCATCCAAAATGCTTTGCAATAAATGTACATAAATTAAGGCAACTTGTGCATCTTTCGAAAAAATCACCTCATAAATAACTAATTTATAGTGTATTAACTAATTTTTAAATATTTGGCAAGGTCTTAGCTTTACCTTAGACACATAAAAAAAATTACTGAAATGGAAAATAATTCAATGTCTAAATTAGCCGCAGTGGTGATAGCAGGAGCAGCAGCAGGAGCAGTTGCATGGTATTTTATGAAATCTGAAAAAGGAAAAGACAACTGGTCTTCAATTGTTGATGCCGTAAAAGACTTTAGCGATAAACTACAAACCTCAGCTGCAGAGAATAAAGATAAGATCGCGAACATTTCTGAAAAAGCTTCTGATTATTTATCAGCCAAGGCAACAGAGGCTTCGAAATTTGCGAACAACCATATAGAAGAAATCTCTTCAAAAGCGGCGGAACAAGCTAAATCTCTTTCTTAGAAGAGATTATTTTAGGTATAAAAACTGCTCGAAAATTATTGTATATCCTGATTTCCTAATCAGTAGCCAATTTCTCCTCATAATGAATAACAGAAAGAAGCGAAGATTTACTTTAATTTTCATGCAGTTTTTTTATGAACAAATCTCTAAAACTATTTTACCAATATGTTTACTACTTTCCATTAATTGATGGGCTTTTGGTGCGTCTTCAAGTTTAAACTTTTGGAATATTACTGGTTTAAACTTTCCCGCTTGTATTAACGGCCAAACATTTTTCTCTACCTGTTTTGCTAAATCCGCTTTAAATTCATCAGATCTAGACCTCAATGTACTTCCGGTAATCGTTAATCTTTTAGACATGATTTTCATGATATTTAGACTTGCTGTATTTCCTTTCATGGCATTTATAAACACTAATCTTCCATCAGGGTTTAACAATTCCAAATGCTCTTTAAAATATGCTCCACCTATCATGTCAAGAATCACATCTACCCCTTTTATAGAAGAAAAGAAGTTTGGAGTGGTGTAATTCACTGCAAAATCAGCCCCTAATCGCCTACAGGCAATGCATTTTTCATCAGACCCTGCTGTAGCCACTACCTTTGCACCAAATGCCTTTGCCAATTGTATGGCAGTAATCCCTATACCACTGGTTCCTCCATGTACTAAAAACCGCTCGCCTGGTTTTAGCTTAGCCCTTTCAAAAACATTGTGCCATACAGTAAAAATAGTTTCGGGAAGAGATGCCGCTTCTATAAAGCTCAATCCTGTGGGAATAGGCAAGCAAGATTCTTCGTGAGCTAAAGCAAATTCTGCATAACCACCACCGGCAATTAAAGCACAAACTTTGTCTCCGGCTTTCCATTTGGATGCATATGGCCCAACTGCAACCACTTCTCCAGCGATTTCCAAGCCTGGAATATCGCCAGGTGCACCCAGTGGAGCAGGATATTTTCCTTCCCGCTGCATTATATCTGGCCTGTTTATTCCAGCGGCAAAAACTTTTATGAGCACTTCATGTGCGTTAAGCTTCGGAATTTCTCTTTCCTCAACCTTTAGCACCTCCGGCAAGCCAGGTGCTGAAATTACTACTGCTTTCATTATCAAAAATTAAGAAAGTATTTTACTAATAATTCATTGTTGGTATACAATAATCATTCTTTAAACGTTCTTATTATCAACCAACTACGCAACAAACAAGAAAATCTATTCCCCCTGCTGTAGCGGATGGAGGTTAAATTTCGTCAAGACTGATATACCTGGAAATAATTATTAAATATAAAGTCATGAAAAGTTTAAAATCAATTTTAAATTTAAAAAAATCAGCAATCGCAAAAGTTGCAGTCGCTGTTGGAATAACTCTAAGCCTGAGTTCTTGTTTGAAAAATAAAGATGTTGAGTATGTAGTGCCGCCAAGTGCCGGCTTGTTTATATTTCATGCTTCACCAGGTACACCAACGCTTAATGTAGCAATAGGGGAAACCATAATTAATAATGGATATTATCTAATAGATCTTGAGTATAAAAAAGCCATTACACCATATGTTGGAGTTACACCGGGATCTAGAAAAATTACCTTTTTGAAGAGGAATACCAGAGATACTGTTAGATCCGGCACATTTAATTTAGTTAACGAGAAATATTATTCTTTATTTGTTGTTGATGCTGCGCCAACCCCTAATCTTCTTTTCGTGGAAGATGTGATTACTGCTCCGCCTGCTAACAAAGCCAGAGTAAGATTTGTTAACTTAAACCCGGAGGCTGGGAATCTAAGTCTTGTTGCTAATTCGGGAGCCGATACGCTTTTATTTGATAATATTGCATATAAAACAGCTACGCCCTTTACAAATTTATCAGGCACAAAAACTTATAAATTTGAGATTAAAAGCGGGGCTACCACTAAAGCTATAATCGAAAATATTGAAATTAAAAGTAATGGAACATACACCATCTGGGCAAATGGCTTAGAAAACACCACCAATGATACACTAAAAACAGCTATAAAAGTTAATCAACACATTGATTATTATAGATAAGCTTCTTATAAAAACTATTCAGGAATACGCACTGGCAGATCCTGAATAGTTTTTCAGGTTAGAACTTCTAACCTTCCTTTAGATGCCCCAGGCAGTAATTACTAGATTCCTTTTCCCTCCGTAATCTCTGTGTTCACATAAATAAATTCCTTGCCAGGTTCCAAACGCTAATTTTCCATTAGAAACAGGAATATTCACCGAGCTTCCTAAAAGAGAAGATTTTAAATGGGCTGGCATATCATCCGAACCTTCATAATCATGCTTATAATAGGGTTGGTTTTCGGGCGCCATAATATTAAAATGGGTCTCAAAATCCTCCCTCACAGTAGAATCAGCATTCTCATTTATGGTAAGCGATGCAGAAGTATGCTGAATAAAAACCTGAAACATTCCTATTTTTATTTCACTGAGCTGTGGTAATGCATTTATAATTTCCTGCGTAATCAAATGAAACCCTCTTGACCGCTCCCTAAGTGTAATACTTTTTTGAAAAACCTTCATTTCCATATTTATAACTTTTAATAAATTTAAGATTCCTCTTCTTTAATTTTCAGACTCATAAAAAATATAAGTAATCCCAGGAGACTAAAGACACCAAAAGCCCATCTTAGGCTTGTTAAGTGCGCTAAAAATCCAACTAGTGGAGGAACAACCAAAAAACCTAAATAACCCACGGTAGAAATAGAAGCTACAGCAAGGCCACTATTTTTATTATTTTTCCCGGCAAGGCTAAAGATGAGTGGCACAATACAAGACACACCAAGACCCACCAAAGAGAATCCAATAAATACTACATAACTAACAGGAAAAATTACCGATATGAAAAGCCCTGCAAATATCATTAGTCCGCTGTATTTTAAAATATTAACTATACCGAACGCATTAACAATTTTATCTCCTGTTAAACGGCCTATGGTCATGCTAATCATATAAATTACAAATGCTGTAATGGCTACAGAGCTCAAAGAAAGGGTAGCCTTTTCAAAATAAATAATGCTCCAGTCGTACATAATGTTTTCGCAGGCCATACAGGCAAAACAAATTAATGCGTATTTTAAAACAGATTGATCTGGTAAAGAGAACATGGGTTTTCTTTTCTCTTTGATGGGCTGTTGGTATAAAGTTGAAGGATAAAAATAAATAGAAACTACAGTTAGGGCTATGCCTACAAGTGGCAAGTGGTATGCGGGAGTAATATGATTAGATACCATCAAATAGCCTAAACCAGCACCTGCGAAACCTGCCAGACTCCATATTCCGTGAAATGTGGTCATTATAGACTTTGTGTAAAATTTTTGTACGCCTACGGAGTGTGCATTCATAGAGATATTTAACAGATTTCTTGAAGCACCAAAACAGAGTAAAACCACTACTAGCTGCCAAATAGTGTGTGTAAAACCTGGGAGACACAACACCAAATTGAAAAATAAAGCTCCCCACATCATTATCTTATTATTGCTATGTTTTGCTAAAAGTTTAGCCGTCAAAGGCATGGTCAGCAGGAGACCTAAAGGCAAAGCAAATAACACTGCTCCCAGTTCTGCTTCATTTAATTTTAACTGTTGCTGCAAAGAAGGTATTCTGGAAGCCCACGTAGCATATCCAAATCCCGAAACAAAAAAGAAAGCGCTGTTTGCTCTCCTGATTTTTTTTCTAAACGTATTACGCTCTTCAACAGAAAGCGAGGAATTTTCCATATAAATGGCAAACTTATACAAACTATTTTTCTCGTTAATATTTACTTCTACTATAGTGTATATTTTTATTTGCACTGGTGTGCTAAAAAAATGATTAAGACTATACCTAATGGGATTCCTGATTCGGATGTGAGGCTCTGTTTATAGTAAACAGAGCCAGAACCGATGTTTTTTGGTAGAAGATGTAGGGTGAACATCGTTTACCCGACAAGTTTGATACCAAAAATATTTTGTCTTAAATACCAGAAAAAACCAAAAGCTTGTATGCCTGTCAACTTGGCATTATATTCTCATTGGTACAAGCATTGATAACCTCCTTATAGAAAATAATTAAACAGATATAGTATGCAAGAAAAAGGAACCATTTCAATCCACACCGAGAATATTTTTCCAATCATTAAAAAATTCTTGTATTCGGATAATGAGATCTTCTTACGGGAATTGGTGTCAAATGCAGCGGATGCCACTCAAAAAATTAAACGCCTTTCTTCATTAGGCCAGTTTACAGGAGAATTAGGAGATTTAAGAGTTGATGTATCTTTCGATGAAGCTAAAAAAACCATTACCATTAGCGATAAAGGTATTGGGATGACAGCTGAAGAAATTAAAAAATACATTAACCAAATAGCATTCTCGGGTGCAACAGAATTTGTAGAAAAATTTAAAGATGCTAAAGATGCCAATGAGATTATAGGTAAATTTGGTTTAGGATTTTACTCTGCCTTTATGGTAGCAAGTCAGGTAGAGATCCAGTCGCTTTCTTATCAGGAAGGTGCAGAACCAGCCAGATGGATTTGTGATGGAAGTACAGAGTTTGAAATAGGCCCTGGCACCAAAACCGAACGTGGAACGGATATCATTCTTCATATTAATTCAGAATCTGAAGAGTTTTTAAATAAACATAAACTTCAGGAAATCCTGGACAAATATTTCAAATTCTTACCTACGAAACTTGTTTTCGGAACTAAGACTGAAAGCGTACCAGATGGTGAAGATAAAGATGGAAAACCCAAATATAAATCTGTTGAGGTTGATAATGTGATCAACGGATCAAAACCTATCTGGACACTTTCTCCATCAGAACTAAAAGACGAGGATTATATTAACTTCTATAAAGAATTATATCCTTTTTCTCAGGATCCATTATTCTGGATCCACCTTAATGTAGATTATCCATTTAATTTAACCGGCGTATTGTATTTCCCTAAGGTGAAAAACGATATGGAATTTCAACGCAATAAAATTAAATTGTATAGCCGCCAGGTTTTTATTACCGATGAAGTTAAAGATATCGTTCCGGAATTTTTAATGTTACTACATGGTGTGATAGATTCTCCGGATATCCCGCTGAATGTATCAAGAAGCTTCTTGCAGGCCGATAGCAACGTTAAGAAAATCAATAGCTACATCACTAAAAAAGTTGCCGAAAAATTGGGCGAACTTTACAAGAAAGACCGTGAAGGCTACGAGCAAAAATGGAGTGACATTGGTCTTTTCGTAAAATACGGAATGATTAGCGATGAAAAATTCTTTGAAAAAGCTAAAGATTTTGCTCTGCTTACCAATACAGATAAAAAGCATTTTACCTTAGAAGAATACAAAGAAAAGGTAAAAGATATCCAGACAGATAAAGACGGAAAAATAGTTTATTTATATACTGTAGATCCGTCTAAACAAGATGCTTTTATCCAGTCTGCACAAAAGAAAAACTATGATGTTTTGTTAATGGACACGCCAATTGATGGTCATTTTGTTACCAACATAGAACATAAATTAGAAAACATTACCTTAAAGCGAGTAGACTCTGAGGTTGCAGATAAGCTTATCGACAAAGACGAAAAACTAGAGCATGTTTTAAGCGAAGAGCAAACTACAAAAGTTAAAGAAATCTTTGATAAAGCGATTAATAAGCCAGTTTATCAGGTTTCGGTAGAAGCAATGAGTCCAGAAGAACTGCCAGTTACTGTAACAATGGATGAATTTATGCGCCGTATGAAAGACATGGCAGCTATGGGTGGCGGCATGAGCTTTTACGGAAATATGCCTGATAGCTATAAAGTGGCAGTAAACGGAAATCACAAGTTAATAAGCAAAATTTTAGCCTCAACTGACGAAACTGAGCAAACAGAATTAGCCAAACAAGCTTTCGATTTAGCCTTATTATCTCAGGGACTATTAACAGGAGCAGATTTAACTGCCTTTGTTAACAGGAGTGTTTCTTTGATATAAATCAGCGTCTTCAGAATAACGCTATGTTAGTATAACAACAAAATGCAGGTCAAAAATGACCTGCATTTTTTTATGCTCTTTCTTCCCAAATAATAGCCAGGTTAACAATAGTTCTTACAGCAGCTTCCATGTCCTGTACGCTCACCCATTCCTGCTTACTATGGAAAGCATGTTCGCCAGCAAAAATATTAGGACAAGGTAAACCCATAAAAGATAACCTTGAGCCATCTGTTCCTCCACGAATACTTTGAGGCTTAGGAGTTACACCAGATCGTTTAATTGCTTCCAGAGCATATTCGCTTACCTGCGGAAATTGGTCTATCAGCTTTTTCATATTACGGTATTGTTCTAGCACTTTTATTTCTGTTGAAGAAGAAGGATAATTTTTCATTACATCCTTTACAATTTTTTCAACCTCTGCTTCATGTTGAATTAATTTTTCATCATCAAAATCTCTTATGATTAGATCTATACGGGCTTGTTCTACTTGTCCGCTTATATTTACGGGATGAACAAATCCTTCTTTATTACTGGTAGATTCTGGCGCAAGCCTATCTTTTGGCAGGTTTGCTATAATTTCGGAGGCAATTTTTATAGCGCTTTCCATTTTTCCTTTTGCAAATCCTGGATGTGAACTTACACCCACAACAGAAATTATCATTCCATCTGCAGAAAAGGTTTCATCTTCAAATGAACCTAAAGTTTCACCATCTATGGTATAACCAAAATCGGCACCTAGTTTTTTCATGTCTACATGATCCACACCTCTGCCAATTTCTTCATCCGGAGTAAAAAGAATTTTAATTTCTCCATGTTTAATTTCCGGGTGAGTCATCAAAAAATTTGCAGCATCCATAATTTCGGCTACTCCTGCCTTATTATCAGCACCAAGCAAAGTCTTTCCGCTAGCCGTGATGATATCATTTCCTATCTGATATTTGAGATCAGGATGATCATTCATTTTAATTACTACAGAATAATCATCTGGTAAAATCAAATCTTGTCCCTGATAATTAGAATGAACCATTGGTTTTACATTTTCTCCGCTGCAATCCGGGGAAGTGTCTACATGAGAGCAGAAACAAATTACAGGGACTTTCTTAATTGAATTAGACGGAATAGTGGCATAAACATAACCGAATTCGTCTAATTCAGCATCTTCGATTCCCATCTCAATCAATTCTCTCTGCAGTAAAATACTTAAGTTTTTTTGTTTGCCTGTAGAAGGTACAGTGCTTGACTGGGGATCAGACTGGGTATCTATCTTTGTATATTTTAAAAATCGCTCTTTTACTGTATGTTGTATTTTCATGTTGAATTTGGATAAGCCGATTATTTGCAATATTTTTAACCTATTGACAGGAAAACTGCAATATAATTGATAGTTCTTTAGTCTTATATAAATTTTAATAATTTTACATTTCAAAACAAACAATTTGAAACACATTTATATTACTCTCATCCTTATTATAGGTAGTTTAGACACTTTCTCCCAGATAAATTTTTATAGACTTGGTATTGGTGTAAATGCAGGTTTAACCACGGCTTATACCGGTTTTAGCTTTACCGCAGATAAAGCCGCTTCTAATCCCAATGCTACTAAATCTATAGGCCTTAACAAATCGCAAACTTTTGGAGGTTCTGTAGATTATTATTTTACCCCCTTTATAAATGCTGGCATTGAGTATAATATGGTT
>JAZQRF010000018.1:0-2359 GCA_045629485.1 Pelobium sp. | reverse complement strand
GAAGTTTTTAAACCTTAATAATCAGCGTTAGCGATAAAAATTAAAAAGAATAAAATAAATGGAAGTAAAGAGTGGATAATTCTCTATCTCATTACTCATATCTAGAATAAATTATGGATTATTTAGACCAGTTAGAGGCAGAGGCGATTGCCATTTTAAGAGAGGTTGCCGGTCAGTTTGAGAAGCCTGCATTATTGTTTTCGGGCGGTAAAGATTCTATTACCCTTGTAAGATTAGCAGAGAAAGCATTCCGTCCGGGTAAGTTTCCTTTTCCCTTAGTACATATAGATACAGGACATAACTTTCCTGAAACTATAGAATTCAGAGATAAACTGGTAGCAGAATTAGGCGAAAAATTAATCATTGGCCATGTTCAGGATTCTATAGACCAGGGTAAGGTAATAGAGCAAACCGGTAAAAATGCCAGTAGAAATGCTTTACAAACTGTTACTTTATTAGATACAATTTTAGCTGGTAAATTTGATGCCTGCATTGGCGGAGCCAGAAGAGACGAAGAAAAAGCGAGAGCGAAAGAACGTATTTTTTCTGTTCGCGATGAATTTGGCCAGTGGGATCCAAAACGCCAGCGCCCCGAGCTTTGGAACATCTATAACGGAAAAGTTAAACCAGGGGAAAACGTTCGTGTATTCCCAATCAGTAACTGGACAGAGTTGGATGTTTGGAACTATATCAAAAGAGAAAAAATAGAATTGCCCTCAGTTTATTTTGCTCACGAAAGAGAAGTTATAGAAAGGAACGGGCAATGGATGGCAGCTTCAGAATATCTTAATATGGATGAAGAAGATGTTGTTCATAAGAAAATGGTTCGTTTCAGAACCGTTGGTGATATGACTTGTACTGCTGCAGTAGAATCAGAAAAAACAGATATCGATGATATTATTTATGAAATATCTCAATCTAAAATAAGTGAAAGAGGTGCCAGAATGGATGATAAAGTTTCTGAGGCCGCTATGGAAGACCGTAAAAAAGGAGGATATTTCTAATGGATATTTTAAAATTTTTAACAGCAGGAAGTGTTGATGATGGTAAAAGTACTTTAATCGGAAGATTGTTGTACGATACAGGTTCTGTTTTACAAGATCAGTTAGAAGCAATACAAAAATCTAGCAGAAAAAATGATGATGGTACTGTAGATTTAGCCATTTTAACAGATGGGTTAAAAGCAGAACGCGAACAGGGAATTACTATTGATGTTGCCTATAAGTATTTCCAAACTGAGAAAAGGAAGTTTATTATAGCCGATACGCCAGGGCATATTCAGTATACCAGAAATATGGTAACTGGTGCCTCTAACGCTGATTTAGCAATTATTCTGGTTGATGCCAGAAAAGGTGTGATCGAGCAAACGGTTAGACATACTTATTTAGTTTCTTTACTAGCCTTAGAGCATATCGTAGTTTGTATCAATAAAATGGATATGGTTGATTACAGCCACGAAGTTTTTGATAAAATTGTAGCAGATTACCAGGTTTTAGCCGGGAAGTTAGGATTAGATAACGTAACCTTTATTCCTGTGAGTGCTCTAAAGGGTGATAATATTGTTGATAAATCTTTAAATACAGCATGGTACCAGGGGCAATCTTTATTGGATTTGTTAGAAACCGTATCTGTAAGAGAAAAGGATAAAACTTTGCCGGCAAGATTACCTGTGCAATGGATTATTCGTCCACAAACAGAAGACTTGCCAGATTACAGAGGATATTCTGGTCGTGTAGCTTCAGGTGTATTCAAAGCAGGTGATACCGTGAAAATTCAGCCATCAGGTATACGTTCCAGCATTACCAGAATAGAAACTTATGATAGAGATTTAGAATTTGCCGAAGAAGGAAAATCAGTGACCATTCATTTGGCTAACGATATCGATATTTCTCGTGGAGATATGATTTCCGAAGTGGAAAGAGCACCTTTAGTTTCCAATGTAATTGAAGCAGATATTTGCTGGATGGATACCCGGGAATTAGATACTTCGAACACTTACTTTATTCAGCATAACAGCAAAGTAACGCGTTGTAAAATTCAGGAGATTCTTTATAAAGTTAACATCAATACTTTAGAAAAGGAAAATACAGACTTCTTAGGCTTGAATGATATTGGCAGAGTAGAAATCAAAACTGCTGATGAATTAGCATTTGATTCTTATGATGTAAATAAGCGTAATGGCGGTGCTATTATTATCGATAGCAGAACTAATGTTACTGTTGGGGCATTAATGCTAAGAGCGGCCTTATAATAGTAAATCATGATAAATAAAAAAAGTGACGATTGCAATTGTGCAATCGGGACTTTTTTTTTAGAATTTTTTTTAAATCAATCCACCTTCTTGTGTTCTTTTTTTTAA
>JAZQRF010000017.1:0-28677 GCA_045629485.1 Pelobium sp. | reverse complement strand
CTTTCTTTTAAAGCCTCAATCAATTTTTGAGTTTCAGCAATCTCCTCCTGATTTAAATAAGCACTATTTTTTGTAATGAATCTTTCGGCGGTATATACCATTTGCTCGCCTTCTGTACGGGCTTCAATCACCATACGTTGGGCTACATCATCTTTTGCATGTAGTACAGAATCTAAAAGCATTTGTTCAACTTCATCATCTTTTAAACCATAGGTTGGTTTTACATCAATTTGTTGTTTAACCCCCGACCTTTGTTCTATAGCCTGTACAAATAAAATTCCATCTGCGTTAAGCAGGAAGTTAATATCTACTTTCGGAAAACCTGCCGGCATTGCAGGAATACCTTTTAAATCAAACTCAGCCAGTTTCCTGTTTTCTTTCACCAGGTCTCTTTCGCCCTGGTAAACAGAAATTTTCATGTTTACCTGCCCGTCTACAGAGGTGGTGTATTGCCTGCCCGCTTTGGTTGGTACTTTAGAGTTTCTTGGAATAATTACATCCATTAAACCTCCCATGGTTTCTATTCCTAAAGAAAGCGGAGTAACATCCAGTAATAAAATATCTTTGCGGTTTCCTGATAATACATCTGCTTGTATAGCGGCACCCAATGCTACTACTTCATCAGGATTTATGGTGTCGTTAACGTTTTTACCAAAGAATTCAGCAACTTTTTGTTTTACAAGAGCTGTCCGGGTAGAACCGCCAACCATGATAATTTCGTCAATGTCTTCCACTTTTAAACCTGCATCATTTAATGCGTTTTTACAGGCGTTAATGGTTAAATCAACTTTGTCTTTTATTAAGTTTTCGAACGTTTGCTTGTCTAAAGCGCAGGCAATTTCTCCGATTTTCTCATTAAATAAATTTTGATGGCTGAAGGCTATTTTGGCTTGTTCGGCTTTAAGTCTTAGGGCTTGCATCGGGATTTCTCCGCTTAAATTATTTTGCTCAATCCAGTAATCTACAATGGCCCTGTCGAAATCATCACCGCCAAGGAAAGTGTCTCCGTTAGTTGCTAAAACTTCGAAAATACCGTTTTGGATTTTAAGGATAGAAACATCAAAAGTACCGCCACCTAAATCATAAACCGCAATGGTTTTTTCTTCTTCAGGGTTTAACCCGATTCCGTAAGCTAAAGAAGCTGCGGTAGGCTCGTTCACTATACGAAGCACATCTAAACCAGCTAATTTACCGGCATCTCTGGTGGCTTGTCTTTGCGAATCGTTAAAATACGCCGGGACGGTAATTACTGCTTTGCTAACTGTTGTTTTTAAAGCATGCTCTGCCCGGTGCTTTAATTCTTTAAGAATTTCGGCAGAAAGATCTATGGGTGTATAAAATTGTTCGCCAACTTTAATTTTTACTAAAGATTCATCATTGTTATCATCAATGATTTTATAAGAAAAATAATTTTCGTGTTGTTGGATATCGTTGTAAGAACGGCCCAATAATCTTTTAACAGAGAAAATGGTGTTTTGAGGATCGCTGATTAAGAATTCTTTTGCTTCGTTCCCAATTGTAGGAGCCTGGTTTTGATCAAAATGAATAACTGATGGTACCAGAACGCCTTTACCCATATCATTAATCACGAGAGGAATTCCTTCAGGATTGATGAAGGCAACCAAAGAGTTTGTTGTTCCTAAATCTATACCTACAATAATATCTTCTTTTTGTAAAGAGCCTGTTGAAAGGTTTATCGAAATTTTTGCCATAATATTTTAACAGAGGTAAAGGTAATGAGTTTTGGGAGATGGAGTGTTATTGAAATGTCATTCAACGGAATGAAGAAATTAAGTCTCTGCTGAATTTGTAATATCAGCAGAGGGTAATGTGTTTATCTGTTAAATAATAATCTTTTCCCTTTAACAGTTTCATCAAACACACCATTTTCATAAACTAAATTGCCACTCACAAAAGTGTGCGTAATTTTAGAATGAAAAGTTTGTCCTTCAAAAGGCGACCAGCCACATTTAGATAAAATATTCGATCGTTCTACTGTATATTCATCGTTTAAATCTACCAATACCAAATCAGCCCAGTAGCCTTCACGTATGAAACCTCGGTCTTCTATCTGAAAGCAGATGGCGACATTGTGGGCCATCTTTTCTACTATTTTCTCTAAGTTTATTTTACCTTGTTTGTACATTTCCAGCATAGCATTTAAGGCATGTTGTACTAAAGGTCCGCCGGAAGGTGCGCTAGCATAATTTTGCTCTTTTTCTGCGATGGTATGAGGAGCGTGGTCTGTTGCTATCACATCGATATGATTGTCTAAAACAGCCTGTAAAATTTGCGATTTGTCCTGGGCTGTTTTAACCGCAGGGTTCCATTTTATCCAATTCCCTTTAGTGGAATAATCTGCATCGGAAAACCATAAATGATGAATGCATGCTTCTGCCGTTATTCTTTTCTCGATTAAGGGAATGTCATTTCTAAATAGCCCGGTTTCTTTTCCGGTTGATATATGAAGGATGTGCAACCTGGTCTGGTGTTTTTTTGCAAGTTCTACAGCAAAGGAAGAGGAGAGGTAACAAGCTTCCTCGCTTCTTATTAAAGGATGCATTTCGGGAGTTAGATTTTCTCCAAAACGTTCTTTAAAGATTTGTAAATTTTTCTGAATCGTAGCCTCGTCTTCGCAATGCGTGGCGACAAGCATGGGCGCATTTTTAAAAATCCCTTCTAAAGTTTTTTCATTGTCTACCAGCATATTTCCTGTAGATGATCCCATAAAAACTTTAATTCCACACACATCTTTAGGGTTTGTTTTTAAAACTTCATCAATATTATCATTGCCGGCCCCCATAAAAAAAGAGTAATTGGCTAAAGATTTTTGAGCAGCTATTTGGTATTTATCAGCAAGTAATTCCTGGGTTAAGGTGTTAGGAACCGTGTTGGGCATTTCCATAAAAGAGGTTATTCCTCCTGCAACGGCAGCCTTTGCCTCGGTGTAAATTTCTGCTTTATGCGTAAGGCCGGGCTCTCTAAAATGCACCTGATCATCTATACAGCCTGGTAATAAATATTTACCTTCTGCATTAATTTCTTTGGCAGAAGAGTCTTCTATGCTGCTTGAAATTTTTTCGATTCTTCCATTTGAGATGAGAACATCGCTTGTAAACTGCTTTCCGTCGTTTATAATTGTGGCTCCTTTGATTAATATTTTAGACATGCTGTTGTTTTTGATACAGGGCTAGAAATCTAAATTCCCAGTTTAGAGTTCGCAAAATTACGAATTTTAAGCGGGTTGTAAATCTAAAATCTAAAATCGTGAATCTAAAATCGAATAATTGTATCTTTGCGCCTATGTCCAAAACATTCGAGGATTTCAATTTTAATAAACAAATACTTAACGCAATTGCTGATGCAGGGTATGAAGAACCTACTCCAATTCAGGTTAAAGCAATTCCACCTATTTTAAATGGACAAGATGTTCTTGGTATAGCACAAACGGGAACCGGGAAAACGGCGGCTTACGTATTGCCCATGATCATGAAATTAAAATATGCTCAGGGAAATGATGTTAGAGGCTTAATAGTTGCGCCTACGCGTGAATTGGCCATGCAAATTGAAGAAAATGTTCGTCAGTATGCAAAATATACAGATTTAAGAGTAGCAGTTGTTTATGGAGGATTAGGTCCGAAAACACAAATAGAACAACTGAAAAATGGAGTTGATATTTTAATTGCAACTCCAGGGCGTTTTATGGATCTGTATCTGGAAGGACACATTGTTACCAAAAAGCTGCAGATCTTAGTATTGGATGAGGCAGATAAGATGATGGATATGGGCTTTATGCCTCAAATCAATAAAATTCTGGAAATTGTTCCTAACAAAAGGCAAAATATGCTTTTCTCTGCGACCATGAGCGAGCGTATCGAAAAACTGGCAGAAAATTTCCTTTTGTGGCCAACTAAAATCGAGGTGAGCTTACAGGCAACACCAGCAGAAACTGTTTCTCAGGAATTATACTTTGTTCCCAATTTCAAGACAAAAATTAACCTGTTAAAGGTTTTTGTGGAGGATGATCCGGAAGTATCTAAACTCATTATTTTCTGCAGGAGCAGGGCCAATGCAGAAAATGTATATAAGTTTTTGTTAAGAAGATTTAACGAAACCCATGTGAAGGTTTTGCATGCCAATAAGGGTCAAAACACAAGAATAAACTCGATAAACGCTTTCAAGAATGATGAAGTAAGAATTCTTGTGGCTACTGATGTTGCTGCCCGAGGGATAGATGTTAGTGCCGTTAGCCACGTGATCAATTTTGATGTCCCGGTGATTTATGAAGATTATGTGCATAGAATCGGCAGAACTGGAAGAGCATTAAATCTTGGAAAAGCCATTACATTTTGTAATCCTGCAGAAGAGCATTTCATTCGCAAAATAGAAGGTTTAATTCGTCAGCAAATTCCGGTAAAGAATATTCCGGAAAAAGTTTTCATAGAAGAAACACCTTATGAAGAAAGACAGGAGATAGCCAGAGATATCGACAATCAGAAAAAGAAAGAAGATCCTGATTTTAAAGGTGCTTTTCATGAGAAGAAAACTGCGAACCAAAAAGCGAAATTTAAAGAAGCAAGGGCAAAAGCAACGGGTAGGGTTTTTAAGCCTAAATCGAAAAATAAAAAGAGAAAATGACTCCAACATCAAAGCTAAAGTTTACTCCTCTTAGTATTATTATAGCTATTTGTTTTACTTATGCTTTGAGTTTATTATTGGGCTTAGTGGGTACAAATGAGACAGGAATTAGCGCATCAACAAAAGCCATATTTACTTTTATTCTGGCTGTTATTTTGTTTTTAGCCGATTTACTTTTCAGGCGTTTTATAGAGAATACCAAATGGCTCTGGTTAATACAGGGTTCATTTATCATAATAATTATAGTATTGATTTTAATTTTTCAAAAAATATGAAGAAGGCAGAAATTAAGTTAACCATAGAACTTGATGATAACAACGTACCCGAAAATATTACATGGGAATCTACAGACGCAGAAAATAAAGAAGCTCTAGCGGTAAAATCTATGTTTTTAGCTTTATGGGATCATAATTTTAAAAACAGTTTACGTATAGATCTTTGGACGAAAGATATGCCTGCCGACGAAATGAAGAGATTCTTTTACGAGACCCTCCAAACTATGGCTGATAGTTTCTTAAGAGCCACAGGAGAAAAAAATATAGTGGAGGATCTTCGCGATTATTGTGCCCATTTTGCCGAGAAGATGGAGATTCTGGAGAAATAAAAAAGAGGCTAGAAGCCTCTTTTTTTGTATGTTTTAATTCCCTACTTTTCCAAATTATAATTTTATTAAAACTTAATGAAACTTTCTTTACGTACAAGGCTGTTTGTAGGAATTGGCATTTCTTTGATTCTTGTTTTTTTTGTTGGTCTTTCATCCTTTCTCAGTCTAAAATCAGTAGAGGAGGACTTTAAATGGGTAAATCATACCCAGAATGTGATCAGGACTACTAACGAAATTATTACCGATATAGCAGAAGCAAATGCTGACCAGCGGGGATATTTGCTCCGTGGAAATACAGAGTTTAACGTTCATTTTTATACCGTAGTTATAGAAGTAGATAAGAATATTAACAAGCTTTACACCTTAACTGAAGACAATCCCTCTCAAAAAAAACTTATAGAGAAGTTAGAAAGGGTAGCCATGTTGAAAATACGGGCTATGACTGATCTGATAGCAATTAAAGAAGGAACTTATACAGGGACCAGGCGTGATAGTGCCCTCGGGGTCGAATCCAAATTACTAACGGATGAAGTTAGAATGTTGGTTGATAAAATTGTTAGGCAAGAAGAGGCATTATTGGAGAAGCGACAAAAGCAATCGGAGATAGGTGTGTCCCGGTCGATTCTGAGCATATTTGCAGGGACAGCTGTAGTGTTTATGATAGTTTTGGTGCTTTTTATAAATATCAGTAAATCATTTAATGAGCAGAAGAAAGCCCGGGTAGAGATTAAAAAGATCAATATCTCTCTGGAACGTCTAGGTAAAGAAAATGAAGAGAAAAACTGGCTATTAACAGGCTTAACTCTATTAAACAGCAACCTGCAAGGTGATTTACCTGTTGCCATGATGGCCCAGAATATTATTAATATAACCTCAGAATATGCTGAGGGAGTTATCGGAGCAATCTATCTGAAAGATTCTGTTGATGGAGAATATCTAAGATTGTGTTGTGGGTATGGCTTAACGGTTACAAAAAATACAAAGGATATTTTCCAATATTCAGATGGCTGGATTGGACAGGTAATTAGAGATAAAAAGCCAGCAGTTATAAGCGGAGAACTTATTAAAAATCTGGATGTCCAAACTGGTTTAGTGCATCATCTTCCTATGGTAAGTATGGTGGTTCCATTTTATTACAATGGACACTTAAAAGGCGTAATAGAAATTGGATTTACTGACGAAATTCCCGAATCTTCAAAAAGATTTATTGAAAATGCTTCACAGGTTATAGGTGTTGCAATTGATACTGCAGAGAGCAGGGAAACAATGCAGCGCTTATACGACCAAACCCAGCAACAAACAGAAGAACTAGAGAGCCAGCAGGAGGAGTTGAGGGTGAGCAATGAAGAATTACTTTCTAAAACAGAACTTCTGCAAGCATCAGAAGAAGAATTAAGAGTTCAACAGGAAGAGCTAAGGCAGATTAACGCCGAATTAGAAGAAAAGGCAAAGATGCTCCAAAGCAATAACGAAGTTATTGTAAGCGCTAAAGATTCTCTTGCTCTTAAAATGAAGGAGCTGGAGCAAACGAGCAAATACAAATCCGAATTTTTGGCAAATATGAGCCACGAGTTACGAACTCCTTTAAACAGTATTCTTATTCTCGCCAGAATATTAAGAGACAATAAGTCTAATCACTTAGAAGAGGAAGAAGTTAAATACGCCAACGTAATTTTTAAAGCCGGCTCAGACTTGCTAAGCCTTATCAATAATATTTTAGATCTGTCAAAAATAGAATCCGGATTTGTAGAGTTAAATCCCGAAAATGTAAGCTTTTCTGAACTTAAAGATAATTTGGAGCAATTGTTTGGAGAGGTAGCTAGAAATAAGGAGATCGATTTTAATATCGAATCAGATTCTAATTTGCCAAAAAGCTTATTTATAGATAAACAACGTTTAGAACAGATTATTAATAATTTAATTTCAAACGCTTTCAAGTTTACACCAAAACATGGTCAGGTAACTGTTTCGTTTTATAAAGAAAATGATAAAATAAACATAGCTGTAGCGGATACAGGAATTGGAATTGAGGCGGAAAAACAAAAAATAATTTTTGAAGCATTTAAACAGGCAGACGGATCTACAAACAGAGAATACGGAGGGACAGGTTTAGGTTTATCAATTAGTAGAGAACTTGCTAGGCTAATGAAGGCTGATATTTCTCTGGATAGTGCTCCAGGCAAAGGGAGTAAGTTTATATTAACGCTAAATGATCAAAAAGATAACGCACAAGAAATTGAAGATCAGGATCAACAAATACCAGAAACCTCACCTATTAATACAAAGCCCAGAGTGAATACCGCAAAAAGGCCGCAACCTGTTTTGCTCATTGTAGAAGATGATGAAATTTTTAATGATCTTTTAAAAGATTACGCTACAAATAATGGTTTCGAAACCATACAGGTTTATGATGGAGAGCATGTAGAAGAACTGGTAAAAGAAAATATGCCTGATGCCATCTTATTAGACGTGATGCTGCCAGGCATAGATGGTTGGGCAGTTCTGAAAAAAATTAAAACTAACCCAGATATTACACATATACCTGTTCACATGATGTCTGCCGGAGATTTTACGGAAAAAAATGCAGTACGGCAAGGCGCAAATTCATTTATCAAAAAACCTATAGAGAATGAGCAGTTAAAAAAGATATTTAAAGATTACCTGGCGGTTAAATCAAACACTTCTAACAGGGTTTTACTAATAGAAGATCAGGTAATACAAAGTGATGCAATTAAAGCGCTTTTTAGCGAAAAAAATATTGAAGTGATACAGGCATTTACCGGAAAAGAAAGCTTAGAAAAATTAGCCAGACAATCCTTCGATTGCATCATCCTGGATTTAAATTTACCCGATATTTCAGGAGAAGAACTGTTGGAGAAAATAAAAACCGATGAAGCTTTAAAAAATATTCCGGTAATTATTAATACAGCAATGGAATTAGGGCAGGACAGACTGCAACAGATATTAAAAAATTCTAATGCCACGGTTTTAAAGTCTGTTAAATCTGGAGAAAGATTAATTGATGAAGTGAACCTCTTTTTACACAAGATAAGAGAAACAGAGAAATCTTCTGTTAAAATTAATACTCCCGCCAGCGGCGATTTAGAGAATAAAATAGTACTGTTAGTAGACGATGATATGCGGAATGTTTTTGCTTTGAGCGCCATTCTGGATCAGCAGGGTATGATAGTAGAGATAGCTAGCGATGGTTTAGAAGCATTAGACAAGCTGAAACAATTAGAAAAAGTAGATATAGTTTTAATGGATATCATGATGCCCCATTTAGATGGTTATGAAACAATGAAGAGGATCAGGACTAATCATACTTTTAAAAATTTGCCAATAATTGCACTTACAGCCAAAGCCATGAAAGAAGACAGGGATAAATGTATAGAAGCAGGGGCTAATGATTATATAACAAAGCCAGTAGATACCGATCAGTTAATTTCTTTAATGAGAATTTGGATTTCCTAATATTTATTTGTGAATACACTTATCATATACCTTTCTTTTGAAGAACTTGAAGATTTAATAGATATCATTAAGAAAAGGTTTGATTTTGATTTTTCGCAGTATAGCAGGGCTTCCCTAAAAAGAAGGTTTGAGCGGATATTAAATCTTAACAAATGGTCTTTATTTGATTTCAAGTTGGAAATTATTAATAACAATAGTTTTATTGACTACATCATTACTGAAGTTACTGTAAATGTTACCGAAATGTTCAGAGATGCTAATTTATTCGTTAGTATGTCTCAAAATGTAATTCCTTACTTAAAGACCTATCAGAGGATAAAAGTATGGCATCCGGGTGTAGCAAGCGGAGAAGAACTTTATTCCTATTCCATTTTTTTTAAGGAGCATAACTTGTATTCCAGATCTTTTTTTTACGGGACAGATATCAATAATACTGTGCTTGATGAAGCAAGAAAAGGAGTATATTCATTAAGAAAGATGAAATCTTATTCCGAAAATTTCATCAAAGCAGGTTTAGCTGGACCCTTTGCTAACTATTATACGGTAAAGTATGACAATGCTATTATAACCTCCGAACTTAAAAAGAACTCTCTTTTTTCGGTCCATAATTTAATTTCAGATGGGATTTTTAATGAATTCCAGCTGATAAGTTGTAGAAATGTTTTAATATATTTCGAGCAGGAGCTGCAAAACCATGTGATCAACTTATTCATTGATAGTTTATGTCCACTGGGTTTTTTGGTATTGGGCTCAAAAGAAAGTATAAGGTCTCCTCAGCTAAAAGAAAGATTAAGAGTTATAGATGCCCGTGAAAATATTTACCAGAAGATATAACAGATCTTTAATCATTCGGAGAAAGAATTCCGAGTAAATAAGTAAGATCAAGAATAGAAGATAGAATGAATAAGCTAAACGTTTTAATAGTAGACGATAAGGAAGAGAATATTATTGCCCTTCAAGCTTTAATTAGAAGAGACGATATTAATATTATTTCTACAGTATCTCCTAACGAAGCTTTAAAAATAGCTTGGGAGACTGATATTTCTATGGCATTGGTAGATGTGCAGATGCCCGGGATGGATGGTTTTGAGTTGGTGGAAATGTTGAAATCTAATCCGCGGACAAAAGATATCCTGGTGATTTTTGTGACGGCAATATCAAAAGAAAGTAAATATGCTGTAAAAGGTTTTGCTACAGGAGCAGTAGATTATTTATATAAACCCCTAGATCCAAATATTACCATAGCTAAAGTAGACTCGTTTATACAATTGGCAAAGGCACAATGCGACATCAAACATAAAAATGCTCAGTTGGCAAAATACGAGGTGATCATAGATAATTCTATTGATATCATTTGCCTGGTAAATGCGCAAACAAAACAAATAGAACAAATTAATCCAGCTGTTGAAAAGATTTTAGGTCTAAAACCAGAAGAATTAATAGAACAATCAATTTATAAATTGTTACCAAAAGAATTAAAAGAGTATTTTGATGAGAAGCTAGCCGAACTTCAAAATTCATCTGAAAAAAATATCACCTTCGAAATTAAGCTTAACAATTCAGAGAATAAACCAATTTGGACCGAATGCCGTGTGGCGTACAATAAGAAAAATTTTTTCTTCAATATCAGTGATATTACCCTTCATAAAAAATATTCGGAAGACCTCATCCTAACCAGAGAACAGGCGATTCTGGCAAGAAATGTTAAAGAAAGGTTTTTAGCTAACATGAGTCACGAATTGCGCACACCACTCAACGGAATTATAGGAATTTCCCATTTGCTGAAACAAACTAAACTAGAGGAAGCACAAATTAAAATGGTGAAATTGCTGGAGGTTTCTTCGCAATCCCTTTTAGGAGTTGTGAATGATATCCTGGATATTTCTAAAATTGATTCAGGGAAGCTCACATTGTATAACAGTGAGGTAAATATTAGGCATCTCTTAAATTCGGTAGTAGAATTATTAAGATTTAAGGCAAATGAAAAGCTACTCGATTTGTTTGTTGAAGTTGATGATGATATCCCTAAATATATTGAGGCAGACCCATTGCGGTTAAACCAGATTCTTATGAATCTTTTAAGTAATTCGCTCAAGTTTACAGATAAAGGCTCTGTTAAGTTAATTGCCAGGTGTATTTCTAAAATAGGGAAAGAGATAGTGATAAAATTTGAAGTTATCGATACCGGTATCGGTATCCAAAAGAATAGGCACAGCAAAATTTTCGAATCTTATGAACAGGCAGAAGATGATACTTCTTTAAAATACGGTGGTACAGGGCTTGGTTTAGGAATTGTAAAAAAGCTGGTGGAGCTGCTTGACGGAGAAATTGAGTTTCAGAGTGAATTTGGAAAAGGATCTACTTTTAGCTTTTCTATTAAATTTAAAATCAGCGAAGGCCAGCAGGAAATCATGAGTAACTCTCCTAACGAATTAACGGCTTTTAAAGATGTAAAGGTATTGGTGGCAGAAGATAATATGGTTAATCAGTTCATGATTTCGAAGATTCTTAAAAATTGGGAAATAGACGCTGAAATAGTGGAGGATGGTGAGATTGTTTTAGAAAAACTCGAAGAAAATAAATACGACATTATTTTAATGGATACGCATATGCCCAATTTAGGAGGATATGAAACTACCAGAAGAATCAGGTCTAGATATGGAAATGATAAAGAATCCGTAAAGATTGTCTCTTTATCTGCTGCAATTTTAGAGGAAGAAAAGAAGGCAGCTATAGAAGCAGGAATGAACTACGTTTTAACGAAGCCTTTCTCGCCTTTAGATTTACATAGAATTATTTCTAAAATAGTAAAAGAGAAGTAAAAGCTAATCAGCTTCTACTTCTTGCTTATACATTTCTTCAATACTTTCTCTGTATTTATTTTCAATCACCTTTCTTTTTGGTTTCATAGTAGGTGTAATTTCTCCTTCTTCGATACTAAACGGATTTCTTTTGATTTTGAAGTTCTTAATCCTTTCAAATTTCGCGAGTTCACCGGAGAATTTTTTTAGGTCTTGGGCTAACCAGTTTTTAATGTTCTCATCCTCAATGAATGTATCTTCCGATTCGAAAAAACTTTCAGACAAACCAAAAACTTCCTGCATGGTTTCTTTTGCAGGGGTAATTATAGCCGTAACATATTCTTTTTTGTCGCCAATTAAAAACACGCTGTCTATTTTAGGACTTTTTAAATAAGTGTTTTCTATTGGAGTAGGATAAATGTTTTTCCCGTATGCATTTACCAACATGTTTTTAATCCTATCGGTAATTTGTAAATTTCCTTTGTAAAATCGCCCAATATCACCTGTATGAAACCATCCATCTTTGTCTATCACTAAAGCGGTTTCCTGGGGTTTATTCCAGTATCCTTTCATTACACAATGGCCTCGTACACAAATTTCTCCTTCCTCACTTGTGAAACTTTCCTCAAAAGATTCATGTGTTTGAATGGTGATGAATTCTTTACTTTCAACATCCTGGATACCTACTTCAATTCCCGGAATAATACGTCCCACAGTGCCATAAACCTGTCGGTGAAACTCCGTTACAGACATCACAGGAGACGTTTCTGATAAACCAAAACCTTCAAGTATTTTAATACCTAAATCACCAAAGAATTCACCAACATTTCTTGGAAGCGCAGCTCCTCCTGAAATCATAAACTTTAGTCTCCCGCCTGTTTTTTCTTTTATCTTGTTAAAAACAAGCTTTTCTGCCAGCTGGTGCTGTAAAGAAAGAGCAATGCCCGGATTTTTACCATTTTCTTTAGCCACACGATATTTTCTGCCAATTCCTAATGCCCATAAAAAGATTTTACTTTTTGCACCACCTGCAGCCGTACCACTCTTTATCGCTTTATCATGAATTTTTTCTAATAATCTGGGTACACAATTCATTACCGTAGGCCGTACTTCGCCCATATTTTTTGCTAAAAGCTCCAGACTCTGTGCAAAAGCAATTTCACAGCCTACAGCACAGCAAACATGGTAAGTAGCGGTTCTTTCAAATACATGTGATAAAGGTAAAAAAGATAGAAAAAGATCGTCTTTATTGATAACGGGGATCTGGTCTAAGCAAACTTTTACGTTCTCTACGAAGTTAGAATGAGTAAGCATCACACCTTTAGGTATTCCGGTGGTACCCGAAGTATAGATCAAGGCTGATAGATCTGAAGGTTGAACTTCTTCTCTCAGCTGATTAATAAGGTCATAATAATAGTCTGCTTTTTTGATACCTTCCTCTAAAAGAGTTCTGAAATTAATGATGCCTGCATTTAGCGTAGTTTTTTCAGTTATCTTAATAAAATCATCAAAATTTGTAATTATTCTGATAAGAGTAGGGCAGTTGTTAGCTATTTTAATTACCTTTTTTAACAGGAATGGGCTGCCAACCAATAAAATTTTTAATCCGGAATCATTGATGATATACTCTATCTCTGCTTCTGAAAGGGTTGGGTAAATAGAAGTATTTACAGCTCCAATTTGTTGTGCAGCCTGGTCGAAATAAATATATTCCGGACAATTCTCAAGAATAAAACCTACTCTATCTCCTTTTCCTATTCCAATACTTAAAAAGTATGAAGAGATATGATCTGCATTTTCCAGAGTTTGTTTAAAAGAAATCCCTTCCCAGTTATCGTTAATTTTTCGCTTTAAAAAAGTTTTATCTTCCGGATGTACGTTGGTTATAACGTTCCTTAATAATTTAGGAACAGTTGTATATACTGTTGTTACATTCATTCTTAGAAATTAAAAATGCAGATTTAGATTTATTCAGCAATATTAGAGCATTTAAATAAATAAAACAATAAAGGGCATCTCAAATTAATGACATGCCCTTTAAAAGTAATTAGTGCTTATTAAATATTAAAAAGCATAGCCAACAGAGAAAGATAATACTCTGTTATTTTTCTCAACATTAGTTTGGCTGGTACTTCCTGGGTATAAGTTGGTGAAACCTAAACCGTAACCAGCTCCAATATTAAAACCAGAAGAGAATTGGTATCCTCCTAATAAGTTTACACCAAAATCCAAGGCTTTAATGTTGTCACCATCTCCGTCTCCAATTTCAAGATCTTCTTCGGTATCAACTGTATATTGTTGACCTAAAAAAGTACCAGAACCTTTTGTTTTAATTTGACCGGCAACATTAAACCCTACATAAGGACCTGCTCCTAAAAAGAAGTGACCCGGGCCTGCAGGAATATTCGCTAACAAGTTTACAGGAATTTCAATTGCTAACACATCTTCAGTAACTCTTAAGTTATCACTTCCATAGAGTTTAGCACCTTTTCCTTGTAAGGAAATCCCCGGCTGTACTGAGAAGAATGATGATACAGGAATATCAGCATAACCTGTTACATGAAAATTGGCAGAAGACTCAGACTTGTCAGAAGTATTTGCGTCATCATTTACATACTTGTACTTTGGTAAGTTAACACCGGCTTTGATCCCAAATTTAGTACGGGTATCAGTAGAAGAGGTTTGAGCATATGCAGCGCTTCCAAAAATAAAAACTGCTGCTACTAAAAAGATTTTTTTCATGATCGTGTTCTTTTGTTAATAATTTAGCAGCACTGTTCAATAGGCAGTCCAATATTTGGTTTTAACCCGTTTTAGCCATTATCCTACTGTTAATCAGCTTTATTTAATTGATTTTTGTATTTATTCGATTTAAAAAATATTGTATTTAAAAATCTACAATGTGTAAGCTCAACCTTACAAATGCAGGTTTAACCGTACAATTTAGAGCTCGATGGTGTTAAAAGTATCACCTTGTTTTATGTCTCCGGTATCATAACCTTTTTTAAACCATTTCATGCGTTGGGCAGAAGTGCCATGAGTAAAAGCATCAGGTACAACCTGCCCTTGTATTTCTTTTTGAAGTTTATCATCTCCGATAGCGTTTGCTGCAGTTAACGCTTCTTCTATATCGCCATCATCTAAATAGTTATTATGCTGTTGGTAATGTGCCCATACACCTGCATAAAAATCAGCCTGCAATTCCAGTTTTACAGAAAGCCTGTTATATTCTGTTTCAGAAACTCGGCCTCGGGCATCATCAAGAATTTTATTGGTTCCCAACAAATTTTGTACATGATGGCCAACTTCATGCGCAATCACATAGGCCATAGCGAAATCGCCGGAAGCATTAAACCTGTTCTTTAATTCATTATAAAATGATAGGTCTATATAGACTTTGTTGTCTCCGGGGCAGTAAAACGGACCGACAGCAGAACTGGCAGAACCACAGGCTGATTGAACAGCATCCTGGAAAGTAACCAATGTAGGCTCCTGGTAGGTCATATTCATCTCCCTAAAAATATTATTCCAAACATCTTCTGTATCTGCCTGCACTACTCTTGTAAAGGCTTCAGCTTCAGACTGGGACTCACCATAAGAAGAGACACTCTGTTCTGTACCTACACTTTCACCCACCTGATCCAATAATTGCATAGGATTTTTGCCCATCAGCAAAGCAATTACAACAACTACAATTGTTCCTATACCTCCAAGAGCAAATCCCCTTCCGCCTTTGCCCCGGTTTTCAAAATTATCGCTTTGGCGACGTCCAATCCATTTCATATTTTATCATTTAGAATGATAGTATAATCTCAAAAATGACTATTATGTTTTTTTACACATATTAAATGTTAACATGCAGGAAAAAACTACGCTTAAAGTCGAACAGGAAATTTTAGGAGCTATAGCGAATGGAAATCCGGAGGCCATTAAAGTTTTAAATATGTATTTTAAAAACAACTTAAAATCGATCCAGGATTTGCTGTTTAATTATCACTATGAAAAGAGGGAAAGAATTTATGACTTAAAGATTGATGAAAATTCTATTGTTATCGATAATCATTATGGCTCATTTAAAGTAATCTACATGATTGGTTTTTTTAACGCTTGCGCTGATTTGGATTACAATGCGCCAGAAAAAATGAAAATTGATTTTATTATAGATGAGAAAAATAGCGAGATAATTTTAACAGGAGAGTATTGGCCCGAGCGTGGTCAGGATGAGATTTAACGATTTTAAAACTTTAATGGCTTGTTAATGTATTTAAGAAAGAACTTTTTGAAAATGAAAAATAAACTATCTCTGCTGCTGATTAGTGTTTTAATCATCACTATTTCCTCCTGTAGTAATAATGATTGTATTTCTTCCAGCGGAAAAGCTACAACTGAACAAAGAAATGTAGATGACTTTTCTAAATTAGAATTGAAAGGAACGTTTAAGGTCATCATTAGTCAGGACAGCTTCTCTATGATGAAAATTACAGCAGATGAAAATGTAATTAAGCAAGTGAAAAGCCGTGTATCAGGTAAAACGCTACATGTTGAGTTAGATAAAAAATTATGCGATAGCGGAGTAGTAGAAATAGCCTTGAGTTCTAAAATGTGGGAATCTATAGAAGCTTCTGGTGAGTTTGATATAACAGGAGCAAATGTAATCAACACAGATAATTTAGATATTGATCTTTCCGGGGCATCAAAAATCAATTTAAATTTGATGGTATCCAGGTTAAAAACAAAAGCTTCTGGTTCATCAGAAATAATTTTATCCGGACAAGCAAGACAACATATCATCAATTTAAGCGGCTCCAATAGTACCGAAGCCTTTGATTTTATAGTCAGCGATTATAAAATAGAAACTTCTGGATCCAGTAAATTAAATATCAATGTATTAAATAATCTGGAAGTGAAATCTTCCGGGGTAAGCGATATTTCCTATAAAGGCACTCCAAAAAATATCAGTAACAGTAAAAGTGGTTCTGCAATTTTAAAACAGGTTTCTGAGTAAAATTACTGTGCTTTTGCTCTCTGGAATATCTAAAAGGTTTCCGCAAGAAACGCATGTATTTTCCTGATCCTTAATCACGATGTTGACCGCACCGCAATACCTGCATTTTATAATTTTTTCTGAGTTCAAGCTTCTTATTGTTTTTCGTGATAATATATATATATTTTTAAGGCCTTATGTTCGTTAAAAATAATAAAAAAGTGATAAGATCATGGGCCATGTTCGATTGGGCCAACTCTTCTTATAATCTGGTAATCACTTCAACCATTTTTCCTGCTTATTATACTGCGATAACCACCACAAAAGAGCATGGCGATAAAGTACAGTTCTTTGGGTTTGAATTTGTAAACACAGCTTTATCAAATTATGTTTTGGCAGCAGCTTATCTTATCATCGCTATTATTACGCCTTTCCTAACCGCTTCGGCAGATTTTAACGGCAATAAAAAGGTTTTTATGAAGATATTTACCTGGATGGGCGCCCTCTCTTGTGCAGGTTTGTTTTTCTTTAAACTGGACACCTTAGAAATTTCTCTAATCCTTTTTGCGATAGCTGCCATTGGTTATTGCGGCGGACTGGTTTTTATAAACTCTTATTTGCCAGAAATAGCCGATAAAGAGATACAAGATAAAGTAAGTGCAAAAGGTTTTGCGTATGGATACGTGGGTAGCGTTATTTTACAAATTATATGTTTTGTTTTTGTGCTAAAGCCAGAACTGTTTGGGATCACTGATGCAAGTTTGCCTGCCCGGTTATCTTTTTTATTGGTTGGAGTTTGGTGGATTGGTTTTGCCCAAATCCCATTTAAAGTATTACCAAAAGGCAGTCCGAATTTTAATAAATTAGATAAAGTAAAAATTAATAATGCTTTTCAGGAATTAAGAAAAGTTTGGCGCCAGGTAAGTGAAATGAGCATTTTAAAGAGGTTTTTATTGGCCTTCTTCTTTTATGCAATGGGCGTACAAACCATTATGCTGGCTGCAGCTAATTTTGGCGAAAAAGTGATGAACCTGGGTACTGCAAAACTGATTATGATTATCCTTATCATTCAAATCGTAGCCATATTTGGAGCAATATTGATGTCTAAATTATCACACAAGTTTGGAAACATTAAAGTGCTTATTTTAGTTGTTTCAATTTGGATTGGTGTTTGTGTTTTTGCTTATGGAATCACAACAGAGAGCCAATTTTTTGCAACTGCTGCGGTAGTGGGTTTGGTAATGGGTGGAATCCAGTCGCTCTCCAGATCAACTTTTTCTAAACTAATTCCTGAAAATTCCCCAGATAATGCCTCTTATTTTAGTTTTTACGACGTTACAGAGAAACTAGCCATTGTTGCAGGACTTTTTAGCTTTGGATTTATCGAAGAGCTCACCGGGAACATGAGAAATTCTATTGTAGCACTGGGCTGTTTTTTTATCATAGGTTTGTTAATTCTGCTGCTGGTTTTAAAAGCAGAACATAAATCCCGGAAAAATTACCAAATTTGAATGTTATTTTAAATTTAAATGATGTGCAGGTTTTTACCCTGGCCGTGATTTAATAAAAGAATTTTTTATATGAATGTAGAGCTGTTTATTCCTTGTTTTGTAGATCAGTTATATGCCGAGACTGCCAAAAGCACCGTTAAATTATTGGAAAAAGCGGGTTGCAAAGTGATCTATAATCCAGAACAAACCTGTTGCGGGCAACCTGCTTACAACGCTGGTTTTTGGGATGAGGCAAAAGAAATTGGAAACAAATTTTTACACGATTTTTCAGAACAGAATTATATCGTTTCACCTTCTGCATCATGTACCGGGATGGTGAAAAACTCTTATAACGATTTATTTTTTAACACTGCCATTCATAATAAATGCCGTAACATACAAAACCATATTTACGAACTTTCCGATTTCTTAATCAACATAATAAAGAAAGATTATTTTGGTGCAGAGCTGGAAGCAAAAGCAGTTTATCACGATTCTTGTAGTGCTTTAAGAGAATGTAAGATTAAAGAAGAACCTCGTTTACTGCTTTCTAAAGTTCACGGACTCGAGCTGGTAGAAATGAAAGATAATGAAGTTTGCTGTGGCTTTGGAGGAACTTTCTCAGTTAAATTTCCCGACATTTCATCGGCAATGGCCGAACAAAAAGTGCAGCATGCGTTAGATACCGGAGCAGAGTATATTATTTCTACCGATGCATCCTGCTTGCTACAACTTCAAGGTTACATAGATGCCCACGCTTTGCCCATTAAAACCATGCATTTAGCAGATGTTTTAACAACAGGTTGGATGGAAGAAGTAGTTCTGTAGTGATATTACAACACAGTGTCTTCTTCCTTACCTGGTAATTCACCTTCGTCTTGCTTTTTGTCTGTTTTAATTTCAGGTAGCGTTTCAGAAAAGATAAATCCTTTAGTTGCGGCATGCTTTGCAGCTTCCTCAGCATTTTTAATTAAGGTGATTTCTACATCTGTCTCTATAGAATTTTTAAGTTCCTCCTGTATTTTTGAAGCTGTTTTACTTAAATTTAAATCCCTGATATAGATGGCCAGGATTCTATCCGGGTAAGCTCTCGCAATGTCTCTGTAAATAAAAAGATCCTGCTGGCCACTGTCTCCAATTAAAATGAATTTCAAATGCGGAAAAGTGTCGAGGATATTTACGATTTCTTTATTTTTATGCCCATGATGTCCGCTACTGAAGAATTTATTGTCCTGTAAGCCAAAATCACGTAATAATAAAGGTCCTTCCGGGATCTTATTCAAATCCAGGAATTCTTTTAACAAATCATACATATTCCATGGGCTGCTGGATACATAAAAAAATGGGTTATTCCTTTTGCCATTTTTACCCAGCATCAGCGAATTATAAAAAGCAGAAACACCAGCAAAAGGCAATCTCGAATGTGCATTATTTAAAAATACTGTTTTAGCCATGGCCAGCACTTTCGTAGCCGAAGTTTCTACAATGGTATCATCAATATCACTAATTACACCAAATTCTGCGTCAACTGGCGGTACCAAAACCTCAGCTGTATAATCCTGATGTATCCAGGAAATAGGAGAATCCATTATTTTTAAATTTACAGGATGCCAGGTATGATACGAACCTGGCTTATCTTCGGGAAAAAAGTTCAAGGTGAAATAACCTTCCTCATCGGTTACAACTTCGTAATCCTTATCATGGTAGCTTGCACAGACCTTCACATTAGGCACTTCATCGCTCTGAAAGCGGTTGTACATGTTTTTAAGGTTGGTCATCAAGCTTTGTTCTTCTTCAGAGGGCTTAATTAATTTATTTTGCAAAACCCTGCCTTTGATATACATCCTGGTACGGGTACCATAACTTCTGTAAGGCATAATCACTACCGGAGAATTTAATTTTAGCTTTTTTCTGATCTTAAATATCAAATCATCAGCAAAATTTTCTGTTTTTTCTGTGGATTTTATAAGAAGATCTTTCCAATTCATAATAAATAGTTAGACGTTGATAACCTATTAACAACCTTATCTTAGTTTTTTGGTTTTAATTTTTCTTTAATAGCATGGCCTAAATAGAAGATTAACCAGGTCATAACTTAGCATTTGTACATGTTCTTATTAACCCATAAAGGCTTTAACAACCTAGCATTACCAGTATAATTTATAGCAGGTTTTAAATCTATAATGTTGTTGTAAAAGATCGTTTTTTATCAATATTTACACCATTAAGTCCAATTATTTCTCGTATTTTCGCACCTCGTTTAAACACTTCATTGTATAAGTGTTGTATAATAATTTTTCACGAACTATAAATCATGTTGTAAATGATTAAGATTACTCTTCCCGATGGTTCTGTTAGGGAATATGAAAAAGGAACCAATGCCCACCAGATAGCACTTTCTATATCAGAAGGATTAGCAAGAAATGTTTTAGCAGCAGAAGTTAACGGCGAAGTTTGGGATTCATCCAGACCAATCGAACGAGATTCAACCGTTAAACTATTAACATGGAACGACCCGCAGGGTAAATCTACTTTTTGGCATTCATCAGCGCACTTACTTGCTGAGGCTTTAGAAGCACTTTATCCGGGAACTAAATTTGGCATCGGGCCGGCTATAGAAACAGGTTTTTATTATGATGTTGATTTTGGCGACAGAGACTTTTCATCAGATGACTTTAAAAAAATCGAAGATAAAGTTATTGAGCTTGCTAAAACTAAAGCAGACTATACCAGAAAAGAAGTTTCTAAAGCTGATGCGATCAAATATTTTGAAGAAAAAGGTGACGAATATAAACTGGATTTAATAAAAGATCTGGAAGACGGAAAAATCACTTTTTATACACAAGGTAACTTTACAGATTTATGCCGTGGGCCACATATGCCTAATACAGGTTTTGTGAAAGCGGTTAAATTAATGAATGTTGCCGGTGCTTATTGGAGAGGCGACGAAAGTCGTAAGCAATTAACCCGTATTTACGGGGTAACTTTTCCTAAGCAAAGCGAATTAACAGAATATCTTCATGTAATTGAAGAAGCTAAAAAACGAGATCACAGAAAACTAGGAAAAGAATTAGAATTATTTGCTTTCTCAGAAAAAGTAGGCATGGGCTTACCATTATGGTTACCTAAAGGAACAGCTTTAAGAGAACGTTTAGTGAGTTTTCTTCAAAAAGCACAACAAAAAGCAGGTTACGAGCAGGTAATTACACCACATATTGGTCATAAAAATTTATACGTAACTTCCGGTCATTATGATAAATACGGGGCAGATTCTTTTCAGCCGATAAAAACTCCGCAGGAAGGAGAGGAGTTCTTTTTAAAACCAATGAACTGCCCTCACCATTGTGAGATTTATAAAACAAAACCACGTTCTTATAAAGATTTACCCATAAGGCTAGCGGAATTTGGAACGGTTTACCGTTACGAACAAAGTGGCGAATTACATGGTTTAACTCGTGTGAGAGGATTTACTCAGGATGATGCGCATTTATTTTGCCGTCCAGACCAGGTAAAGGAAGAATTTAAAAAAGTAATAGACCTGGTACTGTATGTTTTTAAAGCTTTAGGTTTTGATAATTATGTAGCACAGGTTTCTTTAAGAGATCCGGAAAATAAGGCAAAATATATAGGTTCTGATGAGAATTGGAACTTAGCAGAGCAAGCCATTATTGAAGCTGCGGCGGAAAAGGGATTGCCAACGGTAGTAGAAACAGGTGAGGCGGCTTTTTATGGCCCTAAGCTAGACTTTATGGTGAAAGATGCTTTAGGAAGAAAGTGGCAGCTGGGAACCATCCAGGTGGATTACAATTTACCTGAGCGTTTTGAGCTGGAATATACAGGAAGTGACAACCTGAAACACAGGCCGGTAATGATTCACAGAGCGCCTTTTGGGTCTCTCGAAAGATTTGTTGCAGTTTTGATTGAGCATTGTGCAGGGAATTTCCCGTTATGGCTTACACCAGAACAGTTTATCGTTTTGCCAATCTCAGAAAAATTTGAAGAATATGGTAAAAAAGTTTTAGAATCCTTAAATAATTCCGATATTCGCGGCTTAATTGATTTTCGTGACGAGAAGATTGGTCGTAAAATCAGAGATGCGGAAATCAAAAAGTTACCTTATATGTTGATTATTGGCGAGAAGGAAATGCAAGACGGCATGATTTCTGTTCGTAAACATGGTGAAGGTGACAAAGGAAGTATGACGATAGAGGAATTTAAAAACCATCTTCAAGAAGAAATATCAATTAAGTTTTAAATAAAATAGACAAACTATCAGACCGAAAATTAATCCCAATAGGGGCAGAAGAGTAACAGAGCCGGCTCATAATATCAATAGACGTATTAGAGCAAAAGAGGTTAGGGTTGTAGGAGAGGATATCGAGCAAGGAGTTTACCCTATAGAAAAAGCGCTGGAAATGGCACAGGAAATGGAACTCGATTTAGTCGAGATTTCTCCTAATGCTGTTCCTCCTGTTTGTAAGATTGTTGATTACAACAAGTTTGTTTACGAGCAGAAGAAAAAGCTAAAGGAAATAAAGTCTAACTCCAAACAAACTGTTATTAAGGAGATCCGTTTCGGACCTAATACCAGTGATCATGATTTCCAGTTTAAACTTAAGCATGCGATAAGTTTTCTGGAGGCAGGAGAAAAAGTGAGAGCATATGTTCACTTTAAAGGAAGAGCGATAGTTTATAAAGAGCAAGGAGAAATTTTATTGCTTAAATTTGCTCAGGCTTTGGAGGATTATGCAAAAGTAGAACTTCTTCCTAAATTAGAAGGAAAGAGGATGTTCTTAACAGTAGCACCTAAAACGTTAAAAAAATAAATATCCACAGGTTAAATTAAAAAGCATAATTATGCCAAAAATGAAAACCAATTCCAGTGCAAAAAAGCGTTTTTCGCTTACTGGAACAGGTAAAATTAAAAAGAAGAGTGCTTACAAAAGTCACATCTTAACAAAAAAGACGACAAAGCAAAAACGTAACTTAACTAAAACCAGCTATGTTAGCGACGGAGATTTAGGAAACGTACAACGTATGCTTTGCATCGGAAAATAATTAAATAATTAACCAGGTACCCGGTTTTAAGACTCGCTTTATTGCTGAGCACCGTTTACCAAAATCTTTAAATTATGCCACGTTCGGTTAACGCAGTAGCGTCTAGAAGAAGAAGAAAAAAGATCTTAAATTTAGCTAAAGGCTATTGGGGATCAAGAAGCAAGGTTTACACCGTTGCTAAAAACACTGTCGAAAAAGGTTTGCAATATGCTTACAGAGACAGAAAAGTTAAAAAGAGAGAATTCAGATCACTTTGGATTCAGCGTATCAATGCTGGTACACGTCAGTATGGTATCTCTTACTCTCAGTTCATCGGGAAATTAGCTGGTAAAAACATAGGTTTAAACAGAAAAGTATTGGCTGATTTAGCAATGAATCATCCTGAAGCTTTCAAAGCTATTGTTGATACAGTAAAATAAATAAAATACGTTTTAGGATAAACGGAAAAGGAGCTGGTTTTAATCAGCTCCTTTTTTTTGTGCTTTTATTTAAGATTCAACTCTTTTTCAAACAAAAGTAATCTTCATGTCATTACTATTGTATGGGAATAAATAATTTGCATTCTTAATAAAACACTACTAAATTAGTAGAGTATTGTTTAACAATTTAATTCTAATACTTATGAGCTTACGATTAGGTGATGTAGCACCAAACTTTAAAACACAAACTTCGCAAGGCGAAATAGATTTTTATGAATATTTAGGAGATAGCTGGGGTGTCCTGTTTTCCCATCCTGCAGATTATACTCCTGTTTGTACAACAGAATTGGGAAGAACGGCTGCTTTACAGGACGAATTCGCAAAGCGTAATGTTAAGGTAATTGCATTAAGTGTAGATGATGTGGATTCTCATCAGGGTTGGATTAAAGATATCAACGAAACACAACACGTAGATGTTAATTTTCCAATTATTGCAGATCCTGATAGGAAAATATCAGAACTATATGATTTTATTCATCCTAATGCATCAGCAACATCAACCGTACGTTCTTTGTTAATTATCGGTCCGGATAAAACTATAAAATTGATGATTACTTACCCTGCTTCTACAGGAAGAAACTTTCAGGAGATTCTAAGAGTAATAGATTCTCTTCAATTAACGGCAAACTATAATGTGGCAACACCTGCTGATTGGAAAGATGGTGAGGATGTGGTAGTTGTACCGGCTATTAAAACGGAAGATATTCCTGCTAAATTTCCTAAAGGGTTTAGAGAGATTAAACCATATTTGAGGTTAACTCCTCAGCCGAATAAATAATTTAAATTAGGGTGTATTTTTTTAATACAATTAAATTCATAATTTAGTATTAATAATACATTGCAGATCAGCATAAATCATTTACTTTTTGGTATGAATTTAGGTGTGATTTGTTTTAAACACTTAAATTAATATGGAAACAGGTAAAGTAAAATGGTTTAATGCTCAAAAAGGCTTTGGTTTTATCATTCATAATGGAAAGGATCTTTTTGTTCATTTTAAAGATGTGATTGGTGGTGCAAATGCAATTGCAGATAATGATGAAGTAGAATTCGAGATCACTGAAGGAAAAAAGGGGCCTCAAGCGGTAAATGTGAAAAAAATATAAAGTAATTATTTTTTAACAGTAAGCTCTTGTGTATGATGCACAAGAGCTTTTTTTGTTTAGGATTGTTATTTCTCATAGAATTCAATTGGTAAACTATCAGGGTCCGAAATGAAAGTGAATCGTTTACCTGTAAATTCATCTGTTCTTATTGGTTCCGCAATGATTCCTTTTTTAAGCAGTTCTTCCACAATATAAATGATATTGTCTACCTCAAATGCAAGGTGTCTTAATCCTGCCGCCTCAGGCATGGAAGGCCTGCCTGGGGTCTTGGGAAATGAGAAGAGCTCAATGATGTAATTCCCTCCCAAAGAAAGATCTAGTTTATAGGAAGAGCGCTCTTTTCTATAAACCTCTCTAATAATTTCCAGGCCCAAAATGTTAGTATAAAACAATTTGGAGGTTTCATAATTACTGCATATTATGGCTATATGATGAACTTTATTTAGTTTAAGCATTTTTAAATTTATCAAACTTTAAATTCCTTTGATAAAAATTTTGTGTTTGAATAGTAAGATTTGTGATAATGCCATAATTTTAATGAGTATAGGGCTACCTTTGCAATTTAAAATTAATGATAGTAGAAAGAAAAACTTATTCCAGAGCAACTTTTAGGTTAGCTATTGGAGCCATGTTCTTTATAGCGGGTTTATGTTTCGCCAGTTGGGCCTCCAGAATTGCGAGTATACAACAAACATTAAAATTGTCGGATGCCGCCTTAGGAGCTATACTTTTGGCCTTGCCAGTTGGTTTAATGAGTTCATTGCCATTCTCGGGATGGGTGATTAGTAAAACAGGAAGTAAGAAATTGTTAATTATAGCAATTATTGGGTATGGCTTTGCATTGTCTTTTATCGGTTTAGCCCAAACACCAGTTGCACTGATTTTATGCCTTATATTATTCGGTTTCTGTAGTAATGCCGTTAATATAGCAGTAAACACGCAGGCGGTAAGTGCGGAAGCGTTGTATGATAAGCCTATCATGGCCTCGTTTCATGGGCTGTGGAGTCTTGCAGGCTTTTTTGGTGCTGCTGTGGGTACTGTAATGATTGGGTATCACATAGAGCCTTTATATCATTTTATAATCATCTTCGTTTTGATGATGATAGGAGTTATATCAGTCTCTAAATATTTAAGACAGGATGCAGTTAAAAAATCTCAGGGACCAGTATTTGTACTTCCGGATAAAAGCCTCCTAAATCTGGGATTAATTGCATTTTGTTCAATGATTTGCGAAGGAGCTATGTTCGACTGGAGCGTGGTGTACTTTAAAAAAGTCTTACAAGTTGAACCTGCCTGGTTAGGAGCTGGTTATACCGCTTTTATGGCGGCAATGGCTACAGGAAGGTTTGTAGCCGATTGGTTTGCCGGCAAATTTGGTATTAAGACAACCATCCAACTGAGCGGGGCCTTAACAGCCATTGGCCTTTGTATAGCGATAGCTTTTCCAACGCTGTTAACTTCAATTGCAGGGTTCCTGTTAGTAGGTTTTGGGGTGTCTTCTGTTGTTCCGTTAATATATAGTGCTGCTGGTAGATCTAAAACAATGAGCCCGGGCATGGCACTTGCTTCGGTATCAACTATTGGTTTTCTTGGTTTTCTTATTGGTCCCCCAATTATCGGTTTTATTTCAGAATTAAGCAGTTTGAGGGTATCTTTCTTATTTATAGCATTGATGGGCTTAAGCGTAATTATTGCAGCAACCAAAACCAGTTTTAATAAGTAGTACTCGTTAAAATAAAGTGCTTAAAGCCGGTTTAATTTTTAAATTTGTGGTATGTATCAACTTTTAAAACCAATTTTTTTTCGGTTTGATCCCGAACAGATTCATTATTTTGTAACCGGTTCTCTTCAAACATTGCAAAATATTTGGGGCATTCCTAAATTAATCAAAGCTAACTTTGCCTATAAACATCCTTCCTTAGAAAAGGAGGTGTTCGGCTTAAAATTTAAGAATCCGGTAGGTTTAGCAGCAGGGTTTGATAAGAACGGAGAATTTATTGAAGAACTGGCCAATTTTGGATTCGGTTTTATTGAAGTAGGCACCGTAACGCCTTTACCACAGCCCGGTAACGATAAACCCAGGATGTATAGGTTAGTTGAAGACGGCGCACTCATTAATCGGATGGGTTTTAATAATAAAGGAGTAGATGTTTTAGCCAGGAAACTGGAATCTGTAAAAAGGGACGGTTTAATTATTGGCGGAAACATTGGGAAAAATAAAAATACTGCTAATGAAGACGCCGTTAATGATTATATCAAATGCTTCGACAGGCTTTTTGATGTAGTTGATTACTTCGTGGTAAATGTCAGTTCTCCTAATACACCTAATCTTAGGGCGCTACAAGAAAAGGAGCCGTTGAAGCATATTTTAAATAGCTTACAGCAACGTAATTCTAAAAATGGCATATCGAGACCTATCTTGTTAAAGATAGCTCCTGATCTAACCAATTCGCAATTGGACGATATTGTTGAGATTGTTCAGGAAACGGGAATTGCAGGAGTGATAGCTTCAAATACAACGATTTCAAGAGATGATTTAAAGTCGCCTGAAAATTTAAAAAACCAGGCTGGTGGAGTAAGTGGTAAGCCGCTCACCAAGAGATCGACTGAAGTGATCAGGTATCTTTCTGAGAAATCTAATCGTTCATTTCCAATAATTGGAGTAGGGGGAATCCATTCACCAAAAGATGCAAAAGATAAATTAGCAGCCGGAGCAGCTTTGGTTCAGGTATATACCGGATTTATTTATGAAGGGCCAGGCTTAGTGAAAAGAATCTTAAAAAGTTTAGTAAAAACCTAATACATCACGTGGAGGATAGGAAGGATAATCTTGAGGTTATCCTTTTATAACTTTCGAATCCTTATAATTTTGGATAAAAAAAATCCTGTTTACCGGCCGATAAACAGGATTAATCCTTATAGAAATAAATTATTTAGCTGATAATGAAGCTAAAACCTCGTTGTTTTTTACAACCTGGCTTCTTCCTTCTTTAGAGCGGCTTCCTACTTCAATATTAGAAGCATTTTTTAGAAACTGAACTTCTAGACGGGAAACTGTTTTATTTCTTCTGTCTTTTCTTTTTAAACGCGTTACTGCCATGACTTTTTTATATATAAAATTTTAAACGAGGTCGAGAGCGGATTCGAACCGCTGTAGAAGGTTTTGCAGACCTCTGCCTAGCCACTCGGCCACTCGACCCTTTCTTTCAAGGAATGCAAAAATAGTAAAATTTTGATACAAGTCAATTTATTTAAAGAAATTTCTTTTGATTTCTGAACAACAAATCGCAGCTGCGATGGCTACATTCAAAGATTCGGTGTTTCCGGCGCCAGGAATCGTTATTGAATGATCTATTAGTTCGACAATTTCTTCCGAAATACCGTTGCCTTCGCTACCTAGTATCAGGAATCCTTCTGCAGGCCAGTTGGTCTGGTAGATGTTCTCTCCGTTTAATAAGGTTCCCAGTTTTGGCACTTTCTGCTCTTTTAAAAAATGAAGAAGATTGGTATAAATGATTTTGACTCTTGCTAACGATCCCATTGTTGCTTGTACAACTTTTGGATTATAGGCTTCTACTGTATGATTAGAGCAAATTATTTCATTAAAGCCATACCAGTCAGCTGTTCTGATTATAGTTCCTAAATTACCAGGATCCTGGATTCCATCCAAGACAAGAGTGATTTTTTTTTCGAAATCTAAAACACTTCCATCAAATTTTGGTATTTCTACAATAGCAAGGGCTTCCTGTGGAGTTTGTAAAACGCTGATATTTTCTAATTCTTCCCTGCTAATTTCAAATACCTTTTGTTTTTGAGATATTTTAGGCAATTTTGGAATTTCAGTATTTAAACAATAAATTGACTGGATATTATACTCAGAGTCTAAAAACTCTGTTATAGATTTCAGACCCTCTACTAAAAAGAGCCCAAGCTCTTTACGGTATTTTTTATGGTGAAGAGATTTTATAAAACTTATTTGAGATTTTGAGAGCATATATAATTTATCCTGTTACAATATTACTTCTTTTAACTGTAATTTTTGG
>JAZQRF010000016.1:0-3208 GCA_045629485.1 Pelobium sp. | reverse complement strand
ACTCTTTATTTTTTAACCCTTTTACCACTAAGCTCTTCATAGTTCCTCCTTCAGCCTTGTTGATTCGAATTCTATAGAGATCAGATTCCAAAATATAATCTCCATTTTTTTGAACAAGGATTTTGGCACCTTCAGCAGCCACCTTCTTTTTACCTTTCTTAATTTCATACACTACAAAACCCAATGCGGGTACTTTAGCTTTAAACGCAATGATGCCACCCTCTTTCAACAGTTGAGAGGGTAGTTCATTATTGAACTGATCAGTAATAATAAGTTGATTATCCTTTGCTAAACCAGCCGGCAGTAGTGCTTTTACCCATTCATCACGCTCATTAGCTAACGTATTATATACCTTTAAGTAAGCAACTTTTGTAGAATAGGCGTTAGTGGATGTCATTACGTTAATACCATTCGTAATTTCATTTGCCTGATCCGTCCAGGCACTCACCTTATCGGCCCAGGTATCTCCTTTATCACCATTATAGGGTACTATCCAGGTATCATGATGCTGAGCGAGCATCAGACTTCTCCATGCTTGATCCAAAGAAGATGAAGGGTAAGCCGTCCCATCCTCCAAATTACGAATTACAGCAATTTTCTCTGCCTGAATAACTTTGTTCTCTGTAACTCTTGTTTGTTGTGCTAATTTTTGAACAACCTGTGCACCCCAGACTAAACTTGTTAAAACATCCTCCTGACTAAGATTCCAATTTTTAACATTCTGAACGTCAGCTATATTCTCAAAGTAATTTCTCCAGGTGGTATACACTGTAGGTTTGTGAAAATCATCCCTCAGCCATGGTCCCGAAAGCCAACCTGCATCTTGCAGACTCATGGCCACAGGATTTTTAATGCCATTTTTAAAGGCTGCAGGTATAAAGTCATTGTTTCTTCCGTTCCCGGTTGTTTCCCAAGTTGAATTAGACATTAAACCCTCTATCTGGTAACGTGGACTCGTCAATATTGAACTTCCATCTGGCCCAATCCAATTGACCAACTCTTTTCCAAAAGCTCTGGTGTAGCCACCCCACCCCGTATTTGGATTTTTAAGTGATGCATATTGAAAACCAAACGATTTTAACAGCTGTGGCAAGGCACTGGTAAAACAAGGTTCTTCAGAAGAATAAGTCTTGAATGTTATATAGGGGAAATGTCTTTTTAACGTAGCCATGCCATAAGAGAATTGCCTTATTATGCTTTCTCCTGATATATTATACATGTAGGGTTGGCTATAAGTAGGATTCACATACTCTATTCGACTATTCACCGTGCTGTCTTTCAGAAATAGGCTAAACGCATTATAGCCATTAGCATCAGTCTTTAACTCTCTATCCCATGTTTCTGGCTCTATCTCCAGATTAATATTCCAATCTGGATGCTTATTTAATTGTTCAACAATAAAAGAGGTATAGCCCATAGGATAATGTCCCCAAATCCCTCCATGATAACCATCAATAAAATAGGCTTTTTGTGAAAAAACAAGGTTAGGGCATAGAAAAAACAACATTAGTAAAACTTTTTGGAGATTTTTCATATGGCTAGCTATAGGACTATTTTTGTAAGAAATTTATTCTTCCATAGACCGGCAGCGCCAAGTAGCGCAGCATTTTCAGCAAGTAAGGCCTGGTGGATTTCAATTTTATTATACCGCCCTAAGGCACCAATTAAATCTGCTTTGAAGAATTTAATAGACTTAGCAATGCTTCCTCCAAGTACCACAGTATCAATATTGCCAGTTAACGCTATAAAATTATGAAGGAACAGTCCTAAATTGACACCAAATTCCTTAAAGACCTCGAGTGCTTGCGTATCACCACCCTCAGCAAGAAAAAATAATTCTTTTACATTCTTTATTTCTATAGCAGTTTTGTGAAAATAGCTTTTCACGAACCAACGAGTTGATAAATATTCTTCGGCAATCGCATTCTTAAAAGGCATTTTCCATAAATCAGCATCCGTGACACTTTCCTCATTCAACATCTTCGCTGAACCGAGACCTGTTCCAAGTGTAAGCCCAATTACGTTATGGCCATTTCTGGCCGCTCCGCCAAGAATCTCCCCAGATAAAAATGCTACTGCATCATTTACAAAACCAATATGATTAACATTGATCTGTAAACGACTAGCCAATAGTTCTTTAATATTTAAGCCAAAAAGTGCCCCGTACTTATCTTGGCCTTTAATCATGCAGATTCCTTTCTCATAATTCATTGGTCCGGGCATAGCAATGCCTATATAATTGGGCATTTTGGCAAGAGTTGAACAAGAGTGTAGAATAGCGTGAGTCCAAAAATGCATGATGCTTTCTAAGTCTGCTTTAGAATCTAATTCAACACGTGTAAGTGTATTCGGCAAAATAATATTCTTATTCAGGTCAACACAAGCTACAGTAATATGTGTACCTCCAATATCAATACCCAATATTAATTTTTGATCCATTTTATTTATTTTGAAACCTTAAAATTTTAATAACAATATATCCTTCAGGTCTTCTATAGGATTATTTAATCTATTTTAAAACGTTTTAGTCAATTCTTAAAAAAATATTAATCAAAGGCGTTAAGTATTTACGTTTTGCTTAATCCTATAGAATTAAAAATCTTTGAAAGTATGATCTACTTATTTTTGCTCTGGCCAATCATCAGTCCTGAACGGTAGCGCTGGAAAACCATTACTATTTTGTAAATTCGTTACCGGGTAATTGAAAAAGGCATACCTTACTGCCCTAGGCTTTATTACCTTATTACTGGTCAACACTATAGTATGATTGATAATTTTGGCTATCGCAGGATAAAAAATCTGATCATCTCCAGCTACAAAGAAAAAGGCTGGCGCTTGCCCATCGTTGGTATTTAAACCACCCGAAAGTGTTTCTGGCTTAAAATAAACTGTGGCTATTTCTTTCTCAAATATTGCATGACTATAAGTTGGCCCCTTGTATGTCACTGAAAGTTGATGATAAGTTCGGTTTAATGCAACGGCGGCCAATCGATGCCCAATGGGTTCTTTTTTTGTAGGATGTAAGTTTTTAGCATCCCCAACATCCATCGTACAAATCATTTCAGTATTATTAAGTTTTGCTATTTGGCCTTGGGCTTCTCTAAAAAAGGCATCATAAGTTAATTTCACGTCTTCCTTTTCATGTGCATAAGGAGCAATTTGAACATAATAAAAAGGAAGATCAGCTTGCTTGAATCTTGTACGCCAT
>JAZQRF010000015.1:0-12813 GCA_045629485.1 Pelobium sp. | reverse complement strand
TTAACTTTCGGAGCAATCCTATTTGGAACCAACAATGCGCAAGCTCAAAATACTGCAACAACAACCGTAAATATTACCCTTAACGATGTAATCTCTATTGATGCAGGAAGTACTGCAATTGGTAATACCGTTGACTTTAACTATGCGACTGCAGCAGACTACAACTCTGATCAGACCGTTACCAAAGCGAACTCTTTAAAAGTTACATCAACGAAGAACTTTAATGTAAAAGTAAAAGCAGGAGGTGCTAGTTTTGTGAATGGGACCAACTTAATCCCTGTAAGCGTTTTAACGATTAAAGCTGCAACAGCTTCGGGAACAATGGGCGGAACAAAGAATGCTGTTGTTTTATCTTCAAGCGATCAGGCTTTAGTGTCAAACGCTCCCCTTGGAAGTGCATTAACACTGAATCTGGACTACACCATTCCAGCGTCGAAATCATCATCGTCTGATATTTTAGGAAAACCTGCCGGAACCTATACGCAGACCGTAACTTACACTGCCACTGCCTTATAATAAATTTTTTAGTCTGTAAAGGTTCCTTTTGCTATGTTTTCAGTAGTTTTGGGAATCTTTTACTATTAAACAATTACATCATGCGCAAGTTTATCTACCTTTTTGTTTTCTTTATCCTCACAGGGGCTTCTTCGATTCTGGCACAGAGCATATCTATGTCGCCTACACGTTTGTTTTTTACCGGGAGTCCGGGAGAAAAAGTTACACAGACAGTTACGCTTCAAAACAGCTCGGATAAGGATTATGTTTTTAACCTCAACTATAAAGACTGGATGCGGGAAGAAGACGGGAATAAGGTTTATCTTGATGCAGGCAGTTCAAAAACTTCCAATGCCTCTTGGATGTCCACCTTAGAAAACGCTGTCACAGTTCCTGCAAAAAGTACTAAGGAGATTGTAGTAAGCATGCAGATTCCGGCAACCGCATCAAAGTCTGCCGTTACGAACAGCATGTTGTTTTTCACACAGCTTCCTCAACAGGCAGATCAAGCAAAAGTTCAAAATGGTATTGGTATTATCACCTTATTTGAAGTGGGACTTCACATCTTTTATACTCCACCTGGGAACCAGGTGAAAAGCTTGGATATTACCAATATTTCAGAGTTGAGTAATGACCATGCAGCGGAAAGAAAAGTCGCAGTAAATATTCACAATGACGGAAACACCATTAATGATGCCACCGTTGAGTTTGAACTAACCGACACAGACAGTGGTAAGGAAATAAAATTACCTGCAATTTCCATCTCTATGCTTCCTGATAGCAATCAGACCGTTCAATTTTCTTTACCGGAGAACATTTCGGGGAACTTCCTTGGCGTGGTTATTATTAAAATGGCAGGATCCAATGACCTGCGTGTAGGCGAAAAAAACTTTAAATTTTAAAAATCTTGAAACTACAAAATGTATTATCGACAGTATTTCTAAGAAGAACAATCTTACTTGCATTTGTTCTTCTGAACTTTTCGTTTGCCTTTGCGCAGGAAAAGAAGGATATCGAAATCCATTTTGAAAAAGACAGTTTAGCTGTTGAGAAGGGGGCTACTTTTACTAATTTCATAGTCATTGAGAATAAAAGTTCTGAAGAAATTACTATTAAGGCTATCACGCCTCAGGAAAACTATCCGGGTTTACTTTTCTATCCAAAAAATGAGTTTACCTTAGGTGCGGGTCAGTCTAAAAATCTTCCCTTGAAATTCATCGCTAATGTTGATTTTATGAAACTGAGATCTAATGAGATCACATTCAACGTTTCGTACAGCACCCCAACCATCGCAAAAACTGAAAGCATCGCATTCTTTGTTAAAAAAGAAGAGAACAATAACATTGCCATTTACACGGCTACCTACGAAAATTTCATCAACCCTGCCGTTCCCCAATCCTCGATCCTGCTGATTGTAGAAAACCAGGGTTATAGTAAACGAACTGTTAAGATTGATTTGCAATCAATCCCTGACGGCTTGGAAATGATGCCGATACAACAAACATTATCTTTGGAAGGTTTAGAAAAACAAACCGTTGAAATCATAATCAGGGTTAGAAAACAGAATATGCTTTATCCTGAATTTAATATTAATGCAACCGCTACAGATCTACTTGATAACAAAGTCGTGGGAAGCAACACGCTCTATGTAGTTATTTTGTCACACGACAGACAAATAGCCCGGGGGAATGAATCAG
Organism: Pelobium sp.; assembly: GCA_045629485.1. Taxonomy (GTDB): domain Bacteria; phylum Bacteroidota; class Bacteroidia; order Sphingobacteriales; family Sphingobacteriaceae; genus Pseudopedobacter. The sequence continues at coordinate 10,621 of JAZQRF010000015.1, read as the reverse complement.
TGAGCGGAAGTAATTTTGCGGAGATGAGCTATAATGAAAACAGTTCGGGCTTCAATTTTCTTCAACTTAGGGGAAACGCAGCATTTCAGGTAATTGAGAATTTGAATTCACGCTTTAATATGGGGGCAGATTACTATCTTGACGGCCGTTATAACCTGTATGATACCTGGTTAGAACTAGAGAGAAAGAATACCGTATTACGAGTAGGAAATATTAACAGTAACGATTACGATTACCCTGTTTTCGGAAGAGGTGGAAAGGTTTCCACCAAATTAGGTGAAAATAATCAGGTTGAAGTTCTTGCACTGGAAAATAATTACAATCTGTATGGTACCTATATCAATCAAACAAAAGGGTCGAGTATGGCGGGTACAAAATACAGTTTCGGGAATGCTAAATCATTTAACGGGAAAGTGTCGTATCTATTCGCCCATGATCCGCGCTTCAGTATAGACACGCATGTGGCGAACGCAGTAACATCATTTGTAATTAACAATAAGCATGTCATCCGTACAGAGGCGGGTATCAGTCATGAAAAAGGACTTGTGAACAACGATGAAAAAGCGGGTGCTTCAGTTGCAGCCAATTACGAGGGGAAAATAGGACTATGGGATGTACAATCTGTTAATTCCCTTGCAACCAAAGGTTATGCAGGTATTAAACGAGGATCTTTTTTCTCAAATCAGCGTATCGGACGCCAAATTTCTGCTTCTAGGCGTGTTTTTATACAATATCAGAATTCACAGGTACAACCCGAGTTCATCAGTTTCCAAAATGCGTCTATCCTACCTGAGACTACCGGTAATTTGCGTTATTATTTCAACAGTACAGAGTCTTTAGGAACAGGTTACCAGTTTTCTGAAAATAAGTGGATTTTTTTACTTTCTCCAAAGATTGAAAATCAAAAAACAGCCAATTTTTACTCAGCACAGGAACTTTTTTCTTACAGATTGGAAACCAACATAAGTACTACATTAGGTGCCCACGGATTAAACCTGATGGGGGAATATTCTTATTCAAAAGAGAACAGTAAGGCCGATTGGTTCAACAGTTTTAGAACAACTTTATCTTACAGGTATAAATCTTTCTCCATTAACGGAACAGCCCAATGGAATGCAAACAATGTCTTTGATTTAAATTCTTATTACAATACAGACCGTAATTTTGCCAACTACAATGTATACTCCTCGTATAACTTCCAGATGCTTAATCATAATCTCATCGGATCTTTTTCAGCAGGAACGTCGTATTCGGAACTTTATAAAAATTTAAACAGCAACCTCAGTGGTAATCTGGAATACAAAGTTTCGCCTTCTTGGTCTACCACAGGTTATTTTAATGTTTCGAGTTATAAATCTACGGCTGAGTATGCAGGCAGTGGCAGTTATTACCAGTTCAGGGTGGGGGTTAAGAAAAATTTTGCAAGCGCTACAGCCCTTGGAAACCATAAAGTGGCATTCCAATTATTTGAAGATAAAAATTTCAACGGGCTGCTTGATGCCGGTGAACCGGTACTTGGAAATGAAATAGTGAAACTGGACAATTTTGTTGCGATGACGGATAAGAACGGAAAAGTAGTTTTTCAGAATGTGCCAGATGGTATTTATACAATGAAAGTAAACGAAAGTGCGGGTGCCCGACTGATGACGGATCCTGTAATTATGGTCTATAAAAATATCAACCGCAAAGTGGGGCTGGTGAAAAACATTAAAGTAAGCGGCAAATTAAAAGAAATTAAACAAGCCTATGATGTTTTAGAAACAGAGGTAACCGGAATAGTGGTGTATGCAAAAAGTGAAGATGGTACGGTATATACCGCCGTGGTTAACCAAAATAATGAGTTTGAGTTTTTCCTTAAAGATGGAACATACACTCTATATATTGAAAATGACAAATACAGCTATACCCAACCCCACCAAACTATTCGTGTGACAAAAGAAGGGTATCCAGACACCGTGGTTTTTGAATATAAGAAGAAAGACACTACCATTAAGGTGAAAAAGTTTTAAATTTAAACGTATGAAAAAGATGAGGGATTTTTTAATAGTAATTTTTACCGTGTTCTGCGGGTCATACATCATGAAAGCTCAGGATGTTTTCCTGACAATTCCTGAAAATAATATTTTTAACAGAACTGAATTTACCTCAGTACCTACAAGGGTAATGACCAACGCTAACAGAACAAACTGGGATTATGGTTTTTTTTTAATCGGACCGATAGCTCCAACATTTACCTCTTTGTCCGGACAAACTTTCACCCACACTTCTTCCGCGTTTACATTACCGAGTTCTACGCTGCTGTGGCAGTTAGAAAGTATGGGCGGGCAATTGCCCGCTACTGGAATTTCGGGTTTTTTACCCGGTTTTCAGTCGTTCAGCACAAGTCCCTTAAAATGGTTTGAGCCGCCGACAATTAGTTTCGGAGGAGGATTTTCGAGAGGAAATATCAATTTTATATTTAAAATTCCCGCGGCACAATTTGCTGCCAATACCTACCGGGCGGGGAACTACTCTATGGATATCACTCAGAACTATAACGATTTTACACCACGTAATTTTAAAAAAATTTTAGTTATTCCCTCATTTACACGATGGGTTACAACCTCTTTAACAAAGTATATAGAAGTATCTTCTTTAAATGACTACCGAAATACAGGCACACGCGTGTTTAGTTTGGATAATACAGAAATCGCGCATACGGTTGATTTTAATTTTTGGGCTAAAGCTGCTTCCACAAACGTTCAGTTCACTTCCTCTAAAGGTGTTTCAGGAACCAGAAGTATAGCAAGCATTAAATTGGGCAGCAGTGGATCTGCGCTTACAACCAAAGCCCTATCTGCCAGTTTTCAGAATTTTTCCCCTGCTAATTTCAGTGTTGGGGCGGGAAACAGAAGCAGTTTCATTCCAGAGCTTTATATATCTTCGGAAGATTTTAAGAACAATTTTTTTGAAGCCGGTACTTATACTTTTGAATTGAATTTTAATGCCGCAAGTACAGATAATTCTATAAACAGTTTTCAAAATACAGCTGTTCAGTTAAAGGTGGTTCCGCGGTCGGAGATTACTATCCCCAGTTCCGGGAGAAATGTAAACTTTAATTTTAATACAGCTGCACATTACACCAACGGTCAGTCACAAATTATTGCGAACCAAATTCTACTGTCTAATAACGAGAGTTTTGAACTTTATGTAAAATCAGACGAAAATTATTTCAAGAAAGGCGGGCTTCAGACCGATATCAACTCCAATATACTGCAAATTGGCCTGGATGGAAGCTCTTTAGATATTCCCTTATCTAAAACTCCGCAAAAAATACTCTTTAACGGAGCGCCGGTTTTGGATCGGGGACTAAACGTAAGATATACCATACCATCTGCTGGAGCTCAAAGTTTGGTAGGGAAGGAAAATACCACTTACGCTATCAATGTATATTACAGTTTTACGGCCATTTAAAAAAACTTCTCCATAAAGCTTTTTTTTACGGATGACTTAAATGTCAATATGCTATGGGCAACATATATATTTACAAGAAGTTACAGAAAACGTTCAGATCGTACTTTCTGTGATCGATTCTGGAACAGGGATGGCCGAAAAGTATTTGTCTGCAAACTTCACTTATGAGGATCCCATATTCCAAGGCATTTGGAAAAAGGCGTGGGATTAAGTTTGTAAATTGCTAAAAATTTTGTATCCTTGATGTTTGGGAATATCCAAGTAATTCCCGCTGAAAATGCGGGCATAACGGTTTCCCTTTACGTAAATTTACAGGATAATGAGTTTAAAAGCAGACGTTCGTATTATTGTAGCAGACGATCACGGTATCGTACGAATGGGTTTGATACAAACCATTAAGCGGCTATTACCTGCTGCTATAATTTCAGAAGTTGAGGATTATAAATCGCTGTCCAAAGCAATTCTAAAAGAAGAATTGGATCTGGTGATTATGGACGTTAATATGCCTAATGGTTCTGTTCAGGAAGCGATTGATTATATTAAGATACATAAACCTAATTTAAAAATTCTCATCTTTTCTTCTCAGGATGAAGAGGTATATGCCCTACGTTATCTAAAGATGGGAGCTGGTGGCTATCTGAGTAAACAAAGCTATCCTTCGGTAATTGAAACTGCTGTTACGGCTATGCTGAGTACCGGCAGGTATGCAAGTGAAGTTGTAAAAGAAGCGATGTTTTTAGGATCATTAAGTGGTGCAACAAAAGAATCACCCTTTGAAGCGCTATCTGACCGCGAATTGCAAATTGCCAACAAGATTGCAGAAGGTATTTCTCTCAAAGAAATTTCTAATCAGCTTAATCTGCATTCATCCACGATCAGTACTTACAAGAACAGGTTGTTCGAGAAACTGAATATACGGTCCGTACCAGAACTGGTAGAGATTCTGAGGCTGTATAATAAGTAAGCATTTTACTATTGCCGGTTTTGTTCTGTAGCAATTCTACTTTTGTTTTAAATCAATAAAACTTAGCCCTCATCCCGAAAAAAGAAGAATCTTTTTCGATTTCCGTGCATTATCAACCTTTGCAACCACAGCCAATAAATTCTAAACCCTATTTTCACTACCGGTATCAGCACTGATATATTTTTTTAATATTTCCTGCAGATCTGCCTTTTTGAAAGGTTTTGGCAGGAAATCTGCCATGCCCGACTCCAAACATTTTTCTTTTTCGCCTGCAACATTGCCAGCTGTTACACCAATGATCGGTATTTTTTCATAGCCAGGCAGCATCCGAATCTGTTTTGTTGCTTCGATACCATCCATTACAGGCATCTGTACATCCATTAGTATAATGGAAAAATATTTGTTACGGCATGCTTCCAACGCCTGCATTCCGTTGACAGCTTCCGTTAACACTGCATCCGGAGTAAGCGATTCCATCATTCTTTTATTCAGTGCCATGTTTACAGGATTATCGTCTACCAAAAGAATTTCGAGCTTCGGAGCGAACAAATATGAACTATTTTCAGACTGCGTCGGCGCTATGTCAACAACGCTTCGGTAGACTGCTCTTCGCAAGGTTTTAAATAAATCATTTGATTTGACCGGTTTTAAAAGCAAATACGAATTGTCTTTATCGCGAATGCTGTTAACAACCTCTTTCTCTTCTGAAGAGGAGAGTATAATAAACGGTGTTATTTCTTTACGCTCATCGAAGAGCGCTCTTATTTTCTCTATTGTTTCCACACCAGACATCACGGGCATGTGGTAATCCATCAGGATGACATCAAAGCGTTTGCCCTTCATCAGTATCTCCAGAGCTTCTATTCCGTTGGCAGCTAATGTAGACCTGATATTTTTGTGCGCAAGCATGTGTTCAAGGATAATCCTGTTTGTTTCATTATCATCTACTACCAATGCGCTTTCAATGGCAAACTCCATTTCTTCGTCCTGTTCAGACATCAGATACGGAATTTCAATATCAAAGAAAAAAGTAGATCCTTTTTCCTGTTCACTTAGCAGTGACAGGTGCGTTCCCATGTATCCCAGAATATTATTCGATATGGTAAGACCCAGACCGGTACCACCATAGCGTTTACTAATGGAACTGTTTTCCTGAGTAAATGCATTGAATATATATTTCTGTTTATCCGCCGGAATACCTATACCGGTATCTCTGACCGAAAAGCGAAGTACGATGTTCTGATCATCCATCCGTAATTTTTCTACTTTCAGCTCTATTTCTCCTTTTTCTGTAAATTTTACCGCATTTCCCAGCAGATTTATCAGAATCTGTTTTAACCGGGCTTCATCAGTCATAAGCGTATTAGGAAGCCCCTGTTCCACATTAAGCAGAAGCTCCAAATTTTTCTTCTGAGACTGGTAAAGGATTACATTAATAACCTGATCTAACATCTCGTTTAAATTGCTTTCTTCGATAAACAGCTCCATTTTTCCTGATTCTATTTTTGAAAAATCGAGAATATCACTGATAATATGAAGCAAGTTTTCTCCCGAGTCATTGATGTATTTCAGGTACTGTACCTGCGTTTCATTAAGTGGAGTTCCCATAAGAAGGTCTGAGAATCCAATGACCCCGTTTAAAGGTGTACGGATTTCGTGGCTCATATTGGCGAGAAACTCCGATTTTGCCTTGCTGGCCATATCAGCGGCCTCCTTCGCATTTTTAAGTTCTTCATTTACCCTTACCGCACCGGTGATATTCTGTATCGAAATAATGATTCCTCCAACCTGATCTTCATCAAGATACCAAGGCCCTACTTTAAGATCATAATGCTGCATATCTTTGCTGCCTTTTACCTGAAGTGTAAAATCGTTATTAACGTAGGTAATCCCCGCCAAAGCATTCTGATAAATCTCCATTTCATTTTGCTGAATGGTAGCAGAGGTTGCAGAAAACAGGGGTTGCCCCATAAGATCGATATGGTTTATTCCAAATTCTTCCTTCCATCTGCTGCTTACTGCAATATAGTTAAGGTCTTTATCAAACATAGCCAAAGGAACAGGTACATCTTTAACGAAGGACTGCATCATTGCTTCCTTACGTGTAATTTCCAATAACATTCTTTTGTATGAATCGATATCCTGAATGATTCCAAAAATTCTATGGCAGACCTGTTCATCAAATTCGGGAATTCCTTTTAACCGTACCCAGACTGTAACACCGTCACTTCGTAAAAGCTGAAGTTCCTCATCGAAAGCCAATCCTTCTTTTGCTGCCCTGTCAAAGAGGTATCTTACCCTTTCTTTATTTTTTCCTTCAAAGAATTCAACGGCATTTTCAAAATTTGGACGAAAACTGCTTTTTACCTTGTGAATTTTCCTTGTGCCCTGAGACCAAAACAGCTCACCCGATTTCATGTTTACTTCCCATCCGCCCACTTGTGCGACCTCATTTGTTTCCTCAAGCAACTCTTTTGCATAAGACAGGTCTTTTTCCAATATATCCCGGCGTTTAATATCAGATCTCAACTGTACATAAATGAAAACGGTAACACTGACGGCTGCAGCCCCGGAAAAAACAATGAATAATACAGACCACATTGAAGACCTGTTCAAATTTCTGTCTTTGGCTGCAAGCTGAACTTCTTCGTACTTTACAAACTCTTGAACCAAGCTGCGACAGCTATCCATCCCCACCTTGCTTTGTAAAAGTTCCTGTGAGGTAATTAAATTTCCATTCCTGCTTTTATCTATAAGCACAACGCCCTCTTTCATCATCGCATCTGATGTGTGCAGCAAATTTTGAAGTATATCCGCCTGATGTTTATCTGAAATACTCAGTTCACTGGCTTTAGAAACCAGCGCCAGATATTTACTTTTACTTACATTAAAAGGCTGCAGAAAACTTTCCTGATGTGTAAGCTGATATCCCCGGTTGCCCGTTTCCGCATCTAGAAGAGCATTTAGCACATCTTTTACAAAACTTATGGATTCCTTACTTTGTAAAAAGCTTTTCCGGTTTTCCATCTGTCTGTGAATGCTTACATAAGATGCTACGGAACTTGCAATAAGCAGCACCAGTGAAAGTATTATTCCGATCTGAAGATTTCTTATAATATTTTTTGGCATGAATGGCTTATTTAATAAACTGTAAACTAAAAAAAAGCAGTCTTTTGTTTTTTGACTATTTACAGCAAATATAGATGATTTTGCAAATTATTAAACCGTACGTTCAACATATTAGAGGAGGCCATTAAAATCATCTCTCAATAATACTAAAAAAGTATATTCTATCCGTAAAATGAATGACCCTATAAAAATGCGTGTCTGTAAGGTTAAATATACTAAACTATGGATATTACACGGCTTTGGTATGCTGTAAACACGGCATTGATGCGATTTTAAGGGGAAGGGGGGAATTAGTAAGTTGGGAATGGTGGAGAAATTGAAAGGTAGTAATTTTTTTCGTATTTTAGATAACTTCGAAAAGGTATCGTAAAAAACACAAGAGTATGGCTAAGGCAGACAATATTTTTAATATACGTGGACGTTTGGGAGATTTTATCTTTTGTCAGCGTAACGGTAAAACATGTGTAAAGCGTTATTCGGGCGGGTTTACCAAGGCAGCCACCCAGAACCACCCCAATATAAAAACAGGCCAGGAGCGGTTTGCGCAGGTATCCAAATATGTGAAAATATTAAAGCAACAATTGCAACCGTATTTGTGGCGGCAGAAAGATGGTACTTTCCACAACAAGCTGATGGCTATTTTTCTGCAACTAGCGAAGAACGAACCCGAAAGAACTTTTAACGAGCTTATACACGAATTGAACAGCTATACCAGCCTAAGCAACAAATCACTTAATAAAAACTCGAAAATAGATCCCAGCGCTTTGGTATACGATTCCACTACCAACAAACTTAATTTAGGCATAATCCCACATGAATTGTCAGTAAAATACAAAGGCCTATTTTTAGAAGTAGCGAGCGGATGGTATGGTGTGAATGGAGAGGAGATTTCACTGTCGAAACCCCACATACGGTACTTAAAGCTTGACGGACAAACGAAAAATAAAGATGTTATTGTGGATTTTGCCCCTGCGGATGAAAGCCATAAACAATTACCTTTTGTAGGATTAGCGGTAGTTTATACAAATGATAAAGCGAGTGAGTCACCACACCCAGTGCATACGGTTATGGTTTGTTTTGTTGCAAAATGAATAACAGTTACGCCAAGTTTTGCTTACAGTACATGTACACCGACGAAAATCTGAACGACGCACAACTCTTGAAGTTTGTGTCAAAGTCAGGTCGAAGTCGAGTAGAGGACAGTCCACCGATTAATTTGCAAACTGTCGTGATTGGGCAGTTATTCAACTTTACTGGTAACGTGCCGCAGCTTGGTGAACTAGCGAAAAAATATATCACAAACTTCAAAAATTGTCAAAACTGAGCAACGCATTTTTAATTTTTAAATTTAACAAATTAAAATAAAATAGCGATTTCGACAAAAAAAAAAGACAAACTTAATAGTTTGCCTTAACTCGCTATTTTGCCAAACTGGTGTTATGTGTTGTTGTTTTTATTCTTCTTCGTTTCTGTATTCAATAGGTTCCCAACACCTCATATACATTGAAACAATTTTGTTACTTGGGTAAATTACACTGTAAAATGTATGGCCACCGTCAAAACATTCATCACTTCCGTATTTCTTTGGATTTAAATTCCAATAATCTGATTTAGATATCTCTAATTTTAATTCTCTAATATCACTTAAATAATTTCCACCTTCATTATATTTCCCATTTAAAGAATGGTTTTTAATTTTATATTTTAAAGATTCATACGAGTCTGTTCGCAATTCTATATATTTATCTTTAATAAAAACTTGCACTAAATCTGCTGGACAACCAAAGCATATAAAATCGTAATTTTCTACTAATATTAGAGTATCGTTTGGATTATTTTTTCTTAAAGAATCAATTATGTTTAGATATTGTAATCTTTGTCTAAATTGCCATTTTAACTCTTTACTCATAGCTTTAGAACTTTTCAGAAATGGAGAATTTTTAACAGCCTGTTTTTGACTTTTATCAATTTCTTTATTCAGTTGAGAATAAGCAAAGTTTTGACATAATAATAGAATAAATATTATTTTATTAAATACATTCATCTTCTTAACAATTACACATAACTAGTATATAGGCGAAACAAACCTTCGTGTATACACCAAAAAAAAGGTAGATTAGCGAAGGTTTATATCGCTTTATTTCTATTTCAAATATATTGTTTTTTCTTATAAGTCATCGAACAGACTTTTAATTTGTTGGATATTTTTTGTACTCACATCAGTGTAAATTTCGATGGTTCGGCTAATATTGCGTGCAAAAGAAATAATTTAATGCTAGTTGTGTTTATTTTTAATTCTTTTTAAAATAAACCACTTTTCTCCCAACCTTATTACCAGTTGCTACCAATCCATCATCATTAAGGTTACGCATTACACCAGCAACAGCAACGGATGTAATTTCATTTGATACTAATTTTAGTATAACTAGTTCATCTTTTATTTCAGAAACAGTTTTGCCTTTAATAAGAAAATTACTTTTTACAATATGTTCTCTGATTTTAGCAGTTAAATTAACTCTTTCCAATCTATCTTTTGGTAGTTTATTTAAAGGTTTAAGGGGAATCTTAAAGTCTGTCAAAGTAGCTAGTGGGTATTGTACAGCTTTTGCATATTCTACATATAAATCTATATCTTTAGCAGTTCCTTTCTCAACTTTTACAACTGAGCTTTTAGATATTTTGGTCATAAATATAATATCATCAATTGATAAAAAATTCTTAAGGCGATATTCTTTTAATTTGTGACCTATACTCTCTCTATATATGGAATTTCTCTTATTCATAAGATATTTTTTAAATGCTTTTTGGTTTTTAATTAAAAAATTATTTGCATGTAAATAAAAAAGTTTTATATTTGTATAAGCGAATTGATAATTAGCCTTTAAAAAGGCAATTAAAACGATGTTATCTCGAACTGAAACGACCAATTTTACCTCGAGAGTATCGTGAAATCGCTCCATGTCTAAAAAGTTTTGTACTTTCGTATACGGCATGGGCGGTTTTCACATATGCTTTAGTGGTAACTTTTTAACTTTTAGTTTTAAAGATGGGTTTGGTCGCCCTCAGTACTAAAGT
>JAZQRF010000014.1:0-2320 GCA_045629485.1 Pelobium sp. | reverse complement strand
CTGCTTGAAAAATTAAGAGAGTCTCCTAACTTTAAACCTCAGCCAGGTAAAAACGATAAGAGTTTCTTCGAGAAAATGAAAGAATACTTCGAGTAAGCAATTACACGATAAATAATAAACGAGCAAAAGCCCGGGTCATGACAAATGATCCGGGCTTTTTTTTATCTATCTCCCTGACTATTCGTAAACCATCATTGACCTATCCTTTGCTATTCACTAACGGATCACTAACTTATAAGCCGTGTTTATAACGGACTTCCTACGGGTTTGCTACCGGGTTGCTACCGAAAATCTGCAACCTAACCGCTACCTGGTCCCTACCTGCCCGGTAAGTAGTGGCTAAGAGTGATTACTTATAAGTTAGCAATGGGTAAGTAATGGGTTATTTATTATTTACTTATACTACTGAATAGTATTGTTTTTGCTTACTTAAGCTGAAAAGTTGTCTTTTCTTGTGGAAATTCATTCCGTATTGATCAGGTCCAATATTCTTTTTCCTGCGGTTGTTATCATGTAGGTTTGATTTGGGCTTGTCTTTTCTTGTGGAAATTCCATTTTTACCCAGCCTAGCTCTACCAATGGATCTAAATATCTTGATCTATTTTTTGATTGATTTGATAAGTTCATCCGATTGAAAAGCACTGCTCTTTTCATCTTGTTGCTTAGAATTTTCAGCATTTCTCCAACTCTATCATGTATTTCTTCATTAAGTATAACTTGAGCTTCGATACTAGCTTGGTTACTAGCTTGGTTACCATCTTGGTTACTAAAACTAACTATTTCATTTAAATCATTAAATATCAATGAGTTTACTTGGCTACCATTATGATCATTAACCTGGTCAATTACACCCGCGTGAACAGGCAATGTTACTAATACATAAGTTTGTTCATCTGTATTAAAAACAGGCAAAGGTGAACCGTTTGTTTCCATTGCTTTATAAATAGTAGGGAAACCAGTACCACGTCCCTCCGTTAACCGGAGTTCTTTTAAAAAATCACCAATACGCCTATTACGATATTCCCTGGCGATTATTCGTTTATAGGTGCTTAATATCTCAGCATTAACTGGAGGAATCGGTCCAGGGTGACTTAATATTTCAATCTTATCTGGCCAAACCTGCACTTCAATAGGAGAGCCTAATTCATAGCTTTTATGGTACACAGCATTAGATAAAGTTTCTTCAATGGCATCATAAGGGAAATTATAAAAACGATCTGCTTCAGCTATATTTGGGCGTTTGATGATCTGTTCTGAAATGATATATGTTTTAAGAAAGGATAAGGCATCCCGTAATTGTTTCTGTAATGGGCCTTTAAAATAAAATTCTTTAAAGTACTTACCTTGTTGTTCTTGAAACCAAACTAATTCTATCCAAGTTCTTGAAAAGAATTTTTCCGTAGTCTTAGAAAAAAATAATAACCCGGCATTTACAGGCCGCAAATCTTCTATCGGTCCTTTTGCAATGTGCATGGTACGGCATAAATCCTCAAATGACATGTTCCTGCTTTCATCAAACAAATCACTTTTAATTTCCTGTAAATGTGCTTGAATTAAGCCCAAGTCAAAGTCTTGAATGGTAGCCTGATTATTAACACGATCATCAAAAGGAATACGAGCCGTGAGTTCTTGCAAACGTCTTAAATTTTCACCCTGTGCGACTATACTCCTGGAACCCACCCGAATATATGCCTGCCGCTGTGCACCTTTTCCCAAAGTTGTTGGTGCCATATAGAGCCGGTTATCACCCGCCGGACACCAAAGTATCAAAATATCTTGTCCTTCTAAAACATAAGGTTGAATGATAGGAAAATAATTAGGCTGTATCTTATGCCCTAGCTGAACGATTTCTCCCTGCAGTGCATCTATTTGATTTTGAATCAAACCTGCGGGAGGTAAAACTGGCTGTCCTTTACTTTCTGCAATACCAATAATAACATAACCACCGCCCCAGTTGTGAAGATCGTTTGCAAATGCACACATGGAGTGGATAATATCTTCTGGATTCCAACCTTTTTTGAATTCAAGTCTTTCCCATTCGATTGTACGACCATGTATCAACGATTCTATATTAATTGGTAAGCCCATAATTTTAATTGTTAATTGTAATTATTAATATATCAACGTTAATCACTTACCGTAACCCAATATCTATTTTATTGTTGCAATGCTGTTAAAATTATTATTTACCCCTACCCTAACTAATTTTTAGAAATTCTGTAACCTTTACCTTAATTTAGATACTAATAAGTATAACCCTTGCTGACCATCAAGATCAGTAAAGATACGATTGAAATTAGCCCCTAAACCATTTGAAATG
>JAZQRF010000013.1:0-9651 GCA_045629485.1 Pelobium sp. | reverse complement strand
TCTTTGCAGGGCGGCCCTCAGCCTGAATTCCTCTAACTGGAAAGCCAAAGCTTCATTATAAGCTTGCCTCACCAATAAGTTGTCTTTTTCATATTCGCTGAATACTTCAAATAGCAGGGAAGTAGAAGATTGCAGGTGTTTATTTTTCATCGGCTTGCCCGGGAATCCGGTAAATATCAATCCGGAAATATGAGCAATATCTCTGAACTTTCTGCGGGCCATTTCGGTAGCATTCAAGCTGTGTTGGATATCTTCCAGCAGGTTTTTATCTGAAAAGAGGTTTTCTTTCAATGCCTTTTCTAAAAATACCTCATCATCGGTAAGCAGTTCGAAGCCGTAATCATTCATGGCAATAGAGAAACTGGCACTTTTATATCTGGCCAGCCTGAAAGCAATAAGAGAGGCCATTCCTTCATGCACCAAACGCCCTTCGAAGGGATAAAAAAACAGGTGGTGCCCGTCCCGTGTCTCCAGCTTTTCTATCAGGAACTCCGTTCTTTGAGGGATATGAGATTCTTCTCTTTGCTGGTTAAATAAAGGCCTTAGTGCTATTACTTCTTCGTCTTCTTCCACTCCTAAGGCCACCTCATCCAGTTTTTCTCTAAAAACAGCAGATAGCTGCGAAGAAAGAGGCATTCTTCCGCCATTCCAACTTGCTACGGCCGCTTTTTTCTTGTTTGATTTTTTCACGAAAGCAGTCATATCCTTTACCCTCACCAATTCTTCATTTCTCCCTGCGAACCAGAAATTGTCGCCAATTTTTAATTTAGAGATAAAGCCTTCTTCCACAGTTCCCAAACTTCCGCCGGTCTGGAACTTCACCCTCATGCCCATTTCGCTGGTAATGGTGCCCATACTCAGGCGGTGACGCATGGCTATCCTTTTATTATTAACCTTATATAACCCGCCTTCTATTTCTACTTTCAGGTACTCATCATATTGGGATAAGGATTTTCCGCCTTTGGTGATAAAATCCAGTAGTTCATTAAACTCTCTAAGTAAAATATCAGCATAAGCAAAAGTAGATTTGATCTCTCTAAATACTTCATCCGCTTTAAAGCCATCCGATACCGCTAGGGTGACCAAATATTGAATGAGCACATCAAAAGCTAAAATAATGGGATCCCGGCTTTCAAATATTTTTTGTTCTATAGCATATTTAAGTGCGGCGCCTTCGAGTAATTCCATAGAATGTGTGGGTACAAACCATGCTTTGGATATGGCTCCCGGATGGTGGCCACTTCTCCCTGCCCTTTGCATAAAACGGGCCACTCCTTTAGGGCTCCCTACCTGTATCACGGCATCTACTGGCCTGAAATCTACTCCTAAATCCAGGCTGGAAGTGCAGACAACCAATTTTAATATTTCGGCATGTAATGCCTGTTCTACCCAGTTTCTTAGTTCGTTATCCAGGGAGCCGTGGTGCATGGCCATGATGCCTGCATATTCGGGGTAATTGTCTATAATGGCATGATACCAGATTTCGGATTGCGCCCGGGTATTGGTAAAAATGAGTGTGGTTTTGCTTTTAGCCACTACTTCCATTACCTCGGGCAGGAGCTTTAAACCGATATGGCCGCTCCAACTGTATTTTTCTATGTTTTGAGGAATGATAGAGGTGATCTTTAAATTTTTATTGATCTCGGCCCTGACCATTTTTTGCTTATCAGGCGGAAAATCTATTCCCAATAAAACCTGGGCGGCTTCTTCCAGGTTCCCAATAGTTGCGCTTATTCCCCAGATCCTTAAAGCAGGTTCGGAAGATATGGTTGCTCTTTTATTTTCATAGCTTCTCTCTTCCAGCTTACGTTTTTTTAATCCTTTCAATCTGCTTAAGCCCAGTTCCATCTGTACGCCACGTTTTGTTCCCATCAATTCATGCCACTCATCAGCAATCACCACTTGTAAGTTCTCCAATGTTTTGGGATAATCCTTTTGTGCCAGCATCAGGTGCAGGCTCTCCGGAGTAGTTAACAATACTTCAGGAGGCTTTCTTTTGATAGCCTGTTTTTCGGCAGTACTGGTATCGCCGGTTCTGGTGCCTATTTTCCAGGGGATGCCTAAATCATCCACCACAGTTTGCAAGGCTTTTTGAATATCGTTGGTTAATGCTCTTAGCGGTGTGATCCAAAGCATTTGTAAACCTGTATTCTTTTTTGACTGGTAATCTTCTGGATGCTGATTAATGTAATCGGCAATAAAGGGGAGAAACATGGCAAAAGTTTTACCGCTTCCGGTTGGGGCATTTAGTAAGCCCGAATAGCCCGAAAGGTAGGTTTCCATCATTTCTTTCTGAAAAGGGAACTGCTGCCACTTTTTTAGTTTGTACCATTTTGAAATGATTTTTTCACCAGGTGATGATGCCATAACTATTAAATGAAAGAATCAGGAGAATGTTTCAAGCCGAATTATTTAATGGATAAATATCCAGCGTTTTCCCAAGTTTGCTTCCAAAGCTTGTGTTAATATAAAATATAATTACAGTTTTATTCATTTAATAATGCCAACAAATTCTCCAGCGTATCCGCTTCCTCCTTTTTCTTATCAGTTCGCCATCTTAGGATCCTAGGGAAGCGCAACGCTACTCCGGATTTATGCCTGGTAGACCTATTGATTCCTTCAAAACCAATTTCAAAAACGAGCTCGGGTTTTACTGTTCTTACCGGTCCAAATTTCTCCAGCGTATTGCGCTTTACAAAGTTATCTACTTTTGCAATCTCTTTATCGGTTAAACCGGAATAGGCCTTAGCGAAAGGTACCAATTTATCCCCGTCCCATACGGCGAAAGTATAATCGGTATACAGGTCGGCCCGGCGGCCATGACCCTTTTGTGCGTAAATCAATACCGCATCTATAGAAAGCGGGTCTATTTTCCATTTCCACCAGTCGCCCCGTTTTCGGCCTACCTGGTAAGGTGCGGATTTCCGTTTAAGCATGAGACCTTCGGCCATCAGGTCTCTTGATTTTTCTCTTTCCTGAGCCAGCTCCTCCCATGAATTTCCTGGAACTATGTTAGAGATTCTGAAGATTTTCTGATGGACAGAATTACTTTGTAGCAGCTCTAAGATCCTGCGCCTTTCTTCCTGTGTTTTGTAACGGATATCTTCCCCGGCAAGTTCCATCACATCATAAGCAATAAAGGCTACGGGGTTATCCTGGAGGAGTTTTTTAGACAATGACTTCCTCCCGATACGGGTTTGTAAAATATTAAAAGGAAGAGGCAGATCATCCCTGAAGGCAAGGATCTCTCCATCCAGAACGGTTCCGTTTGGGAGATGGTAGAGGAAGGGATGAAGTTCAGGAAATTTGTCTGTAGCCAAATCTTCTCCCCGGCTCCAGATAAATATTTCATCACCACGTTTTATCAGTTGCGCCCTGATGCCGTCCCATTTCCACTCGGCCTGCCATTCGGATGCAGCGCCAAGGCTCTGTTCTATTTCTATACTGTTCTTTTGAATATCCGAAGTCTCCTGGATAGGGTAGGCCAGGAAAAAAGGATAGGGACGGGATATATCTTCTGAGCCGTCTTCCTCTGCAACCAGGTGCTCGTAAACGAAAGTCTCGGGATTCCAGTTTCCCATAATCCTGTGGTTCAACACAGCTGTATTTAATTGCGAAATGTTTGCCAGTGCTTTAATCACGAGGCTCTGTGATACCCCTACACGAAAACTGCCTGTAAGTAATTTAAAGAAAACAAATTTCTCTTGCTGATCCATGCTGTCTAATGCATTTAAGAGCCATTCTTTCTTTTCATCTTCTTTATAGCGATGCAGGTTTTTAATTTCTTCCAGCCATGCGGTGAGGTTTTTATTTTGTTGATGTGCTGGCTGCGGAAGTAAGAGGGATAGGGTTTCTGCTAAATCGCCTACCACATCATAACTTTCGCGAAATAGCCATTCGGGGATCTTCGCTACTTCCAGTGCCCAATCTTTTAGCTGAGTGCTATTGATTTGGCGTTTAGGTTTCCGGCCGGTAAAAAGTGCAAGCATGCTGATCTTGTCTTTATCCGAAACACTTAAAATATATTCTTCCAGGATTTTTATCTTATCGTTTGTTTTATTGGTCTCGTCTAATGCCAGGAATAGGTTTGCAAATGCCCTCATGATTGTACTTCTCCTTTCTCTGTTAGTTCTTTAGCTAATCCATCGTCGTCGTTTTCATCATCGCCATATAATGTTCTGGCTTCACGGGCATCATAACCAATTTCCTGCAGGTAACGGCTAAAAGTGGCAGTGTAGCCATGGGTTAGGTAAACCGTTTCACATTCTGTAGCTTCAATGGCTTGTAGGAGGCCGTCCCAGTCGGCATGGTCTGACAGTACAAAACCTCTATCGGCAGCTCTTCTTTTTTTGGCTCCCCTTATTGTCATCCACCCGGAGCAGTAGCCAAAGGAATAGGGGTTTAACTTTCTCATCCATGGAGAACCTACTGCAGATGGAGGGCAAAGCACCATGTTGCCTCTGATTTCTTCTTTAGTCAGTTCCGGTGTGATCTTTTGTGTTGGCTTTAAATTGATGCCATTTCTAAGTAAGGCCTCATTGGTGTTCTGAATCACACCATGGGTATAAATATTACCGATACTCAGGTCCAGGTTTTGAAGAATACGCTGTGCTTTTCCTAAAGAATAGCCTACTAATACCGATGTTTTTCCCTCTGCATAATTGCTCCGCCACCAGTTATTGATGTTGTCAAATATTTCCTGCTGCGGTTTCCAGGAATAAACCGGCATTCCAAATGTACATTCTGATATAAAAGAATGGCATTTTACCGGTTCAAAGGGAGTTGAAATACCATCATCTTCAAGTTTATAATCTCCGGAAACCACCCACACCTCTCCTTTGTGTTCTAGTCTTATTTGAGAGGAGCCGATGATGTGCCCTGCAGGATGAAAAGAGATTTT
Source organism: Pelobium sp. (assembly GCA_045629485.1). Taxonomy (GTDB): domain Bacteria; phylum Bacteroidota; class Bacteroidia; order Sphingobacteriales; family Sphingobacteriaceae; genus Pseudopedobacter. The sequence continues at coordinate 4,751 of JAZQRF010000013.1, read as the reverse complement.
TACTCCATTTTTAACAATAGCTTCATTATAAGCCACAGTCTGAAGGTTGATATCTTCTCCCAACCTGTATTTTAGAATTTCTTTAGACAGTTGATGGGCAAGATACTTTTTACTTCCCCAACGGGCATGGTCGCTATGAGCATGTGTAATTAATGCTTCATTCACAGGTTGCCACGGGTCGATGTAGAAATCTCCCTGAGGGCAATAAATGCCATAGTCGTTAAAGATGAGCAGCGGCTTCTTGGTCATACTATCAATAACCGAAAAAAGAGAGTTTGGTTGTGATAGAATTTGTGTTTTATTTACTATTCATTATTGAGGTATAGATAGGGTAGAGGGTTTCCTCCTTCCCTCAAGGTCTATAATGTATGGTGTCTTTCTAATAAGGGATCCTTTAAAAAAGCATAAAATCGCTAAATTCCAATGATCTCCTTCTTCTTTTTAGACTTCATTCTTTTAGGGACACTATTTAAAATTTCTTCTTCCAATGCATCTATGGTTCTCTTTTTGATATAGTTAGCATGAGTGACGATACTGATTTCACGACTTGGCTCGGGACTTTTAAAATAGCGTACTTTGTCCAGTTGTTTAACAGAAAATTCCTGGAGGCTGAGTTCCGGCAAAATGGTTATGCCATTATTCATTTCTACCATCCGGATAAGGGTCTCTATGCTCCCGGTGTTGTATTCAAGATTTTGATTATGCGATTTTTTGTGTTTGCAAATGTTTAGTACCTGGTTTCGCATACAGTGGCCTTCGTTTAATAACCAGAGGTCGTCTATATCGAGATCATTTATATTTAAAGATTTCTTTTTAAATACAGGACTCTGTTTAGAGACATAGCTTACAAAATTTTCATAATAAACGGGCCGTTCTGTTAAAACGTTTTCATCTAATGGCGTAGCCATAATCCCGCAATCTAATAAACCGGTTTTTAATTTTTGAACTATGCTTTCCGTAGTTAATTCGGAGATAGAGAGTTTTACTCTAGGATATTTAGACATGAATGCCCCCAAAACCTTCGGAAGTAAATAAGGGGCTATAGTAGGAATCACACCAATGCGTAATTCGCCTCCTATTTCACCTTTACGTTCCGTAATCACTTCGCTTATTTTATAGCTTTCCTGTAAAACTCTTCTGGCTTGTTCAATCACTTCTATGCCGATTTCAGTAGGTATAACAGGTTGGTGAGATCTATCAAATAGTTTTACCCCCAGGGTTTCTTCAAGCTTTTGTACCTGCATACTTAATGTGGGTTGTGTAACAAAACATTTCTCAGCAGCCATTACAAAACTCCTATATGTATCTACTGCAACAATATATTCTAATTGAACTATAGTCATAAGTTTAAATATAGATAAAAACTATAAAATAACCAAAAGGGCTTTAGAAACTAAGTTCTAAAGCCCTTTTACTGGTTTTATTTTGTGTTATTCTACTGTAACAGATTTTGCCAGGTTTCTGGGTTGGTCTACATTACAGCCTCTCATTACTGCGATGTGGTAAGCTAACAATTGCAATGGAATAGTTGCTAATAACGGAAGAAATGCCTCTTCAGCATGAGGAATTTCTATGGTATAATCTGCCATGTTCCTCACCTCTGTATCTCCTTCTGTTACGATAGCTACCACTATTCCTTTCCTTGCTTTTACTTCCTGTATATTAGAAATCACTTTTTCATAGGAAGAGTTCTTCGTAGCAATAACAATAACCGGCATTTCTTCATCAATTAGAGCAATAGGGCCGTGTTTCATTTCTGCTGCCGGATAGCCCTCTGCATGGATATAGGAGATCTCCTTCAGTTTTAAAGCGCCTTCCAGGGCAACCGGAAAACCGCTTCCTCTTCCAAGGAACAGGCAGTTTCTAGAGTCCTTTAATTTTTCAGCAATTTCAATGATTAAATCATTTGCTTCTAAGGCTTTTTCTACAAGAGAAGGGATGGTTTCTAACTCTGTTAATAAAGAAACCAGTTTTCCGGTAGTGACACTTCCTTTTATTTGCGCTATATAAAAAGCGATAAGTGTTAATACAGTAACCTGGGCAGTAAAAGCTTTTGTGGATGCTACACCAATTTCTGGGCCTGCATGGGTGTAAACTCCACCATGGGTAAGCCTTGGAATAGAAGAACCTACCACATTGCAAATTCCAAGAATGGTAGCGCCTTTTTCTTTGGCCAATTCAATTGCAGCCATGGTGTCTGCAGTTTCACCTGATTGTGATATGGCAATTAGAATATCTTTTTCGGAGATAATTGGGTTTCTGTATCTGAATTCAGAAGCATATTCTACTTCAACAGGAACCCTCGCATATTCTTCTATCAGGTATTCGCCTACCAGACCCGCATGCCATGAGGTTCCACAGGCTACAATAATAATACGGTTAGCATTTTTGAATTTTTCAGAATATTCTGCTAAGCCACCTAATTGTAATTTGCCTTCCTGGGGATAAATTCTGCCCCGCATACTATCTTTAATAGAACGCGGCTGCTCGTAGATTTCCTTAAGCATAAAGTGTTCGTATCCACCTTTTTCCAGCATCTCCAGCTTTAGCTCGAGCTCATGGATATAAGGTGTTTGAACAATGTTATCTATACTTTTAATGATCAGCTCGTCTCTTTTAAGGTAGGCAATATCATTATCATTTAAATAAATTACATTTTTGGTGTATTCTATAATCGGGGTTGCGTCAGAAGCTATGAAATATTCTTTTTCTCCCACGCCTATTACCATTGGGCTACCTTTTCTTGCGGCTATTAATTGATCAGGATTATCTTTATCCATAATCACAATGGCAAAAGCACCTACAACTTCACTTAAAGCTACCCTAACCGCTTCCTGTAAATCCAATCCCCCATTTTTTTGGATATCCTCTATCAGATGGATCAGCACTTCAGTGTCAGTATCACTTTTGAAAGTATGTCCACGGGAAATTAACTCTTCTTTTAAAGGGCCGTAATTTTCTATGATCCCATTATGGATAATAGCAAGTTTTTCGTTTCCTGATTGGTGTGGATGTGAATTTCTGTCGCTGGGTTCTCCATGGGTCGCCCAACGGGTATGCCCCATTCCAATGCTGCCCGAAAGATCTTTATCTGCAGCAAAAGCTTCAAGGTCGTTAACTTTACCCGCCTTTTTATAAATATTAAGGATGTTTTGATGATTGATCAGGGCTACTCCTGCGCTATCGTACCCACGATACTCCAGACGATGCAGGCCTTTTATTACTATGGGATAGGCTTCACGACTGCCTATGTATCCAACTATTCCGCACATAAAAAAACAATATTTTGTAGTTTAAGATTGGCGAATCTACAAAATATTGTTTTCTTTAAAGAAACCTATTTTAGGTCTGTATAGTAAATTTTCAGTTTAACTTTATGAGGAGATGTACTAGCGCCCCCTTCTAAAATTACGCTGCCCGGGAAACTTAATCGGCCCGTATTGTTAAGATAGTCGAATGTGGTTAAGAAAGTGCCGTATTCAGGGGTTTTGCCCTTGAAGATATCCTGTACATAACCAGTTACATTTATAATGTAATTTTTCTTGTCTTTATTATATAATCCTCCAATAAAGCCCGGGCCCATATACCTCGGATCTGTTTGATCTTCGTCTGGCAGAGGTTTAGGTTGATTAGCGATATCCCACTTGTAAATCCTGATTAAGGATAAAGGTAACAATGAAGGTTGAGCAGGTTCTTCGGCTGTTAGAATAAGTTCTGCTCTGTTAATCGCAAGATTTTTAAATCTAGCATCTTTTAACTTATCAAGTTCAGCCTGAGGAAACGATACTTTAACTTTAGTTCCGGCGAAGCCTTTTAAAAAGAGTGTGGCGTTGTTATTCGTTGTACTGGTTAATGCTGCTTGTACCTCTGTACTAGGATTCCATATTATTTCTGTAGCTGCAGCACCTGAGGCACCGTTGATAGGAAAAGATACGACTGCCGTATCCAAGGTTCCGCTTGAATTTGTTGTTTTATAGTAAATGTCTACTCTTGCAGCGCCTGATGTATGGGTATCAAAAGCAATTGCACCTCCCGGTACTGGAGCAGATGCTTTATTTAAAGAGACGTACAAGCCTTTAAACAAGTCGGCAAACTTTTGGTTTGTTGATAAGGCTGCAGAATCCAGATTCAAAATATTCTGAGTAATAAAATTTGAGTTCAGAGGAATTCTTAGTTGGGGAATAACTTTTTGTACAGTATCTGCCTGACCCTTTCTTATATTTTGTATAATAAGGCTGTCCCTATAGCTTGGCCTGAAAGCTTTTGAAGCAATCGTAGGATTATTTCCTGTATCCCATATTTTGTTACTGTAGTATGCTTTCTGGGGTTCAGTATACAGCTTTTCGTTCAATTGTTTAACTTCCGCAGTGTATGTTAAACTGTCTCCATATAGCGCCGCAGCGGTGTAAGGCAACACTAAAACAGCAGAGTCTAATTGTGGGTTAATGCCAAACGAAACGTTCGTGGTTGGCAAAGTTAAAGCAAGAGCCATACTGGCCGTAGTCTCGCCAAAACGGGGGTCATTAATATATGCTAATACACTTCTTTCTGTAAAGTTAGTAGCAATGCTATCTTCTTTTAGCAATTTGGTTGTAACGTCTAAAGTAATAGTGTCTGAACTTAATGCCAGATCCGGATCAACATCCAGGCCTATTCCGGAAGGATTCTCACAACCTGATAAAATAAAAAGACTTATTAACAGGGTCAATAAGTCTAACTTTTTTAATGTCATATAATAAATATAATTAAGC
>JAZQRF010000012.1:0-2040 GCA_045629485.1 Pelobium sp. | reverse complement strand
CTACAGATCAGAACAAAAAAGAAAATCGTGAAGATTTAGAAAAAGTAAATAACGGTCTGGAAGTTGATGAAATAGATCGTCCGGAAGAGTAGGTCTTTTGCATAAAAAAAGCCATCAACTCAAGTTGATGGCTTTTTAAAGATCTTATCTTTAAGAATTATATAGATTTAATGATATCTCTTAATCCTAATGATTTGATGATCGCTCTGTATCTGTTGATATCTTTTTTGAATAGATACGCCAACAAAGCTCTTCTCTTACCTACCAATTTCTGTAAAGATAATTGAGTAGAAAAATCTTTTCTGTTTTTCTTTAAGTGACCGGTTAAATGCGCAATTCTGTAAGTGAATAATGCTACCTGACCTTCTGCAGAACCAGTATTGGTTTCTACTTCACCGTGTTGTTTGAAGATTTCTTTCTTCTTTTCTGTACTTAAATACATTACCTGAATAATATTAAAGCTGTAAAATTTAATTAATTAGGCGCAAAAATAGGTTATTTAGTTCTAATATCATAATCAGACTTAATATTATTGTCAAAATAAATACCTGGCTAATCGTGTTAACTAAATTTAATCCTAGCTTTGGAGCTTTATCCTGCAAATCATCAGCTATTTAATCATGACATATTCTAAATTTACAACATTACACAAAGTAAGACCAGACGATATAGACATGTTTAACCATGTTCATAACAGTGTTTATTTAGATTATGTATTAGCCGCCAGATACGAGCAAATGGAAATTTACTATGGTATGCCGATGGAAAATTTTCTTAAAATGGGCTTTGGCTGGGTAGTTAAAACCGTACAAATTAATTTTAAAAGACCATTAGGATTGGGCAACAACTTCTCTGTCCAAACCGGCATAGTAAGCATTAATAAAAAGGGTTGTAAAGTAGAATTCGAAATAAAAAATACTGATACGCAAAAAACAAGTGCGGATGGCTGGTTCGATTTTGTGATGATTGATCTTAAAACCGGTAAAGGTGTAGAAGTTGATGAGGAAATGATAGAGAAATATTCTATCTAATAACCGGGTAAACGTTAAAGGAGTGATTAATCACTCCTTTAGTAAATATCTTGAACAAGTAAATATCCTTACTTTTTATTCAACAACCGAAATAGCAATTCGGGTTCATCTGTAGTAATAAAATCAAATCCCAATTCCACACACTTCTGTAAGTTCTTAGGATCATTTACAGTCCACACATTTGTCTTTAGGGAAAGCGACCTTGCTAAATCTAAATAATTTGGATTATTTTTATACACCGCAAAATTAAAATCTAATCCGTATAAATTGTCACGCTTTATTCTTTCAGGACTGGTGGATGATAAGCTATAAACCTTTGCTTCAGGATATACCCTCACAAACTCTTTAGCCGCTTCATAATCGAAGGTGATGAATTCTGTTAAATCTTCAACCTTATGCTTTTTAATAAGTTCAACAGATAGCCTTGCAGCCTCTTTTGTTCTTTCTACACCTAATTTAGAGGGTTTCAACTCGAATATTAATTTGGTTTTATTTTGCTTTTTAGCGATTTTAATAAATTCTTTAACTGTGGGTATTTTTTCTCCGTTTTTTAATCTTAGCTTTAATAAATCTTTGTAGGTAGAAGTAGCTACATCAATGCCTAAAAAATCATTATCATGATTTACTACCAAAACATTGTCCTTCGTAATCACTACATCAAACTCAGAGCCATAACACCCTAGTGCAATAGCCTTTTTTAAAGCGGCCCTTGAGTTTTGAGGGAGTCCATCTGTTTTCCATGCGCCGCGATGAGCAATAACCGGATTATCTTGTGCGAATAAGGAATTCAGGTTAAACATTATTATTATTGTTGCTAGAAATAAAATTTTGGTTCGTATCATCATTAAAAAATTAAGGTCTCTTCTATTAAATCTTCGTAAAAACTCTGTACAGATAAGCCTGCGGCTCTAACTTGTTGTGGAATAATGCTATTGGCAGACTGCCCTGGTATGGTATTGATCTCTATGAAATAAAAATCTTGCTTGGTAGGTTCTAAAATAAAATCAAT
>JAZQRF010000011.1:0-3428 GCA_045629485.1 Pelobium sp. | reverse complement strand
TACTACGCTGGATTTCATTCAGACCGAAGAGGGCCGGATAGTAAACAATGGAGGAGCTTATAAGTATGAGTACAATCTGAGTGACCATCTGGGGAATGTGCGGTACAGCTTCGACAGCTATAATGGCTCGGTACGGCAGCTTCAGAGGGATGATTATTATCCGTTTGGATTACGTATTGCACGTTTGGCAGGAACGGTAGCAAATAAGTATCTTTACAATGGAAAGGAGATACAGGATGAGTTAAATCAGTATGATTACGGAGCTCGTTTTTACGATCCGGTGATCGGCCGCTGGAACGTTATAGACCCAAGTGCGGAGAATGATGAAAGCCTATCTCCTTACATTTACGGTTTCAATAATCCGGTAAAATTCACTGACCCTGATGGAAGATGGCCCGAATTGGGCATGGGGGCTCTTCATACCGCTCTTGACGTAGCAGGTTTGGTTCCTGGATTTGGAGAGATAGCGGATGGGGCAAATGCAATTATCTATTTAGCGGAAGGCAATAAAGTAGCTGCTGCTTTAAGTGCAGCAGCTATGATACCTATTGCTGGTTGGGCAGCTACTGGAGCAAAAGCTATTAAAACAGCTGATAAAGCTATCACCGCTGCAAAAGTAGCTGATAAGGGAGCAGACTTGGCTAAAGCTGAAGCACGAGCTGCTAAGTTAAGTCAAGTACAAAGGCCTGGAAAAGATATGACTAAAGCGGGTAAAGAAGCGGTTATTGATGTTAATAAAGCTAAGAATAACGGTAAAACTGTTTGTGCAACCTGTAAAACAGAAACTATACCTGCTACAAAAGATAAAAAAGGAGTGACGCCCCCTGGCAATAGAACGGAGATTGACCACAGAACGAGGAAAAGAGAAGGAGGCAGTGGTACTCCTGACAATGGAGATGTAAATTGTCGTGATTGCAATCAAAAGAAACATTAACTATGTCTGAAAACAGGAATACGGAAGGTGATTATAAAATTAAATTGGTCTATTACGATTTGGAGGATAACCTTGCAACTGAGGGGGTTTGGGCTTCAAAAGAGGGGGAATATTATAGAGTAAAAAATGTTCCCTTCTTCGCCCCTAATCTTGCCTATAATGACTTGGTAAGTGTTGAGGAAGATGAAGGCGAATTGTTTTTTGATAGCTTGATTGAACCTTCAGGACATACTACAATCCAAATTATATTTTTTAAGCTAGAGTACTTTAAACAGGTTACAGAAGATTTAACCATGCTTAATTGTGATTGGGAGGGTAGTCATTTGAAAGAATATATATCAGTTGATGTACCTAAAACTGTGGATTATTCTGAAGTTAGGAAATACTTAAATCGTAAAAGCGAAGAAAATATATTGGATTTCAAGGAAGCATGCTTAGCCCATGAAGTATGACCTTAAATATGAGAAGGGTATTTAATGTTGTTTATTCCGGTCTGTTCTTTTTGTTGTCCTGTGCAAATTCGCCAGGTGCAAAGCATTCAGATATAAAAGAAACGAACGGTTTGGATACAAGCCACGCAGCAGTTAAGCAAGGCAATATCCCATTGGCCAGAAAAGCTGTTCAGTCGGGTAAAGCTACGGTACTTATCCCTGAAGGGTTTGAGCTAATGGATGCCGGAATGCTGGCCTCGAAATATCCGCAAGCGGGGCACCGGCCTGAAGAGGTTTATACGAATAAAGAAGGGACAATCAATATTGCACTGAATTACACCCAAAACAAAGCAGAAGAAAAAGACCTTCCGGATATACAGAAGACAATGGAAAAGCAGTTTAACCACCCTACTATTGAGTTTATTCAAAGCAGTATGCAGGAAATCAATGGCCGGAAATATATCCGACTGGAGTTTGTAACCCCTGCTGCTGATAGCAGAATATATAACCTGTTGCAGATTACCAGCCTGGAAGGACGGTTAGCCATGTTTACTTTTAATTGTACAGAAAATTATAGAAAAGATTGGGAAGCTACAGGGAAAGAGATTATGCAGTCTATTGAAATGAAATAAGTATTCATTAATAAATAACAAAGCTTGGCCTAGTGCCAGGCTTTTGTTGTTTATAGGGCAGCCCATTCAATTAGAAGAAGTAGAGGTAACTGGTAAAAACCCGGCTGGAGCCATCCTAAAGGCGGGTGTGATGAGCGCTTTAGTGGCTTCTCAACTCGATTCGCCACTTCCAGGGCCGGGTGATGTTGTGGGCGTTGGAACTGCTGGAGGTACCTTGATTTCGGCAGGTGTAGCTTGGATAGGGTATGAAAATATAGTAACTATAAATCTCATACGGTCAATTCTAAGAAATATGAAAAAGGTGATAAGCTACCCATACCAGAAAGTAAACCTGGGAAATTTAATAAAAAGCGAGGTAGCCAAGGATGGGAGAATACAGAAACTGGAGAAATATATCCGAAAAGCCATACTTCTCATGGGAATAAAAACAATGAAGGAACTCAGTGGAAAGTTTGGCCTAAGGGAACAACTGATTTTGGGCCAAATTCCAAAAAATCAGGAGAAAGAACCACACTCGATCAAAATGGTGTCGTAATTGGAAATTAATAAATATGAAGTTTGAAGAATTATATAAAACGTCTGTAAATCTATGGCCAGATGAAATAGATATTTCTGATGGTAAAGTGGAAGACAATGGAATTTTGTTTCAAAAGTTATCTTCTGTTTGGAATGAGGTAGAAGTTAAAGCTAAATTGATGGGAGAATGGTATGATTTAATGACTTGGGTGATTTTTAGCAATTTTCATAATCTGGCAAAGATCCAACTTGAAAAAGGTAAAAAGATGATTAGAAAGAGCGAAATAGAAACAGATAAAGTTAAAAATGATTTGATAAAAAATTTAGAGTAGAGGGATATGAAGACATGTTGGACGCCTTTAGAAAACTTAATCCCTCCTTGGGTTAAGTTTGGATGATAGCAAAAGAAGAGATAACTTAAGCTTAAAACAACGCCGTTCTATGGCCGCAAGGTCTCATTCTACTCTTAACGTCCTCTCAGACTTAAAAGTAAAACGCTTGGTTCGTCAGTGAGCTAGGCGTTTGTTGTTTTATAGTGGAGAAGCATTCTGCTGAAAGAAGTCCTTAAACTTCTTTTGGTGACCAAGGCATCAATAATCTTAAAGGCCACTGTGCGGTTTTCCTCATAAAGCTGGTTAATGAAATTGATTTACTCAAAGTTAGCATTGTCCTAAATGGTTATATCAACGGGCAGGGTATCAAAATACACTACTTGGCTAATGGGCATTCCGAAAAAACATTTTTGGGAAAGTCGCCTGGCCACGGCACCCGCAGCAGCGGAGACCGGTTACAGCAATAGTGCCTTTCCGACAACTGACGTGGCCATGTATCTGTCGATCAACTATTATGATGATTATGCTTTCCCGGGAGGAAACCCCTATCCCAAGGATCCCAATACCTACAGTCAGATGCTGA
>JAZQRF010000010.1:0-56694 GCA_045629485.1 Pelobium sp. | reverse complement strand
TATCCTCGATTTTCTTCTTTAAATTTTTCTATATCTCTGTGGAATAGTTTCATTTAATTTTTTAAAGATTTTATGTTCCAAGTGCGGGTTGGCAAAGAAGTAAACAATTTTTTTGAATAGCAGTTTATAAAGTTATGCAAGAAAACAAGGCGAAAGCTTATTATTCCGGTACCAGCGGCTTGCTGTTGCCGGTACGCAACAAACTGTATTATCCTGAGGAATTTAAGCAAAAAAGTCGTTTATGTTTTTATAGTTCTTTAATGAACAGCATTGAGATCAATAGCTCATTTTATAAAATTCCAATGTCTTCTACAGTAGCAAAATGGGCTAACGACGTTCCTGAAGATTTTAAATTTAGCTTTAAGCTGTTTAAGGAGATCACACACAATAAAGGTTTGGCATTCGAGTCTTCGGTTATCAAAAAATTTATGGACGTTATTTCTTTTGCAGGTAATAAAAAGGGATGCTTATTAGTTCAATTTCCGCCAAGCATTCGTATAGGTGATCTAAAACAGCTTTTTTCCTTAATGAGTTGCCTTCGTGATAACGATCCTGATCATGAATGGAATATTGTTTTTGAATTTCGCCATGTTTCACTTTATCACCATCACATTTACAGAGCATTGGAAGATCATTTTATGGGATTAGTAATTCAGGATAAACAACCTGCCGCTACACCCATGATGGAGACATCACTTCCTTTTGTTTACCTGCGTTTTCATGGGCCAGGTGGTAGCTACAGAGGGTCGTATGAAAGCGATGTGCTTGCTGAGTATGCAACTTATATTAAAGAATGGATTGCTGATGGTAAAACAGTGTATTCTTATTTTAACAATACCATGGGTGATGCTGTGAGCAATTTGCTTACACTAAGGGATATGGTTCTGGAGGCTGACGAACTTTTATAGTATTTAATGATGGAACTATTTGAAGTAACAATAGAAACGCCGAAAGGGAGAGGGAGCAAGTTTGATTTTGAGCCTGCTACCGGGCAAATAAAACTTACGAAGGTGATGCCTGCAGGATTGGTTTTTCCTTTTGACTTTGGATTTATTCATGGGACTAAAGGAGAAGATGGGGATCCCCTGGATGTAATCGTCATATCCGAAGTAGAAACTTTTCCGGGCTGTAAGATAGATTGTCGAATAATAGGTGTTCTTAAAGGCCGGCAGACCGAACGGGATGGTACAATTACCCGCAACGACAGGTTTGTTGCAGTGCCTGCAGTTTCCAGGCACTATGAAGCTATAAAAAATCTTAATCAGCTCCCTAAAGAGATAATCATACAGCTAGAAGAATTCTTTCGAAATTATAATGAGCAGGCAGGAAAGCACTTCGAATTTTTTGGCAGGTTACAGGCAAAGCAGGCCAATAGTCTTTTAGAACAAAATAAATTACAGCATATAGAGGCCAATTTGCTTGTACAGTTGTTTCTGCCTTTATATGATAATGAGGGGATAGCTTTTCCTGAAAAATATTTTCTTAAGGTAAGGAAAGAGCTTACAAAGGTTTTTGGCGGAACAACTTTCTATTTCCGGTCGCCTGTTTCAGGTACATGGAAGCAGGAAAATAAGGTTATCAAAGATGAATTGTTGGTTGCCGAGGTTTTAGCTAATGAAAAGACATCAGCTTTTCTTTATCAATATAAGGCCAGGCTTGAAAAAAGATTTAAGCAAGACACTATATTGATGCGATTTATGGATATCAGGCTATTGTAAGGGGTGAAATTTTATACAATTCTTTTATTATTACGGGCATAGGCCCATTTGCTCCTGCTGCAATTATCACATTGTATATTTTCGGCCGGAATTAAACGCTCGGTTTTTCCACAAAACGTACATGAATAAATTTGCTCATCTCTGATAATGCGGAAACAATTTTCAAACTCGTGTGGGAGAATCGGGAGGCCGTATCTTACTTTGTCATCTTCAAAGTAAAATACGCTAATTTCCCCTGAGGTTTCTAAGATGGCCAGTTTCACCTGTCCCAGGTGGTCTACGCTCTTTTGTCTCAATTCCGAAAAGAATTCATCAATAACAATATTTTCTTTTTCGAAATTGATGATATCAAAAACACTGTCTTTAATCAGGTAGATGGGTTTTCCTTCTAAAAAATCATCCACCTTCTGGAAGCGGGCAATGGCCCAGGTAATTAATCGGTACAGCAATAGCACTACAATAAATACACATGCTGCGGGCAAAAGAGCAACATCTTCGTAAAACATAGGGTCTCCGGCAGCAGATCCGAGGGTGATGATGATCACCAGTTCGAAAATTGATAGCTGTCTTACTCCTCTTCTTCCGGCCAATTTCAGGGTAATCAATACAATGATAAACATCACAAGACACCTAAGTATCACTTCCAGCAGGAATTCTACAGGTAAATCATTGAGTAATATTCTGTTCCAGTCAAAAATGTCTTTCATTGTTTAAGAAAATAATTATCTTTAGTTTAAATGTGTAAAACTCATTCACCACTAAACCAGTTTGTTGGTGTGAAATTTTGATTAGAGGCTTGCCTTTATCAACATTTTGAGATTACCTTTGTTTGAAATCCTTAATTAGCAGGAATGAGTACTTCAATAAATATACCGCGTTTAGATTTAGCAGATTATTTAAATGGATCTGAAGAAGTTAAAAAGAAATTCTCTGAAGATATTGGAAACGCTTTTAACGAAACCGGCTTTGTAACTGTTACCAACCATGGGTTAAGTAAAGAACTGATCGATAATTTGTATGTGCAGGTACAGCAATTTTTTAATTTGCCAGAGGAAATAAAGCTGAAGTACGAAAAACCAGAGTTGGCAGGGCAAAGAGGCTATACTTCTAAGGGGAAAGAAAAAGCGAAGGATTCTAAAACTCCTGACTTAAAAGAATTTTGGCAAACCGGGCAGTATGTAGAGGATGGAGACTTAATAAAATCTGAGTATCCGGATAATGTGATAGTAGAAGAAGTGCCGGAATTTAACAAAATTACGAAAGAAGTTTACCAGAAGTTAGAGACAGCAGGACGGCATTTGCTAAAAGCCATTGCTGTTTATTTAAACCTTCCGGAAGATTATTTTGAGGATAAAGTACATAACGGAAATTCTATTTTAAGAGCTATCCATTATTTTCCGATAGAAAATCCGGATGCTTTACCAGCAGATGCGGTAAGAGCAGGAGCGCATGAAGATATCAATCTGATTACTTTATTAATTGGTGCAAGTGCTGATGGTTTAGAGGTGTTAACCAGAGACGGGAATTGGTTCCCGATTAAAGCACATGGAGAAGATATTGTGGTAAATGTGGGAGATATGCTGCAACGTTTAACAAATAACAAATTAAAATCTACCACGCATAGGGTCGCTAATCCGCCCAGGGAAATGATGAAAAATTCCAGGTATTCTGTGCCGTTTTTTCTTCATCCAAAACCTAAAATGGATTTATCCTGTTTAGATTCCTGCATTGATGAAAGTCATCCAAAATATTATACCAACATTACAGCCGGTGAATACTTAGACGAGCGTTTAAGAGAAATTGGTTTGAAAATGTAAAACAATATTCTTAATCAGAATAATAGGGAAGGAGCACTTGAAAGAGTGCTTTTTTTTGGCCTTACTTTTTTAATTCAGATTGAATGGCAAGGTACAACTCTGCAGCTTTTTGCGTCCCGATGATATAAACCAGACCATCGCGGTCAGTCAATGTTATAGCATCTTTTCCACCCGCATAAAATTTAATCGTTCCTTTTCTGTGAAGATTGTATACCGGATTATTTAAAAAGAATTTACTGTACAGCCCTTTTTCTACTTTTACAATGCTGTTTAAATCGATTTTTACCAGGCGGGTAGTCCATAAACCATCAATCAAAATAGCTTTATTCTTAACAATGGTACGGTAATGCAAAAGAAAAAGCATTAAGATGCTTACCAATAAAATGCCGCACCCTACCACTAACAAAAGGTCTCCATTTTTTTCCCGGTTCTCGGTAAAATAATAGGCTATAAAGCAGAAAGTGGCCATAACCAGGCGGATACTAATAAAAGTATAGTCTCTGCCTAGATATTGTTTTTCGTAAAATGCATATTGCTCCATCTCGTTATTGATACTTGAATTCGAATGTAGTTAAATTTTTAGTTTCCTTTGTAATTTTAAATCGGTCATCCATTCTAAGACCTGCAATCCAGATAATTTTGCCATCCCCGTTAACTAAAACTGAAACTTCTTTTTTTTCTGATACGGGTAATTTTTGATTGATAAAAAAGTCACTTAATTTCTTTTGCCCCTTCATTCCCAGTGGGATAAATTTGTCGCCTAACCTCCAATGCCTGATTTTTAAAGGATAAATTAATTTATCAGCATCTATAAAACAAATATTTTTATCCTTTACGACCAAACAATCTTCAAGATCAGTCTCGGTTTTAGAAAATATTTTATGGTTAAATATTACAGTTTGCTGATCATATTCAAACACTTCTTCCTCCTGGTTATGCGGTGTTATCGGATTAATAAAAAGAAACTCTCTGTCGAGATTTAGCTGATAATCCGGTGCAAGAAAAATTCTGCCCGATTCTTTACCCAAAGACTTCATGAGGTCTTGTATGCTGGTTAAATTAAATCCCATCGGAAGCAAGAGCTCCGATAGCACAAATTCAAGATTTTTGATTTGCCTTAATTTCGCTATGCTAACCTTAATTTTCGTTCCACTTTCTTCAAAGATTTCCGCTTTATAATTTGCAATCTGCTCTTTAACAAATTCTTCCAGTTTAGAGAAATAGGCAATATTTTGATCAAAAGTTGCTTCCAGTGAGGGATTGATGCTTTTCATCTCAGGAATGATTTTAAGCCTGATCTTATTCCTTACGTATTTAGCCGAACTATTAGAACTGTCTTCTACAAAACCGATGTCGTTTTGCTTCACTATTTCATCAATTTCACTGCGGCTAAAACATAGCATAGGCCTAATGATGTTTCCTCGCTTTACTTTTATTCCATGTAAACCTGCCAGGCCGGTTCCCCTAATTAAATTCAATAAGAAGGTTTCCATTCCATCGTTTTGATGGTGAGCGGTGGCAATTTTTTCGTAACCGAATGCAGCGCAAGTTTCCTCAAAAAAATGATAGCGTAAATCTCTAGCTGCCATTTGAGTACTCACTTTGTTGAGCTCGGCATGAGCGTTAGTGTTAAAATTTGCCAGGTGAAAGGGAGCCTGAAGTTCTTCTGCCAGATTTTTAACAAAATTTTCGTCTCTGATAGATTCCTGCGCTCTTAAATTGAAATTACAATGGGCAATTGCTATCTTAAAGCCCAATTTATGAAATAAATGCGTCATCAATACAGAATCTTTTCCGCCGCTAACAGCTAATAAAACTGTTGCAGATTGATCTATTAAAGCGTATTTATCAATAAATCTTTTAAAGGTTTGCAATGGTAATAACATCAATCAAAATTAACCGTTTAAAATCGTTACCAAAAAACTAATTTTGCTTTGTGAAAAAGTATCTCGTATTACTCCTTGTTTTATTGTTTGCACACTCTGTTTCTGCCCAAAAAATCACGAGGGTAGAATTGCTTCAATCCGAATCTTTTATCGGGATGAAGCGCAATGGAGAAAATACACAGAAAGTAATTAAACCTATTTTTAAGCAAGACAACGCCACCCTAATTTGCGACAGTGCCTATTTTTATATAGAGAAAAATAGTTTTGATGCTTTTGGCCATGTGCACATTAACCAGGCAGATACCGTAAATATATATTCAGATTTGTTGAATTATAACGGGAATACAAAGACAGCAGTACTGAGAAATAATGTAAAAATGGTGGATAAGGGAGCTGTTTTGACTACCAATCACCTGGTTTATAACATGGCCAGCAAAGTTGGGCAATATACAAATGGCGGTAAAATAGTAAATGGTATGAATACTTTAACCAGCACCAATGGTTATTATTTCTCCAATTCTTCTGATGCCTATTTCAGGTACAATGTGAGGGTAAAAAGTCCGGATGCCTTAATTCTTTCAGATACTTTGCGATATAACTCTTTGAGTAAAATTGCCTATTTCTATGGGCCTACGAATATTTATGGAAAGGATGATACTTTATATACCGAGAATGGCCAATACAATACTGCTACAGACCAGGCCGCTTTTGGTAAGAAGAACCTATACAGGCAAAACTCTAAAAGTTTAAAAGGAGATAGCTTGTTTTATGATAGAAATGCTGGCTATGGTAGAGCAGTCAAAAATATATTTTTTAAAGATACTGCTCAGAAGATAGAGCTCAGAGGTGATTTGGGGGTTTATCAAAAACGAGATGAAAGTATAACTGTTACCAAAAATGCTTTCGTTGTTTTTGTAACTGAGAAGGATTCGGTGTCGCAGGATAGTACCTGGATGTCTGCAGATACGCTTTACAGTAAAGTCTTTACCAGGGGAGAATTGTATAAATTGCGGCAATCCAGGATAGCGGTAGTGGATTCTTCGGCTACTACAGATGAGAATCAGGAGATGGTAACCCCGCTTGTTGCTACTGATAGCCTATCTACTGATAGTTTAAATCTGCAGAAAGAAGCTTTAACAGATAGTTTAGCAACAACTGTTATTCAGGACTCTATTCCCAAAGTAGCGAAGGAAGAAGTCCCACCTCCATTAAGTAAAAAGGAATTAAAGAAAGCTGAAAAGCAGCGTAAGAAGGCGCAAAAGGCAGCAGAGGAGGCCCTTGAAGCTCCATCCACCACCAAAGAAAACAAAAGAGCCGAAAAAGCAAGTGAGAAAAATGCTGTAGATTCAACCGCGATTAAAGCATTAAACAGGCGTTTTTTTGTTATTGATAGCTTAATGAAAGACAGTATCAGGAATCTGGAGCAGGATACGGCTAAAGTTCGAATAATCAGCGCATGGCGCAAGGTGAAGGTTTTCAAATCGGATCTACAATCGAAATCAGATTCTGCATTTTTTAGTTATGGAGATTCTACTTTAAGGATTTACCAGTCGCCTATGCTTTGGGCGCAAGGCAGCCAAATGTCGGCAGATACAATGTATATCCAAATGAAGAATAAGAAAATGGATAACATGGACATGATTAGAAATGCTATTGTAGTAAATACCAAGCCAGATTCACTTTACTTTAACCAGGTTGCAGGGAAATTAATGAAAGGCTATTTTGTGAATGAAAAGCTCGACAGGATTTTTGTGAATGGCAATGCCGAAAGTATCTATTTTCCAGAGGATAGCACCGAAGCAGGGTCTATGCTGCGGACAATTGCAGCCAGAATGAGGATCAATTTTTCTAATGACAGCTTAATGAGTGTACTTTTTATACGAAAGCCGGAAATGACTTATTATCCCCTTCAGCAATTGACAGAAGAATTAAAAACGCTTCCAAACTTTAGCTGGAAACCCAAAGATCGTCCTAAATCTAAAGAGGATGTGATCGCAAAAAGGATTGAGCCTACAGAGACAAAAGCTCCAAAGAAAGAAGTACCCAAAGCTCCTGTTAAAAAGATTGTGGATCCGAAAGTGCCTGCGAAAAGGAATGCGCCAGTTACTAAGAAGATAGGTTCGGGTTTAGGAACCACAAGGTAAGGGTGTCTAAAAAGTGTTTTTATAAATTGTTTAAATAATCAATCAATTTTTCCATTGCCCTACCACGGTGGCTAATGGCATTTTTTTGTTCCATAGTCATTTCTGCAAAAGTAATGTCGTAGCCTTCGGGTTCAAAAATGGGGTCGTAACCGAATCCTTTGCTTCCTGAAGTTTCTGCTCTTATTTTTCCGTTGACTATTCCTTCAAAAAGTACTTCCTCTCCATTGATGATTAAAGAGATCACTGTTCTGAAACGGGCCTTACGGTTGGTAATGTTTTTCATTTTCTCGAGAACCAAATTCATGTTTTTTATGGGGTCTCTTTCTCCTGAATACCTTGCAGAAAAAACGCCGGGTTCATTGTTGAGAGCTTCTATTTCCAGACCTGTATCATCACCAAAACAATCTTTATGAAATTTCTCATAAACATACCTGCTTTTTATAGCAGCATTTTCTTCTAAGGTTAATCCTGTTTCTGCAATATCTTCGGTACAACCAATTTGTTCGAGATTTAAAATCTTAAAAGCATCTTTAATTTTAAATTGTACTTCTTCTGCTTTGTTGCTGTTATTAGTTGCAAATACAAGTTCACGCATGATTTTAGGTATAGGGTAGAATTTAAAAGGTTTTAAGCTCGTTCCAGTAGGTCGTTTTCTTCTTTACATCAGCTTCCAGCTGGGCAAGGGTCCAAGTGCCTAAAATCTTAACGCCGTTGTATTCCCCAGCTTTATTGGCTGATATACCGGTAATGTTAAGCGAGGCCGGGTTTATTCCGAAAGTTAAAATCTTACTTAAGGCAAAATACTCTTTAAGATCTTTAAAATCTAAAGATGCGTAACTCTCTGTATTTATAATGGCAATATCTTTAAGATCCAGTTTTTTTGCAGATAGAATTTTAAGTAGAAATTCCAGCTCTTTAGCATTTAAAAACTTTTGTGAGGGGTCTTTTACGATGATGAGGATGTACTTATTGTTCTCTCCAATATATTCGAAAATAGGCTTTCCTGGTTTAGGAGTTTCTTGCTTTTCTAAAACAGGTTCAGCAGCTGTTGTACTATTTTCTGTTTGTTCTTCGTTTATTACCATATCATCTTTTAAGATATAAAGGTCTTCATTAAATAAAAAACTTAATGCTAAAGGATGATTTGTTTTTAGAGAATCCATTATACAAATTTATTTTTTATTTTGTTAAAAAAGGTTAAAGGATTGATGTTTTGCTAAAAAAGGCTTTAATTCGCTGATTAATGATCAACTCAAAATTCCTACACATTCTTTTTTATCTGGCATTCTGCATCTGCTTAACATCTTGTGAATGGTTGTCAGCTAAAAGAGACCAGCCCATCGCCAGAGCCTTTGATAAATATTTGTACGAGAAAGACCTGAAAGGAGTAGTTCCTGCCAACGTACATGGTATTGATAGTGTTGCTATAGTGAAAAGTTTTATAGACCAATGGCAGCAGGAAATGGTGATGCAGAACAGGGCAGAAAAAAATATTGTAATAGACGAAGCATATATACAAGAGCAATTAGACAATTACAGAAAGTCTTTGATAAGATTTCAATATGAGCAGGAGTTGGTGCAACAAAAGTTGGATACAGTGATTACGAATCAGGAGATTGAAGATTATTATGCAAACAATAAAGAGAATTTTCAGTTAAAAAAGCCTATTTTAAAAGTATCTTATATTAAATTACCGGCAGATGCGCCTAAAGTGAGCACAGTAAAAAAACTTTTTTTATCTAAAGATGTAAGGGATCGGGATTTGTTAGAAAAGTACTGTTTTAAGTACTCTAATGCATTTTCTCTGGCAGATACCAGTTGGCATTATATAGACGAACTGGCCAAAACATTGCCCATAGAGAAGCTTGGAGCGCATAATTTTGAAACTTTAAACCGAGTTTTTCAAATTTCTGAAAATAATACATTATATCTCTTAATTTTGCGGGACTCTAAGTTTAGAGATAGTTTGTCGCCATTAGTTTTTGAAAGAGAGAATATTAAGAATCTTTTGTTAAATCAGCGGAAGCTAAAATTAATCAACGAGATGGAAAAAGCAATTTTTCTAGAGGCCCAAAATAATAACGAATTAGAAGTTTACAATAAATGAGAAAATATTTAATAATAGCCCTGCTTCTTGTAAGCAGCAATTTGCTTGCTCAGAAAAGGGTGGTTGACAGGGTAGCGGCAGTGGTTGGCGACAATATTATTTTACAATCTGAAATAGACCAGCAATATGCGCAGCATTTAATGCAGGGGAACAAACCTGATGAGAAAGTAAAATGTTATTTTCTGCAAAGCATGTTAAGCCAGAAATTATTATCCAAGCAGGCCGCAATAGATTCTATAACTGTAGCAGAAGATGAGATTGATAGCGAGGTTGACCGCAGGATGCGTACCATGATCTCCAGAGCAGGCGGAGAACAGCGCCTGGAAGAGTTTCTTGGAAGGTCCGTAATCCAGTATAAAGACGAGATACGTCCGGATATTAGAGAACAACTTGTTGCGCAAAGGATGCAGGCTAAAATTACCGAAAAGGTAGAGGTTACACCTTTAGATGTGAGACGGTTCTTTGAAGAAATTCCAACTGATTCACTTCCTACCTACAATACAGAGGTTGAGGTTGGAGAAATTGTTGTTTATCCAAATTTAAACAAAGACGAGAAAGAATTTTATAAAGATAAATTAGAAGCCCTAAGGCTGAGAATAAAAAACGGTGATAGTTTTGCTACGCTTGCAAGGTTGTATTCTCAGGATCCGGGCTCTGCAAGGGATGGCGGCGAGCTTCCGTTTTTCGACAGGCAAACCATGGCGAAAGAATTTACTTCCTGGGCTTTCAAGTTAAAACAAGGAGAAATTTCACCTGTTTTCGAAACCGAATTTGGTTTCCATTTCCTGGAGGTTCTAGAAAGAAGGGGAGAGAATGTGAGAGCAAGACATATATTGATCATTCCTGAAAGCACTCCTGCATCTTTAGAAAGGGCAAAAGTAGAGATCGATAGTATTTATAAAAAAGTAGTGGATAAGAAAATGGACTTCTCTACTGCCGCATCTCTATATTCTGATAACAATGATACCAAGTATAATGGGGGCATGATCCTGAACTATGAAAGTGCCAACAGGACTACTTATATTCCTACTGATAAGTTGGATCCTTCAGTGTTCCTGGTGGTAGATACCATGAAGGTTGGTACTTATTCTACACCAGAAATTTTTACAGATCAACGTGGGAAAAAAGGATACAGATTCTTGTATTTAAGAAATAAAATACCTCCGCATAGAGCTAATTTAGCTCAGGATTTACCTAAAATAAAGGAAGCGGCGTATGATACAAAGGTGAATAAGGTGGTGAGCGAATGGTTCGAGCAAAGAAGAAAAGCTACCTATATTAAAATAGATAAAGATTTTCAAAACTGTGATATCCTAAAAGGTTGGGTTACTGAAGAACCTACAGCAACTGCGAATTAATGAGTTTATACAAAACAGAAGTTGAAGCTATAGATGCACTTTCAGGCGTCTACAATAACATTAGGGAAGAAATTGCTAAGGTTATTGTAGGGCAGGATGATGTGGTAAAATCTGTTTTGATTTCTGTTTTTAGTAACGGGCATTGTTTATTAGTAGGAGTGCCGGGCTTAGCCAAAACATTATTGGTACAAACTGTTTCGAGGGTGTTGGATTTAAGTTTCAATCGGATCCAATTTACGCCAGATTTAATGCCCTCTGATATTATTGGGAGCGAAATTCTAGGAGAAGACAGGAATTTTAAGTTCATAAAAGGACCTGTTTTTGCCAATATTATTCTTGCTGATGAGATTAACAGGACTCCGCCTAAAACGCAGGCCGCCTTGCTGGAGGCTATGCAGGAAAAAGCAGTAACAGCAGCAGGGATTACCCATACCCTACCGAAACCGTTCTTTGTCTTGGCCACTCAGAATCCGATAGAGCAGGAAGGGACTTATCCTCTCCCTGAGGCCCAACTAGACAGGTTCATGTTTAATGTGAGTTTATCCTATCCTTCTTACGAGGAGGAGGTTGCCATTGTAAAGAATACAACAGGAAATAAAGTTGAGAATCTGCGTACAATTATCAATGCCGATCAAATCAACTATTTTCAACAGCTCATTAGAAATCTACCTGTTGCAGATAATGCGGTCGAATATGCAGTATCTCTGGTAGCTAAAACCAGGCCCCATACGGCACTGGCTTCAGAAAGTGTGAATAAGTATGTAAGCTGGGGAGCAGGGCCAAGAGCCTCCCAATTTTTAGTTGTGGGCGCTAAATGCCATGCCGCAATTAATGGGAAGTATTCTCCGGATATTGAAGATGTACAGGCTGTAGCCCCTGCAATTTTAAGGCATAGGCTAGTGAAAAATTATAAAGCTGAAGCAGAGGGAATCAGTATTGAGAAGATAATTGAAGGATTATTCTAAGTTTACTGCTCTTTCAACTCATTATAAACATCTAAAATAATATTCCATTTCATTTCGTTGCTTAATTTCCAAACCCTGGCATAGCTATAGGTTTTGTTAGAAATTGTGGTTTTGCCATAGCTGTAGGCTATATCTCCACTTAAAGCCCTGTCTACAAAATCGGGAGCAGAATTTTGGAAACTTAATTTTTGACTTTTTATAAAGTTTAGCGCCTCTTCTTTTCCTATTAAGGGGATATTTTCTGGGAAGTAAAGCCTTACCATTTCATCATAAAACTCTTTAAGATCTTTATTCCCGTGTTTTTTAAAAGATTTCCCTAAAAGTACATCGGTACTAAATACAATATCCTCACGCATTTGTATTTTTTTTGGCCCAATAAATCTCGGATATTTATAATCTGTTGGGTTATAGAATCTGGGCTTTAATTTGTCTACCTGTTCTGGATGGGTAATCCCCATATCGAGGACTAACTTCCATTTTCCATAAAAATTTTTCCAGATAGAAAGGTAATGGCCATAATCTTTCCTGTCTCCATCAGAAAATTCATAAGGTCCGGTTGTGAATCCCAGGTCTCCTTTTTTAGAGATCATTGCATATTCCGGTTCCCAGGTTAAGTAATGGAAACCAGGAATTTCTTTCCCTGAATAGTATTCTTTGATTGGAATAGGATTGGGTTTAAGGGCTATACCTTCTTTCGCTGAGAACTTAGAAAAAGCTTTATTAATGCCCTTTTTAGCTTTTTTACTAAATTTCTTTTCTGTATTAATCAGAGACTCAACTGTTCCATCAGCTTTTTGTGCGCTAAGAGTTAAAGAAAAGAGCAATAGGAAAGCTATACTAAAAACTGATTTAATCATTTATACTAGATTTCTCTCTTCTTATCAAATCTTGGACCACGTAGTGCCTTCTTTGCTATCTTTTAACTGATAGCCTATTTCCTGCAAGCCAATTCTTATCTTATCAGAGGTGACATAATCTTTATTTTCTTTGGCTTCTCTACGAATATTGATTAAAAATTCCATTAAGGGATCAAGATCATTTCCTGTTTGTAATTCATCTTTTAATCCCAGAACATCGTAAACATAAGTTTGGATTAAAGCTTTAAGTATGTCCAGATCATTTTTAGAGATGCTGGCTTTTCCATCATAAATGGAATTAATATGTTTAACTACATCAAACAACTCGGCAATCAGGATCGGTGAGTTAAAGTCATCATCCATTGCCTTACTGAACCTTTCTTCTATTTCGGCCAGTTTAAGATCAGAAGTGCTTTCGCTGGTTTTAAGTTTATCCAGTAATGCTAAAGAACTCATTAGCCTTTTAAAGCCTTTTTCGCTGGCATCTAACGCTTCATTAGAAAAATCTAAAGTGCTGCGGTAATGGGCTTGTAACATAAAGAATTTTACCACCATTGGGCTGTAACCTTTATGCAATAAGGGATGGCTTCCTGTAAATAGTTCGTGAGGCAAGAAGCTGTTATCTAAAGATTTAGACATTTTTTGCCCATTCACAGTTAGCATATTGGTATGTATCCAGTAATTGGCAGGATGCTTACCACATGAAGCTACATTTTGTGCGATTTCGTTTGTATGATGAGTAGGAGCAAGGTCCATTCCTCCGCCATGAATATCAAATTGTTCTCCCAGGTATTTATTGCTCATGGCAGAACATTCTAAATGCCAACCGGGAAAACCCATTCCCCAGGGAGAAGGCCATTGCATCAGATGTTCGGGTTTTGCCTTAATCCAAAGAGCAAAATCCAGTTTTCCTTTTTTCTCATCTTGGCCGCCAAGATCGCGGGTATTGTTCATCAGGTCTTCTAATTTTCTGTTGTTGAGCACTCCATAATCTTCAATAGCATTATATTTTTCAACATCAAAATAAATAGAACCCTTTGCTTCGTAGGCAAACCCGTTAGCCATAATAGTCTTTACCATTTCTATCTGTTCTATGATATGACCAGTTGCTGTAGGTTCGATGCTTGGGGGTAAAACATTGAAGATTTGCATCATATCATGAAAACCGTTGGTGTATTTCTGAACAATCTCCATTGGCTCTAATGCAGCCAATTTGGCTTTTTTAGAAATTTTATCTTCACCAGAATCTCCATCTCCTTCTAAATGACCTGCATCGGTTATATTTCTCACATACCTCACTTTATAACCAAGTTTTTGAAGGTATCGGAAAATAAGATCGAAAGAAATAAATGTTCTGCAGTTGCCTAAATGCACATCGCTATAAACTGTTGGCCCGCATACATACATGCCTACGTAGGGCGGGTTTAGAGCTTTAAAAACTTCCTTTTTTTTAGAAATGGTGTTATAAATTAAAAGATTGTTGTGCATGCTTGCAAAATACAAATTTGATAAATATAATAGCTAATCCTGAAGAGAAACGTTACTTGTAACAGGGTAATGGTCAGAAAAAGATTCTTTGATAATATTATAAGTTTTAAAATCAAAGTGTGGCGATCCGAGGATATAATCGATCTGGAAATTAGGAAACTCCCCATTATACGTAATTGCCAAGCCGCTTCCTTTTTCTTTAAAAGCGTTTTTCATTCCTTTGGTTAAAGTGTTTAAAGTGTAAGAAACTGGGGTATCGTTAAAATCTCCCATAATAATGTATGGTACTGTGCAGGAATCTGTATATGATTTTAAGATTTTAACCTGATGACTACGTTTGATGTAAGCATCTTTTAATCTTTTTGCTATTCTTTTGCCTGATATCACGTCTTCTTGTGGAGCTAAGTCTGCTTTCAGTTTATTAAGATAATAATAATCTTCAGGCTGAAAAGAAATTGATGCCAGGTGCACTAAAAAAACTCTGAAGATTTGATGGTCTTTTTTGATGTCGGCCCAAATTGCCCCGTTTCCACTTGCAGGATCAGTTAGATCAACAATTCCTTTTTTAATAATTGGGAATTTGCTAAAAATCGCCAGCCCCGAAGACTCATAACCATTGTCTACACTAGGCTCATAGAAATGATGCTTTGTATTGAGGATTTGTATAACCGAATCTTTGATATCGTATTTTCCTTTTTTTCTGGTAAAAAATTCCTGAAATCCTACTATATCAGGCTGTTCTTTTCTGATGAGATTTAAAATCCCGGATCTGGTATTAGAATCTAAATCGGCACCAAATTTTTTGAAATAATGCACATTATAGGTCATCAATTTAATAGTTGATGAATCTTTAATTAATGGTGGATGCGATTTTCCTCTAAAACCTATCGTATAGGTTAGGGATTGAAAACCTATGAGTATTGCTACAAGTGAAAGTATTGCGAACCATTTTTTTCTGAATAACCAGTAAATTACGAATACGACATTAATGAGCAGGATAAATGGATACGCAAGGCCAAAAAAAGCAAGGTACCACGAATCTGCAGGGTTTGTAACGGTGGCTAAATAGCATAGTAAAAGTGCTAATATGGCTAAGCCATTCAGAAAAAAAGTAAGCTTACGAATAAAGCCGGGTTTTTTATTTTTCCTCATTGCTTTTACTTGCTCTAAATAGTATCTCCTTTTCTTTCGCAGTAAGCTTTTCGTAACCAGATTGAGATATTTTATCTAAAATATCATCAATGGTTTTTTGATCGGGCTGGTAGTTGTTCTTAGCAGGATTAGGGCTGTAATTTTTAGAAACCACTTTTAATTTTTGCTTAGGCTTAAACAGGTTCTCGAACGGCTTGCTCCAGTCTTTTCCTTTTTGCAAGAACTTGATGAAAAAGTATCCGAATAGCGCCCCTCCTAAATGGGCAATATGTCCTCCGGCGTTAGAGCCCGAAACCTGTAAAATATCAAAAACTACATAAATTAAGGCTATCCACTTTAATCTTACAGCGCCAAATAATAGTAAGTGAATGGTATAGTTTGGCAATAAGGTTGCTGTTGCAATAATAATGGCAGTAACAGAAGCTGATGCTCCAATGGCTCTTGCGCCTATCACCTGGTTAGAAAAAGCAGGGATAAGATTATAACATAGGATGAAGAATGCTGCACCTGCCAGGCCACCTGCGATATAAAGAAAGGTGAGTTTTTTGCTGTTAAGAAATTCTTCCAATATTCTTCCAATCCAGTATAGCCATAGCATGTTGAAAAGGATATGGAAAATGTCTCCCTGGCTATGCACAAACATGTACGTAAAAGGTGTCCAGAATTTAAAAATGAGCGATTCCCAGTTACTTGGTACTGCAAGGTAAAGGGTAATTAAATCTGCGATTGTACTTTCTTTTGTAAATAGCCATTCTGTCAGCCTGATGATGGCGATTACCAAAAATATAATGATATTGATGCCTATGAAAAAGTTGACCCTGCTGCCAGAGTTTAACATTTTATATTTCAATTCATTGAAAGTATTCATAGTGCTAAATTAATAAGATAAAATCATCTTTAGTTAAGAAAAATAGTCTCCGGGCCTTTTAATCTTCCACATCTTTATCAGAATAAAACCAATAAGCATACCTCCTAAGTGTGCAAAATGTGCAACATTATCGGCAGGGTTGTTGGCTATACCACTGTATAATTCGAACAGTCCGTAAAAGATCACGAAATATTTCGCTTTTATAGGCAGAAAGAAATATAGGTAGATCAAAGCATTTGGAAATAGCATACCAAATGCAAGTAATAAGCCGAAAACTGCACCAGAAGCACCCACGGTTGGAATACTTAATTTGAGATCAGAAAGTTGATTGACGATAGCTACTGACCCCTGTTTGGCTTCCTGGTTTCCCGGGTTAGATTGCCAGTAGGTGAGGATCTGATTAAACTGGGGATGCAAAGATTCGGGAACGTCATTACTGATAAAAGTGCTGAATCCTTCTATAGAAGGATTGGAAACATATTCTTTAACATGCTGTAAAAATGGAGCCATCTCCAGGTACTGGACACCCATGTGCAGTAATGCAGCTCCCAAGCCGGTAAGGATGTAATATTCTAAAAATCTTTTGGAGCCAAGAAAATTTTCCAGTACGGCACCAAACATCCATAAGGCGAGCATATTGGAGAAAATATGCATGATGTCTCCATGCATGAATAAATGAGTAATCAGCTGCCAGATCCTAAAATTTGGTGATTCAAAATAGTATAAAGCCAAATAATTCTCCAAATTTAAGCCCAGACTCCCTTTAAATACATTGGTAGCGAGGAATAAAATCCCGTTAATAATTAGCAGATTTTTAACGACTGGTGGAAACATGGTGTTTCCAAGGGGTCTGAATTCTCTCATATCAATATCAGCTTTTATTAAAACGTTCTGCTAATTCTTCTAAAGTAATTTTAATAATAATTTGTTTGCCATTAATAGCAATTCCTGGCATATTGCATGCAAAAAGCTGATCGATCAGGTTATGCATTTCCTCAGGATCTAACTTAGTACCGCTTTTAATTGCGGCATTTTTTGCCAGCGTTCTTGCCAGGTTATCTCTTTTATCTAACTTTAAAATAGTATGGTTGTTTTTAAAACCTTCAATCAATTCTTCAAGCATGGCTGCAAGGTTATTATTCTCCGGAATATCAGCCGGAACCCCTTCTATCACCAGCGTATTTTTGCCAAACTCCCTGATTTGAAATCCAAGGGCATGAAAAGCAGGGAGCAGCTCATTTACTAACGCAAAATCAGTAGTGTTTAATGTAACCGTCTGCGGAAATAAACTTTGTTGACTTAACCCTTTATGATTGTCCAGTTGTTCCAGAAAGCGCTCGTATAAGATGCGTTCATGCGCTGCCTGCTGATCTATCAGCATAAATCCGGATTTTAACTGAGAAATGATATAACGCTGATGAATTTGAAAAACCTGCCTTTGGTTTACTGTTTCTACCGAACTTGCCTCATCAATTTTAAATTCCTGGTTGGAACTTAACTCCATAGAAGTTTGCTCTAAAGTATTTTCTTTGGCAACCTCGTACAAGGTTTCCCAGTTACTTGGAGTTCCCCAGTTTTCGCCTGTATTTCTATGAAAAGGACTTTCCCTTATCGTTTTTTTCTCGCTGGCAAAAGGATTAAAATCAGGATTGAAATGTATCGTTGGAGGATTAATCTCGTCTAAAGCTTTTGGAGTAATCATCCGATCGAAACCGGTCTCCTGGTTGAAATCTAAAGTAGGGGTGATGTTGTACCTTCCTAAAGACCTTTTTACAGCAGAACGGATGATGGCATATATCGCTTTTTCGTCCTGGTATTTTATTTCAGTTTTAGTTGGATGAACATTAATGTCAATCTTCGACGGATCGATGTCAATAAATAATACATAAAGTGGATAACAATCATCTGGCAACAGCTCTTCAAAAGCTGTCATTACAGCATGGTTGAGGTATGGGTCTTTGATGAAACGATTATTGACAAAAAAGAACTGATCTCCCCGCGTTTTCTTCGCGAAAGAAGGTTTTCCTACAAAGCCTTTTAGCTGTATAATGCTTGTTGCTTCATCAACTGGCACCAATCTTTCGTTGTAATTATTCCCCAAAAGATGTAGGATGCGTTGCTTTAACTGGGTTTGCGGGAGATGGTAAACTTCCTGACCTTCGTGATGTAATGTAAAATGAATCTCAGGATGGGCCAGTGCTACCCTTTGGAATTCATCAATAATATGACGCATCTCTACAGGGTTGCTTTTTAAAAAGTTTCGTCTTGCAGGAATATTATAAAAAAGGTTTTTGATACAAATAGAAGTACCTGATGCAGTAGCGCAGGGTTCCTGTTTTATCACTTCCGAACCTTCGACTATTAATAAAGTTCCCAGCTCTTCGTCATGAAGTTTGGTTTTGATTTCTACCTGAGCTATGGCAGCAATAGAAGCCATGGCTTCGCCCCTGAAACCCATGGTGCGAATGGCGAAGAGGTCTTCTGCTTTTCTTATTTTAGAGGTGGCATGTCGTTCTAAAGACATTCTTGCATCGGTCGGACTCATTCCGCAACCGTTATCAATAATTTGTATGAGGGTTTTTCCGGCGTCTTTTATAATCAGCTGAATTTTATCTGCCCCGGCATCTATTGAATTTTCAATCAATTCTTTTACTGCAGAAGCGGGCCTTTGTACCACCTCTCCGGCAGCAATCTGGTTAGCAACCGAATCTGGTAAAAGTTGTATTATATCTGGCAAATTATTCTGTTTAAATCTAATGGATATCAATTACTGAAGAAAGAGTATTTAAAATATTGTTAAGCTACCCTTATGATACTCGTTCTCTGAGCTTCAAAGATAAGATGTTTTTGATTAAAGACTATAAACATCAAGAGTATAAGATATGTCAAAAATAAGATAATCATCAGGCTATATTAAGTATGCAAGGATTTCATTTGATATTGTCAGCTCCGGTGTTTAAGGATTGGCAACTATAGATTGCTAGCATAAAGCTATATATGCTTCATATTTAGCTTTAAAATTATTCTGAAATTTTAACACCGGAGCAACTAGTGGCACAACGAGAAATCAATAATATCCCGGGGATTTGGCTTGGAATATTAGTCCTACAAAGAAATCAACAAGCGAATTATTCTTCTTTTGCTCATGATGTTGCTCTTTGTTATACCCAGGTGTAAAGTGTTTTGCTCAAAAGTGAGAAAGTATCTGTGAATATTTTACAATTTGGTTTACATAAGTCCTTTAGCCCAGTTATTTACAAGCATTAGTGCATACATTTAATCTATCAATTGAAATAAGGAGTTTTATTATTTAACTAAAAGTAAATATTATGAAGTTGTTTTGTATCGCTTGTATGGTTAGCTTAATTTTTTTGAGCGTTTCTTGTTCTCCAAGAAGAAACCTGGTCTATTTTAGTGATCTTTCTAATAAGCAAACAGAAACCCAGCTTATCACAACAGATCGAGACCCTAAAATCCAGGTTAATGATTTGTTAAGTGTAACTGTTAATACCCTAAGTAGTGAATCTAACATGTTATTTTCGGTAAATTCTAACAATATCAATAAGAATGGTTATTTCGAAAAGGAAGGCTATAGGGTTGATAAAGAAGGTAACATAAATATACCTGTTGCTGGTAATATTTCTTTAGTAGGACTAACCATAGAGGAAGCTCAGCAAAAATTAGCAACTGATTTGAATAGGTATGTCAGAAATCCTATTGTTAATATTCAATTTATGAATTTTAGGATAACTGTTATTGGAGAAGTAAATCAACCTTCGACATTAAATGTTTCTAATAATCAAATTAATCTTTTAGAGGCATTGGGCATGGCTGGCGACTTAACTGCTTATGGGAAAAGAGAGAATATATTGGTGATAAGGGAGCGTGAGGGTAAACGCAATATGGTTAGGATGAATTTAAACAACAAAGATATTTTAAACTCTCCTTACTTCTATCTTAAACAAAACGATATTGTTTATGTAGAGCCTGATAAAGCTAAATCCTTAGAATACAGCCCTAATAATAGGTTAATGCCACTTGTTGTTGCAACAATATCCGCTGTAGCGGTCCTTTCTACAGCTTTATTATCCAAATAATTTAAAATCACAAATCTTAATATTATGAATTCCAATCAGCATAAAAAACCTTCTTTGATGAAAGAAGATTCTAGCGATTCGCTGTTTAAATATTTTAAATACTGGTATGTATTTCTTATTGGTATAATTGTTTGTTTAACTGCAGCTTATTTCTACATAGCTAATAGTACACGTTTTTATAAGGTTACAAGTACTTTATTAATCCAAAATGATTTTAAAGGAACCGGAATTTTAAAAGGTACAGCCTTTAGCGATCTCGAAATGTTTCATAGTGCAAGAACTGTAGAAAATGAAATGGAAGTTCTCCGGTCGAAAGATTTAATTTATCAAGCTCTAAAAAACCTTTCTTTAGAAACCGCTTATTCCATCCAGGACGAGTTCTCTAAAAAAGAGTTATATGGAGAGGTGTTACCGGTTAATGTAATTGTTCATGATTTGAGAGATACTGCTTATGCGCAAAAATTAAATCTAAAAATTATAGACGAAGATTCATTTGTTCTTGAGCATAGTGGCGAGAAAGTAAAATATAATTATAATCAACTTATCAGTGGGCCAGGCTATTTAATTGAAGTAATAAAAGGGCCTGATTTTAAAGTTAATTATCCGGAAATAGATATTAAATTCCAGAATTTACATGCTTTAGCAGAGCATTACAGTCTATCAGCCTTAACTGTTTTGCCAATTGTTAAAGATGCAAATACAGTAGTTTTAAGCTTGTTAGATAGTAATCCTCAAAGAGGCATAGATATCTTAAATAAGCTTATTGAGACTTATAATGATGAAAATGTTAATAATAAAAATATTGTTGCCAGAAATACTATTCGTTTTATAGACCAGCGTTTAAATGAACTGGATGATGAACTGTCTGTTGTTGAACAAGGAGTAGAAGATTACAAACAGAAGAATAGGATAACAAGCTTAAATGCTGATGCAGATATAAATTTACAAACCTCGGGAAGTTACGATTATGAACTTGCCAGCTCTCAAACTAACCTCGATATTATAAGGTCTTTGGCTTTATATCTAAGGCAAGATAAGGGCGATTTTGATATAGTACCTAGTACTTTAGGCATAAAAGACATTACTTTATCTAATCTAATCAATAGGTATAATGATTTGGTAATAGACAGGCAAAGGTTATTACGTAATAATAAAGCAGGCAATCCGCTAATAGAAAATGCAAATGAGCAATTATCGGCACTAAAAATAAACTTGCTGGAAAATCTTCGAAATGTAGAAGCTGGTTTAATGGTAGAAAGAAACAACTTAGCAAGAAAATCAAACCAGTATGAATCTATTGTTAGAAATGTTCCTGTTGTAGAAAGAGGATTGCTGGAGCTTACCAGAGACCAAAGCGTAAAGGCAGGTATTTATCAGTATTTGTTACAAAAGCGAGAAGAGACTGCCCTTTCTTTATCAGCAACAGTCCCTTCATCACAAATAATAGATAAACCAGCATTTAATTCAACACCAGCAAAGCCTAAATCCACGTTAATCTATTTAGGAGCTTTATTTGCAGGTTTTATTTTCCCGTTTTCATTTCTCTATGGAAAAGAAAAATTAAACAATAAAGTACAAGATGTTACAGATGTACAGTTGATAGGAGAAACTAGAATACTTGGCGAGTTAAGCCATAAACCTGATAACAACATTGTGGTAATGGGAAAGGGCCGACGTACTACTATTTCTGAGCTATTCAGGTATATCCGTTCTAATCTGGGCTATTTCCATAATTATTCAAGTAGCCAGGTTTTATTGGTGACCTCTGGAATGAAAGGAGAAGGCAAGACCTTTTTTACCATCAATCTGGGAATTACGTTAGCTATGATTCAAAAAAAGGTAATCATTGTCGAATTCGATTTGCGTAAGCCGGATTTGCTTAAGGGCATTAATATGAGGTACGAAAAAGGGCTCTCAGATTATTTAAGTACTGAAAATTTAGACTTAAATCAGCTGATTAAGCCTTCTGGTGTATCTCCTAACCTCTTTGTTTTGGGATGCGGTAAACTTCCGGACGATCCGTCAGAATTATTAATGTCTGATAAGATAGACGTATTATTTGCAATTTTAAGAGAGAAATTCGACTATATAATTGTAGATACTTCTCCGGTTGGGCAGGTTGCGGATGCCTTCAATTTGGCTCCATACGCAGATGCAAGCATATATCTCATAAGATACAACTTCACCAAAAAAGTACAGCTAAATATCTTAGAAGATATTTGCGAAAACAATAAGCTTAAAAACTTAATGATTGTATTTAATGATGCAAAAAAAGAAAATATGAAATCATATGGTTATGGTGGCGGCGGAGAATATACTTATGCCACAACATAAGCTGGATGAGTTTATTCTTCCCGATTTCTTTAAATAATACTCACAATTCTAAAAGCTTTTTCACTAAGAACTCGTAGTCTCTAATTGGTGTGCGGGCAAAACTATTGAATGCAAAAGTCTGATAAATAAGCAGGCTAAATTTAATCTTATCCTTTTAATTTAAAAATGGTCATGTAAGTGGGTTGGCGAAGCCATACCCTTTTTGCAAACAAATATTAACATATGGAAAATTTAATAAGAGGTTCGAATTCTGTTAATAAAAAAAAATGGCTGGTTATTTATACAAGGCCAAAATGGGAAAAGAAGGTTGATCTTACTTTAAAACAAATGGGGATTAATTCTTTTTGCCCGCTAAAAGTAGTTCAAAGCAAATGGGCAGATAGATGGAAAACTGTAGAAATTCCGCTCTTTACTTCTTATGTGTTTGTAAATATCAGCTTAAAAGAAGAATTGCAGGTAAGACAAGCATATGGGGTTATAAATTTTATTTACTTTTTGGGTAAGCCAGCAGTTATAAGAGATAGCGATATGGAGAAGTTTATGGAAATTTTGACGAAAAATCCTGATGCAGAAATTATAGGTACTAGTCAGCTTAATGCCGGAGACCGAGTAAAGATTAAGCAAGGTGTATTAATTAATCAGGAGGGAAGTATCCTGAAGGTTGATGGAAAAATGGTATTAATGGTGTTCGACAATTTAGATAGTATCCTGGTTTCGAGAGTTTCTTCTGCTAACCTTTCCTTAATAAAAAACTTATAACGAATAAAATTTTCATAAAATGTTTCGCTTAAAGGAGCTGGATAATTTAAGGGGCTTTGCTGCCATAAATGTTGTGCTTTATCATTATACAGCAAGGTTTAGAGAAATACACCATCACGATTATCCCCCTCAATTCGACTGGAATTATGGTCATTATGGTGTAGAACTGTTTTTTGTTATCAGTGGTTTTGTAATCTTCATGACTCTTCATAATGTAAAAAACATAAAAGAATTTGCCTTTAAAAGATTTTTGAGGTTGTACCCAACATACTGGCTTTGTATTATATTAACTTTAATAATCACAAATATCTTTCAACACTCGAAATTCGAAAGCTATACTTTTTTTCAGGTATTGGCGAATTTCTCAATGATCCAGGAAATATTTAATGTACATAATATTGACGGAGTTTACTGGTCTCTATTACCTGAGCTTTTTTTTTATGTATTTATAGGTTTCTTCTTTGCTATTGGCTGGTTGTCTAAACTTAGAACAATAGCTGTTCTTTGGATATCATTAATGATTTTAAACCAATTAAATCTACTACCATTCGGAGCCTACCTACTCAATTTAAAGTATGGGATGTTCTTTTTAGCGGGAATGTTATTTTATCATCTGAAATTTAATAAAGGCAATTGGGTAGAACATTTGTTAATTTCTTTCTGCTTACTCGTTGGCATTTGGACGCATCCATCAGCAGAAAGCGGGTATATTTTTACAGGAATATTTGGATTGTTTTACCTTTTTATTTACGACAAATTAAAGTTTATAAGTTGTAAACCTTTGCTGTTTTTAGGTTACATATCCTATCCCTTATACCTTTTACATCAGAATATCGGCTTTTATATTATGAATGATTTAAAGCAGTATATCGATCAGGAATACCTCATCATAACTTTAACAGTTGGCTTGCTTATAATATTAGCGTGGTTAGTTACTAAATACCTCGAAAAGCCAATTTTAAAATATTTAAACAGTAAAATTAGAAAGCAGATACCCAAAATCAAAGAATCTGGTTTGACGTTATTTACCGAAGAAAAGGTAAGTGTGATTCCTAAATAAGCTCGTCAATAATTTCTTTCTATCCATATTGGTTTTGATTCAAATCTAAAACCTTTACGCAACTGCAGTATGAGTTTGAAAACAAAAACATTAAATGGATTGGGATGGACGTTTTTTCAACAGTTTGGAGTACAGTTAGTTAGTTTTTCTATTACTATAGTCTTAGCAAGAATTTTAGCGCCAGCTGAGTTTGGTTTAATAGCAATGCTTTCTGTTTTTATTGCAATAGGAGGCTTATTGGTCGATGGAGGTATGTCATCTTCATTAATTCGTACACGTTTGGCAAATCAAAAGGATTATTCCACTGTGTTTTTTTTTAACCTCGGAGGAAGCCTCGTTATCTATTTTTTAATATACATCCTTTCACCTTATATAGCTCAATTCTACAAACAAGATGTTCTCACAAAGATAGTCCGTATTTATGCGCTGGTATTTATCATAAATGCATTTTATGAAATCCAAAACGCAAGGCTAATAAAGGTGATGAATTTTCGGATTCAGGCTTTTATACAAATTCCAGCAGTTTTAATAAGTGGTCTGGTAGGAATTGTATTGGCATTAAAAGGTTTTGGCGTATGGAGTTTAGTTTGGATGAATATCCTACAATCTTTTATAGTTACGGTTTTGCACTGGTTTAAATCAAAATGGCGGCCAGC
Organism: Pelobium sp.; assembly: GCA_045629485.1. GTDB lineage: Bacteria > Bacteroidota > Bacteroidia > Sphingobacteriales > Sphingobacteriaceae > Pseudopedobacter. The sequence continues at coordinate 31,428 of JAZQRF010000010.1, read as the reverse complement.
TTTAATCTTCGATAAATTAAGTTTTAAAAAACATTTTTATTTTGGATATAAAATGACGTTATCTGGCTTGTTGGATATTATTTACAAGAATATTTATATTCTAATCATTGGTAAAAACTATTCGGCAACGCAATTAGGATATTATTCCAGAGCAGATTCTTTAAGCCAGCTCCCGAGTGGAAATATTACAATAGCAATTAATAAAGTTACCTACCCAATGTTTGCCAGTATCTCTGATGATAACGAGAAACTAAAAATGGTCTATAAGAAACTATTACAGCAGGTAATATTTTGGAATGCGGCCATAATGATTCTATCGGTGGTAATTGCTGAGCCTTTATTGAGGTTCTTTTTAACCGAAAAGTGGTTGCCCGCAGTTCCATATTTTCAAATGTTATGTCTCTCAGGAATTTTTTATCCATTACATATCTACAATCTCAATATCCTAAAAGTAAAAGGAAGAAGTGATCTTTTTTTAAGGTTGGAGTTTATAAAAAAGCTCATTTGTATTGTAGGCATTTTGTTCGCCATCCCTTTCGGGATATACGGATTATTATACTTTCAGTTGTTTTTTAGTGTTTTTGGATGCTATATCAATTCGATATATAGCGAAAAGTTAATTCGGTACTCTACCAAAGAGCAAATATTAGATATACTTCCTACTCTTTTACTTTCGTCGTTTACGGGGCTGCTCTGTTTTTTTTTTGATAATGTCTTGAGTAAGACGTTTCATTTCTCAGACCTATTAAGATTAATAAATAATACCATTTTCTTCTTTACAGTATATCTGCTTCTAAGTTACCTTATGCAGTTTAATGCAGTGTATGATTTTAAACATTTAGTCTTAAAAAGATGATACCAGTAACAAAACCTTTTTTGCCAAAATTCCAAGAATACGATGACTATCTACAAAGTATTTGGGAACGTCAGTGGCTTACAAATAATGGTCCTCTAGTAAATGAGTTTGAACTGAAACTAAAAGAGTACCTTAATGTAGAACATTTGCTATATGTAGCTAACGGCACAATAGCACTGCAAATAGCGATAAAGGCTTTAAAGCTTACAGGAGAAATCATTACTACGCCTTTTTCTTTTGTTGCTACAACCAGCAGTATAGTGTGGGAAGGATGCCGGCCTGTTTATGTAGATATAGATCCTGAGACTTTTAACATAGACCCAACTAAAATAGAAGCAGCAATCACACCTAAAACTACCGCAATATTGGCTACCCATGTGTATGGAAATGCCTGTGATATTGATGCTATACAGGCCGTTGCAGATAAGTACAACCTGAAAGTTATTTATGATGCAGCCCATTGCTTTGGGAGTAAATATAAAAACAAATCAGTTTTTGAGTATGGAGACATTAGCACAACAAGTTTCCATGCTACTAAACTTTTCCATAGCATAGAAGGAGGGGGAGTATTTACAAAAGATCCGGAATTGCTTAAAAAGATGGCATTTATGAGAAATTTTGGACATAATGGACCTGAAGATTATGCGGAATTGGGAATTAATGGTAAAAACTGTGAATTTCATGCAGCCATGGGATTATGCAATCTCAAGTATGTAGACGAAATATTAAAAAGAAGAAAACTGTTGTATTTATCCTACATGATCAAATTAAGGAAAATAAAAGCAAGCTTTCCCAAACATTCTGTAGTAGCAAACTCAAACTATGCTTACTTTCCAATAATTTTTGATTGTAAGGATTTTATGCAGAGGTGTTTGGATGCATTGGAAAGTGAGAAAATTTATTGTCGAAGATATTTTTATCCATCATTATCTTCTTTGCCTTATGTAGAAAAAGCAGAGCTGCCTGTATGCGATTCTGTTGTGGAAAGAGTGATGTGTTTGCCACTTTACCATACGCTCACTTTGCCGGATTTAGATTTAATCACCCGCATAATTCATAGAGTACAGAATTACGAATATAACGTACCTGTAGAAATAGAAAATGACATTGCAAATATGTTAAAAGCAGCTAATAAAGGTTAACCTAAATACGCCAAACTATGAATGTAACAAATAATGATGTTATGGTAAGTATTTGTTGTATTACTTACAATCACGAGAAATATATTGCACAAGCATTAGAAGGTTTTTTGATGCAAAAAGTCAATTTTAAATATGAAATTATTATTGGAGATGACTGTTCTACAGACAATACTAAAAAAATTATAGAAGAGTATATCCTTAATTACCCTGGAATGATTCATTTAGTTAAGAATACCACAAATGTAGGCTGCATAAAGAACCAAAATAAAATATTCAGCATGGCTACCGGGAAGTACATCGCCACTTGCGATGGGGATGATTACTGGACAGATAGCTTGAAATTACAAAGGCAGGTAGATTTTATGGAGGATAATAAGAATTGTGCTATCTGCTGCCATTACACACAAGTGATTAATGAAGCAGGAGAGTTAGTGTACGAAAATCCATCGCCCGTAGCCCTGGAGTTTACGTATGAAGATGTGTTATTAGGTAAAAAAGAAGAAACCCGGATTAGCTCTATGTTAATCAAAAATAATTACTTGATTAGGCAAATTAGTCACCAGCAATGGTATTACGAAACACATGGATCTGATACCTTTTTTAAACTCTATACAGTTGCGCATTCACAGGGGAAAATTTACGTTTTGCCACAAGTTATGGCGGTTTATAGGCTACATAGAAACGGGGTATGGAGTATGATTGATGCCAAAGCAAGGAAGAATAAAATGATCAGTGATTTTAATATACTCATTAATAATTTCAATTACTCAGCGCATTATAAAAGGAAATTGCTCAGCATCTATATCAAGCAGTATTTCTTATTTGATATAAAAAACCTAAACATACAGGGAGCGATGAAAACCATCAAAACTCTAGTCTAATCTATAAGGGTCATCTGTATTTATAAACCTTAAATGAATAAGAAGATAATTTTTATCATTAATTCTTTGCAGGGAGGCGGGGCAGAGCGGGTTGTAAGTACACTGGCTAAACGTTTTCATGAACTTAAGTACCAGGTGGGTATTGTATGTTTAAACTCAGCTAAGTCTGTTTATCCTCTTCCCAGTGAGTTAGAAATTATTCATTTAGTGGATAGAAAAGGATTTAGCTATCCGTTAAGGATTTATTACGCTATCCAACTATTTGTAAAACTTAGTTTCTTGCTTTCAACTAAGCGTCCAGATTGTGTTATTTCTTTTATGACAACAGCCAACCTTTGGACAGGGATTAGCAGTTTTTTTACTCGTGTAACTTATATTGTATCAGAAAGGACTACTCCTAGCCAAACAATTTATCAATATAACAAGGTATTCCAATGGTTTTTTGGCTTAATATATAGTAATGCTAAAGCTATTGTGGTACCCTCTAAAGGGATAGAAAATTGTTTGAGAAAAAATTCAAATTTCACTAAAGCCAATAATTATAAAGTTATCCATAATCCAATTAACCATGTGGCTCATGAAAACGCCAACCAAAAAGTAAACGGGAGTAGGTTTATTTTAGGCGTTGGAAGATTATCATATGAGAAGGGTTTTGATTTATTAATTAAAGCATTTAAGAATGCTCATTTGCCCAAAGATATTCAGCTTTTAATTGTTGGAGAAGGTCCGGAGGAGGAAAACCTGTACCAACAGATTAAAGTTTTAAACCTTCGTAGCCGTGTAAAATTGCTTGGCTTTAAGAAAGATATTTATAACTATTACGCCCAGGCAGAGCTATTTGTCTTATCGTCAAGAAATGAAGGTTATCCTAATGCCTTAATAGAGGCCATGAGTTTAGGCTGTGCATGTATAGCGATGGATTGCCAATTTGGCCCTTCAGAGATTATCAAGAACAACCATAATGGTTTATTAGTAATTGATGAAAGTATTTTTGAATTATCTAAAGCAATTAATCTTTTATTCGAAAATACTGCTTTAAGAGAAAAGTTGTCTAAAAATGCCCGTCTAATTAACGAAACCAATGCCTTAGAGAATATCACGTCCCAATGGGAAGCTATTATTTAATAAGGTTTCTTTATTAAGCTAACACTCAATAGCAAATTCCATATTTCTAATACATATTATTATGAATATTCCATTTTCACCACCTTACATAGATCAAAGTGTTATTGATCAAGTGTTAGACACCCTAAAAACAGAGTGGATTACGTCAGGACCAAAGGTTAAAGCATTGGAGCAGGAGGTATTAGAGCTTACGGGTTCTAAATCTGCGATTTGTGTAAACTCCTGGACATCTGGAGCCATTATGATGATGAAATGGTTTGGAATAAACGAAGGTGATGAGGTTATTGTGCCTGCTTATACATATTGCGCTACCGCATTAAGTGTTTTACATTGTGGTGCAAAGCCCGTGATGGTAGATATTTTAGATGATTTTACCATTAATCCTACTAAAATCAAAGCTGCCATAACATCAAAAACTAAAGCAATTTTAACGGTAGATATTGCAGGATTGCCTTGTAAATATGATGCTATTAATGCTATAATAAAAGACCCGGATATAAAACATTTATTTAAGGCAGGTAACAATAAACAAGAATTACTTGGTAGAATTTTATTAATAGCTGATGCAGCCCATTCTATTGGTGCTTTATATAACGGGAGCTCCTCTGCTCGGAAAGCTGATATTACAATATTCTCTTTTCATGCAGTAAAGAATATTACAACTGCAGAAGGAGGTTGTATCTGCCTTAATCTTCCGGAAGTTTTTGATAATAATGAGGAATATAGTTTTTTAAAAATGTTTTCGCTTAACGGACAAACAAAAGATGCTTTTACCAAGGCAAATGGTGGCAGTTGGCGATATGATATTGTTTCCAAAGGTTTTAAGATTAATATGCCTGATATATGCGCAGCTATCGGTTTGGCTCAGATAAGAAAATATACAGATGATTTGATAGTGAGAAGAAAGGTTATTGCAAATACTTATAGCAGCAGGTTTAAAATATATGATTGGTTTATAGCACCAGTTTTAAAGGATAAGATAAGAGAATCTTCTTATCACTTATTCCCATTAAGGATAAAAAATATTTCAGAAATTGAAAGAGATCAGGTTATTGATTTCCTAATGTCTAAAGGGGTAAATGTAAATGTACATTTTATACCTATGCCTATGCTTTCATATTTCAAAAGTATAGGTTACAACATTTGCGATTACCCTAATAGTTTTAAACAATATTCTTGTGAGGTGTCTTTGCCAATTTATCCTCAGTTAAAGGATGAGGAAATAGAATATATTATCCATAATGTAGTAGAGGGTGTAAATAGGATAGTACATAAAAGTCAATTGGTAGAAGTGGCTGTTTAAGTCTGGAGTTATGGTTGCAAAGAGGATATTCGACTTAGTCTTTTCTTCAATAGGGCTGGTGGTGGTATTGCCAATTTTTACTTTTATATCAGTCATTATAATGTTAGACTCTAAAGGGAGTATATTTTACAAACAAATCCGAGTTGGACGTAATAAGGTAAATTTTAAATTGTTAAAATTTAGAACCATGGTAGAGACCAACACTAACCATAGCTTATTAACAATTGGCGATCATGACGAAAGAATAACCAGAAGCGGGTACTGGTTACGTAAATATAAATTAGATGAGCTTCCCCAGCTTATTAATATTCTTCTCGGAGATATGAGCTTCGTAGGGCCAAGGCCCGAGGTAAGTAAATATGTAGAACTATATGACAATATTCAACAGAGGGTTCTAACTGTAAAGCCAGGATTAACCGATTGGGCATCTATAAAGTTTGTGGATGAGGGAAAGCTTCTGGCTAAAGCTAAAAATCCTGAGAAGTACTACATCAAATACATTATACCCGATAAAATCATGTTTAATCTAAAGTATATAGATCATCATAACCTTTGGATAGATATTAAGATCATGATTTTAACGGCAAAGTCTATTCTATTTAAATAAGCGATAACAGCAAGGCTAAAATGAAAACACTTAAAATATTAGATTGGCCCGAACAGCGCTTCTATTCAGAAACCCATCCCTTTTATAAATGGAAAAATAAGTTTAAAGAATATGGTTTTAAAGTAAGTTGCCATAACAATCATTTAGGAAAAGATTTTTTAGAGGCAGATTATACGATTATTCATTCCAGGTATTTTGATATGGGCAAGAACATAAATAATGGCGCCCGGTTAGACGAGGATTATCTTGCAGAATATCTTTCTAATTTAAAAAAAAATGTAGGCAGGGTTATATGGTTTGATGCCGCTGATTCTACAGGGTCTAGTGACTTTTCGCTAATCTCCTACGTGGACGTTTTTCTGAAAAAGCAGCTATTAAAAGACAAAAGTTATTATCTAAAACCACACTCGAAAAACGACTTGCGGATTTGGTTAAATCACGAAGCAAACAAGCCCGCGATTTATTCATTTAATCCATGCCCCGAAAACGAGTTGCACAAATTGAAGGTAGGCTGGAATATCGGTTTAAATGATTACCGCTATTTTGGATATAAATTAAGTAGATTAAGTAATTATCTGCCCTATAGCTTTTATCCACTTAAATACAGCGAAGTTAATAGTAAAAGAGATCTGGATTTAACATTTAGAGGGACTATTCACAAAGAAAATACCGGAATTTACAAAATTTCTCAGCAGAGAGATACAATTTTAAAGCTTTTAGGGGGAATTAACGGAAAAATCGCCTCCGGATCTCCTGTAAATAAAAGTGAGTATTGGAAAGAATTACGAAGTTCTAAATTGAGTATTAGCCCATATGGTTGGGGAGAAATTTGCTACCGGGACTTTGAAACATTTATTGCAGGGGCATTATTGGTTAAACCAAGTATGGAGCATCTCACCACATATCCTAATACTTTTAAACCTCATGAAACCTATGTGCCTCTTCATTGGGATTTAGGAGATCTTCCGGAAAAATTAGACCATTTAATTAGTAACTATTCTAATTACCAACAAATTGCCAAACACGGACAAGAGAACTATAAAAGTATCTTAAATGATGCTGATGGTTTTATTAATAACATGTTAAAATCTATAGCCTAGTTAAAATTATAACCTTATAAACTTTTGTATATGAAACTTTTAGTGATTTTATTCATGGTTTTATATCTGTACACACTATCCTTCGGGATTTTTATGACAGAGACATTTAGAATTCCGGCACCTCTAATATTTTGCTTTCCTCTAATTTTTTTATTCAAAGAACAAGCCAGAAAATTCTATTATAAGAAAGAACTTTGGGTAATTTTAATTGCCATGTTTTTTTACTATGTGGTTGGCATTGGCGACTTTAAATATTTTATAGCAAGTGCAATTACTTTAATAACCTGTGTGTTATACTTTCATTTCTTTGTTGGTAATAACAGCAAGCGATTCAATACCTCTATTCTTATATTTTATAGTTTACTTGCCTTTTCTTCGGTGGTGATGGTCCTCAACCATTTTTATCCGCAGATTAATTCTTTTAGAGGATTAATAATGGATGAAGAGGTTAAGCAAAGTCCTTCCGGAATAGCCATATACCAATTTTCTTATGGTTATCAATTAGCCGCATTAGCACCTTTTATTTTAATTTATACTTTCCTATTCCATAGGCATCTTCTTATAAAAGTTGGGGTGTTTTTTGTCTGTCTCTTATTTATTTATTTAGGTATGCAGCGTTCGGTTTTCATTACGTTTATAGGCGCTATAGGCTTGTTTATGCTCATGTTTTACCGCGTAAAAGCAGTGTTTATTATAAGTTTAGCGATTTTATGTTCTGTGATGTTCTATAACTTTGTTTTAGAAAAACACATAGACAGCAATAATAATATTTTAACTAAGAACATGACCAACGAACCTGAGAATAATCGCAAGGTTCTGATTGTAGAAAATTTAAATATTTATTCTGATTATCCTTTAGGTCTTATATTTTATGGAAAGAACTGGGGAGACGTGATCTACAGAAATCCAGTTTTTTATAATGGCATCACCTCTCATAATGCTTATATGATGTTTATCACTTATTTAGGTCCATTCTTAGGGCTGGGACTGCTGCTTTTGATTTTTAGTAGTATTATAAAAATAGCCTATAACGCAGTAAAAAATATAAGATATAGAGAGAACGCACTTTTACTCTGTTTGTGCTTTTCTTTTTTAGGGATCTCCCTCAACGCATTATCTCATAATGCATGGCTAATAAGTGCAGATGGCCCAACCATGTTTATCTACTTTGCAATCTTGCATTTGGATAAAATGAAAAAAAATAACGAGTTAACTGATGCTTTACAAGAAGCCTGATTTTTACTAAAATCTCCCTTATGTTATTCTCATTCGTCATTCCAACTTACAATCGTTCTTCAAAGGTTACCAGAGCTATTGATAGTGTAATCAGTCAGCCAAATTGGGATAATTTATCTGAGATTATTGTGGTTAACGATGGCTCTACAGACAATACAGAAGAAATATTGCAACCATATCTGGATAAAAAGCAAATTATTTTAATTCGACATTCAACAAACCAGGGAGTTGCTGCGGCTAAGAATACCGGAATTTTAAATTCAAGAAACAGTTATGTGATTTTATTAGATTCCGATGATTTGCTAATTCTAAATGGTCTTAAATATTTAAAAAATTTGGTTTTAAACAATAATTGGGACCTGATTTTCTGCGGCACTAAAGTCTTAAATAGTAATAAGCTCATGTACGATTTAAACTTTAAAGGATTAAAGACCTATCATGATCTGTTAAAGACAGCAGTTGGAGAATACTTGCCTGTGGCTAAAACAACAGTGCTGCAAAATAATCTTTTATATAATCTAAGAGGGTATGAAAGTATAACCTGGTTAGGCATAGCAAAGAAGGGGTATCAATTATATTTCGATAATGAACCTGTCCGTTTATATGATGATGAAGGAGACGACCGCTTGTCTAATCGTATAAATGCGGTAAAAAATGCAAAGAAAATGAGAGACGGTTATGCCCTCTATCTTAAAGAATTTGGTTTCGACTTGAAAAATCTCAATTATACCGAATATCTTAAAATGAATGTTAAGCTGTTGTGTTATTATATCATGAGTTTTAGTCTGAAAATGATTACTAAAACGAATTAACCTCATGAAAAAAAAGGTTTTTTTTGTATTGAGCCACTTGGGAGCAGGAGGCTCAGAAAGAGTCTTTTGGTTATTATCGCAATACTTAGATAAATCACTTTATACTGTAAGCTTAGTGTTGTTAGATTCAAGAAATTCCTTCTTCTCCACACAAATCGAACATGTTAGAATTATACATCTAAATTCCATTAGAGCTTCACGTTCATTTTTGAAATTATATAAGTTGATAAAAACTGAGCAGCCTTTTGCTGTTTTTACTACAGGCGGGCATATTAACACTTTGTTATCTTATGTCTCCATCTTTGTGAAGATTCCTGTCTTGATTGGTAGAGAGTCGAATGTAATGGATGTAATGGCTCAGTTAGGAGGATTTAAAGAACGCTTCTGGGATCTATTTGTGCCTTTTACTTACACAAGGTTCCATTTTGCGATTTGCCAGTCAATTGAGATTGAGCGGTCATTAGCGGGTCATTATAGGGTCCCCAGCAACAAACTTGTGGTTATCCATAATCCAGTATTACCAACATCAATTACAATTAATAAGGAAAAGAAAAACGAAAAAAAACTTATTATAGTTGCTCGTCTAGCTGTAGAAAAAGGGATTCTTCGGGTGCTCGAAATCATGAAGAATTTGCCTCCGGAATATAGTTTAACAATTGCAGGAGAAGGACCATTAAAGCAAGCAATTATTAGCGGAGTTAATGATTTTCAACTTTCGGATAGAGTAAGACTCGTGGGGCTGGTCAGCAACATCAACGAATTAATTGCTAATCATTCTTTGATGATTTTGCCATCGTTAACAGAAGGTTTTCCAAATGTAGTTTTAGAATCCCTGGCTATTGGAGTTCCGGTTGTTGCCTTTAAAGTTAGTGGCATTCCAGATATTGTCAAACCTCATTTTAATGGTTATATCATCGATCAGGATGATATGACTGGGTTTGAGAACAGTATAAAGCTGGCTCTGAATAGAACATGGGACCATCAAGCCATCAAGACCGATGTATACGAAAGGTTTGGTATAGAAAAAATCGTAAAGCAGTACGAAGCACTGCTTGAAAGGCATTAATTATATTTCATTTAGTCATCTATCAAACTAATCTATGTGCGGCATATACGGTTCTACTATTAACTATAGTGAAGAAATCATTCGCGAGAAATTAAACGTCATGAACTTCCGTGGACCTGATTTCTCAGGATTTGTTCAAACTGCGGAAATTACATTAGGGCATAATCGCTTAGCAATTTTAGATCTTGATAGCCGTTCTAACCAGCCTTTTGATTATAAACACCTTAAAATTGTTTTTAACGGAGAAATTTATAATTATAAATGTCTCAGGGTTCAGCTAGAGCAAAAAGGATTTTATTTCAGAACTACCTCCGATACAGAAGTTATTGGGGCAGCTTATTTGGAGTTCGGCGAGACTTGTGTTGATCTATTTAATGGAATGTTTTCTTTTGTGATTTTTGATAGTAAAAAGAAAATACTTTTTGGGGCGAGAGATAGACTTGGCAAAAAACCGTTTTATTATCATCATAATGGCAGCTCTTTCGAATTTGCCAGTCAGCCTTCGGCAATAAAGATAGCCAGAAACTTTACCCTGGATCAACAAGCTGTTAGCGAATATCTTATTTGGGGCTATGTACCGGAGCCCCGCTCTATTTGGTCGCAAGTTAATCAGTTGCAAGCGGGTAATTGTTTCACCTATCATTTGGGTTCGGGAGTATTATGGATAAAGAGATACTGGGATTTGGATTATAACAGGGAAAATATGTTCTCTGGAAGCTATAATGATGCTAAAGACGAGCTCAAAAGATTACTAAATAATGCAGTTGATATCCGCCTGAATGCAGATGTGCCATTGGGGGTCTTCTTATCTGGCGGAGTGGATTCGTCGTTAATAGCAGCAATAGCCTCACAAAAAATAAGTCATGTAAAAACATTCTCGATAAAGTTTAACGAGGCTGGGTTTGATGAAAGCAAATATGCTAAACAAGTAGCACAACATTTAGGAACAGAACACCATACAATAGAATGTAATCATAAAGAAGGGATAGATCTCATTAGTAATTTTGCTTCTTTTTACGACGAGCCTTTTGCAGATTCCAGCGCTATACCAACCATGTTATTAAGCAAGCATACACGCAAACATGTAACTGTAGCATTAAGCGGAGATGGCGGAGACGAAGCTTTTGTAGGCTATACACGTTACAAATGGATTAATATGGTGAATACTTTATTCATGTTGCCTTTGCCTTTGAGAAAAGCTTTGGGTAAACTGATTAAGCAATCTCCAAACTATGTACACAAGCTTATCGCAATGGGGATTTCTATCAAAGAAATAGAAAACTTATACATTAAAATGTTTGGCGGCTTAGAAAACTCCTGGATTGCGAATGCCGATTTGGGGATGAAAAGCAATCACATAGAAATATTTAATTGCCAGCATAAATCTTTACTAGAGAAAGTCTCTGATTTTGATATTAAAACTTATTTAAATGGTGATATAAATACAAAAGTTGATAGAGCATCTATGGCTTTTTCCTTAGAATCCAGAGCACCTTTAATGGATTACAGAATCATAGAGTTTTCTAGAAGTTTACCAACAGATTTCAAATACTCGCACCACAACCAGAAGAAAATACTAAAAGATGTGTTGTACGATTACCTGCCTGCCGATTTATTTAAGAGACCAAAATCGGGGTTTACTATGCCTTTTAAAGATTGGTTTAAAAACGAATTAAAAGAGTATGTGATGGATAATTTATCAAAAGCAGAATTAGAAAAAATACCGGGCCTAAATGTAACCCGAGCCCAGGAAATTATACAAGAACATATGACTGGAAGATGGAACCGCTATCCTCAGATTTGGAAATTACTGGTTTTTTCTCAATGGCAAAAAAAGCACCTTCAAAAAGTTAGGCCTTCCAGAAAGTCCGCCATTATTTAATGGCTTTATCATTAACATCTATAAATAGGTAACAATGGTTGATAAAATTTTACTTATGACCTCTGCAATGACCAAGGGAGGTGCAGAAACGCAATTATTGAAACTAGCACTGTTTTTAAAATCCAGAAATTATGATATTCTCATTATTTCTCTTAAACCTATTAATGAGTTTAACATAGATTTTGAAAAAGAAGGAATCAATATAGTTTTTTTAAAAAACTGGAATTATTTCACTGTAAGGAATATTAGATTTTTATTTAATAAAGTAAAAGACTTTAAACCAGATGTGGTTGTCGCTTTTATGTTTATTTCGATCATTTTTGCCCGTATTTTAAAAAAGTATTTTAGGTATAAACTGATATCTAGTATTCGTATTGCCGAGATCCCGAATAAATGGTACATCCCATTTAAAATAACCGCGGATTTAGATGATTTAATAGTCTATAATGCTAACGCATCCAAACGAAATTTCGAAAGCAAAGGAATTGTGAAACAAAAGGGCGTGGTAATTAACAACAGTATTAGTATTCCTTATCTAGAAAAACCAGTAGAGAAACTATTCCTTAAAGAAAAATTCGCTTGGATTTGTATCGCTCATTTTAGATGGAATAAAGATTATACTACGTTATTCAAAGCTATCCGAATATTAAAGGGCAGAAATTTTAAGGTAGATGTTATTGGTGAATATAATTCAGAGAATAGCCCGATGGAAGTAATTAAAGAGTTAGGTATTGAGGATCATGTTAATATTTTAGGATTTAAACAAAATACAGAAGATTATCTGAAGGAGGCTGATGCTTTTGTTTTATCCTCATTTTTTGAAGGAATGCCAAATGCCCTTTTAGAAGCCATGGCCTACGCTAAACCGGTGATTGTAACAAATATAGCATGTAACCGGGAGGTAGTGGAATTTGCAGAATGTGGTTATTTGTCTAAGAAAGAAAATGAACATGATTTGGCAGAAAAGATGCTGCAAATGATGAAACAGGAACCTCAGGTTCTTAAGAAATTAGGCGAAAAAGGAAGAGCTTATGTAGATGAGAATTTCTCTCCTAATGATGTGATGAATAATTGGTTGCAAATCATCACCCGCGAAGTTTAATCCATAGCTCTATAATTTTTATACATCCTCTTATGTGCGGAATATTTGGTGCCATTAACTTTTCTGTGGAAGAGCAATCTGAATTTATATTTAAAGCTTTAGCTCACAGAGGACCCAATGAGCGGGGTTTTTTTTCTAACGATAACGTAGAATTGCTTCATACCCGGTTAGCCATTCAAGATTTAAATATCACCGGCAGGCAGCCCATGCATTACAAGGGCTTATCTATTGTATTTAATGGCGAAATATATAATCATTTAGAATTAAGAGAAAGGTACGGATTGTTTGCAGAGTCACATTCAGATACTTTAACACTTTTAATGCTATATGAAAAATTCGGAATTCGCATGCTGCAACAGCTTGATGGGATGTTTGCATTTGCGCTATACGATGCTTATAATCAAGAGCTTTTTTTAGCAAGAGATAGAGCAGGTAAGAAACCACTTTATGTTTATCAGAAGGGGCACCATGTAGGTTTCTCATCAGAATTACCTGTGCTTCAAAAGATTTTTAAACCTCAAATAAATTACCCTGCGGCCTCGGCGTATTTATATTTAGGCTATAACTACCGGCAGGCAACCCCTTACCAGGAAATTAAAGAGGTTGAGAATGGAAACTATTTAAAAATTAATACGAAAACATTAAAAAAAGAAAAGGTAAGCTGGTTTAATATAGAGATTTATTCCTTTAGGGAAAGCCAATTGTCTTATCAGGACAACCTAGAAAAGTTAGATGAAATATTACAGGTATCTGTTAAAAGAAGAATAGATAGTTCTGATCTAGATGTTGGCTCATTTCTAAGTGGGGGTATTGATAGCGGTTTGATTACCGCAATAGCCGCAAGGCATCGGCCTGCGTTAAAAACCTTTACCGTCAAGATACAGGGCAGTTATGACGAATCTTTATTAGCTCAAAAAGTCGCAGATAGGTATAAAACGCAGCATACTGTTGTAGATATTTCGTTTGATAACTTAAGGAATGATATCGAACAGATCTTAACCAATTACGGAGAGCCTTTTTGCGATAGTTCGGCAATTCCCAGCTTTTATGTAGCAAAGGCGGCAAAAGAGCATGTCACCGTAGTTTTAAACGGCGATGGTGCTGATGAGCTGTTTGGGGGATACCGCAGATATGTGCCGTTTCGATATCATGATTTTTTTAAATCAGGTGTTTTTACACGAAAAATTGCCCAGTTACTTACCATGATGTTGCCTATAGCTCATGAGAAAAAAAGTAATTTTAATTATATCTATAGGTTATTAAAATTTTCAGGTTATTCTAATATCCTTCAACTATACAATTCTGCCACGTCAGATATTTTTGTTGGTTTTGAAGATCAGTTCCTTATCCAGCCAGAGCTGCATCAGATCAATCAAGATTTGAAAAATATTTCAGATCTTAATTTGTCTCCTTTGAAAAAGCTATTAATTATGGATTTTCAAACGATCCTATTTAATAGCCTATTACCTAAAATGGATATTGCTACTATGGCCCACTCTCTGGAAGGTAGAAGCCCGTTTCTCTCTAAAGAATTGTTAGAGTTTGCACCAGGCCTGGAAGATAATTACAAAATAAGAGGTTTAACTACAAAATTCATATTAAGAGATCTAGCCAAAAAATACCTTCCATCAGACTTAGTCGACCAACCCAAAAGAGGCTTTGAAATTCCGTTAAAAGGATGGGTAAATCATCAGCTTAAAGATATTATTCACGATTACCTGTTATCCCAAAATGTTCTTTATCCGAGTTTAATAAAGAAAGACTTTATACACAAGATATTGGTTAAACCTGTTGGTATTTCAGAAGAAAAGAGAGCTAAAATTCTCTATAATGTATTTGCATTAGAGGTATGGTATAAGAATTATCAAAACTCCAATGCTAATGTCCGAGATAAAATAATACCCCTCAATTTAAATGAGTGTAGTAGCCTTTAAAGGTCTTCGCTTGTTTCTTTAATAATCTATTAATAAAAAACTTAATTTTTTAGTGATGAAAATATTAGTAACTGGTAGTGCTGGTTTTATTGGATTTCATTTGGTTAAACATTTAATTGCCAGAGGCGATGAGGTGATAGGCATAGATAATATAAATGATTATTATGATGTGCAGTTGAAATATGATAGGCTTTGGGCAACCGGGATAGCGAGGTCAGCGATAGTTTATGGTAAAGAAGTTAGCAGTTTAACTTCTCCGAATTATACTTTTATAAAGCTTGACATAACAGATGAAAAAAAACTTAATCACCTATTTAGCGACCATCATTTTGATGCTGTTTGCAATTTAGCGGCACAAGCAGGCGTAAGGTATAGTTTAATAAACCCTGCAACTTATATAGAGTCTAATATTAAAGGTTTTTTTAATGTGTTGGAATGTTGCCGACGAGAAAAAATAGGTCATTTGGTGTATGCCAGTTCTTCTAGTGTATATGGTTTAAATGAGATGATGCCTTTTTCTGTTACCCACAAAGTAGATCACCCGGCATCTTTGTACGCTGCTACCAAAAAGAGCAATGAACTGATGGCGCATGCTTATAGTCATTTGTTTAATCTGCCCACTACTGCATTAAGATTTTTCACAGTATATGGTCCGTGGGGAAGACCAGATATGGCATTATTTCTATTTACCAAGGCCATAATAGAAGGTAAAAGTATAGAGGTTTTTAATAAGGGGAATATGAAAAGAGACTTCACATATGTAGATGATATCGTACAGGGAATAATAAATGTAATAGATAAACCTATACAGTGCAAAACTAAATTTGCAAGAGAAGAGCGTATCTCTCAACCACCGTATAGAGTGTTTAATATAGGGAAAGGAAGTTCAGTAAATCTTATGGATTTTGTGTCTGAAATTGAGAAAAATCTTGGTAAAATAGCAATTAAATATATGTTGCCACTTCAGGATGGAGACGTAGCCGAAACGTGGGCTGATATAACAGAAATCCAGACAGAGTTAAATTACCAGCCAATGGTTTCTATAAAAGAAGGAGTTACAAAATTTGTTAATTGGTATAAAGAATATTATACCATAAACCAGGAAAAAACCTTCATAAATGCCTGATATTTTTGATCATAGTTGAGCTAAAAACTAACGAACTTGAGATTTTAAGAATTTGTCATATTTTTATTACATTTCTATGACGTCTTTTTAACAAAATCAGGCGATTTATTGATGAGAATCAGCTGTATTTCGCGAATCATTTTTATGAAAAACATAAAATTTTTAAAAAAATTAAAAAAAAATGTCTTCTGTTATTGTTGAAATTTATTTTATTTTAACTCCGTATTGATTAATTAGTTTTTAATTCCTTAATCATAAATGTCTTCTAATATTTATTTACTAAAATGGTATTTCCTCACGGTGAATATTGCATGTTATTTAATTTAGTTTTTATCAAAAAACGCCTAATTACTTAGTAAAAAAGTGTTTATATCCTAATTTTTTAAGTATAACAATTGCTTTTTCGCTCTCGTTAAAGCTCCTATATTTAAAAAATTAAGAGATAATGAGAGAAAACAATTTCAGAAAAACAAGCGTAATGTTAGGGTTCTTGTTAACTATTATTTTATTTGTTCAATGTAAAGACGATAGTAGTGAACTTTTTCCGAATTTTTCAGACGAAACTAAAGCTTCCAACAATGGAAGTTCAACAAGTGCAATTACAGATCAGGGAGTTCTAAATATAGCCGACGTAAGATTAGAATCCGGTTATGCTTATCACACGGTTGCAAATCTTATGATTACAGGAGATTCGCAATCTTCGCCAACATCTTCAACTTTAAAAATTTATGAAAATGGTAGAGAATTAGGACCTGCCCATTCTTCACATAAGGATGTAAGATCTGTAGGAAAGGGAAGATTTAGCCATTGGGGAAACGAATTATATTTTTCGGCTTCAGATAATTCAAACCCGATTAGCAATGGTAGAAAATATACTTATACCATTGGTGATGTCTCGGGGATAATTAGCCCTGCAGCTCCGGGCTCCTCGGAGCATCTGAGCTTAAAGGTTGCGTCAGCACAAAAAGAATCAGGCAATTCATACTATCTTGACGGGAACTTTGGTATAACAGGAGATTCGCAGTCTTCGCCAACATCCTCAACTTTAAAAATTTATGAGAATGGTAAAGAATTGGGGCCAGCCCATTCTTCACATAAGGAGATTCGATCAATAGGAAATGGAAGATTTAGCCATTGGGAGAATGAATTATATTTTTCTTCTTCCGATAATTCAGATCCGCGTACAAACGGAAGAAGATACACTTACACGGTTGGCGTAGGTGTCGCAGATAATCCGCTACTGTCAACTAATCCTACAGCTCCTATAGGTACAGATGTTCCTGTTGGTTTTGCCATGGTTAATGGATCAACTACCGGAGGAAAAGGTGGTAAAACCGTAACAGTAACTTCTTTGAACGAGCTGAAAAAAGCAGCATCTTCCAAAGAGCCGATGATTATCCAGGTTTCGGGAATTTATACAGGAACCGGAATGATTAACGTAAGTTCTAATAAAACTATTATAGGTTTAAAAGGTGCAACATTAAATGGTGTAGGCTTAGCAGTATATGAGGCCAGTAATGTTATCATAAAAAATATGAAAATCAATAAGGTTGTTGGAGGGGATTGTATTACTATAAAATTTGCCTCACATCATATTTGGGTAGATCATTGCGAATTATGGCAAGACCGCAACCATGGTTGGGAGTATTATGACGAGTTATTAGAAGTTACAGACAGATCTGATTATGTAACGATTTCAAATACTAAATTTCATGATACACATATCGCATTGTTAATCGGTAGCGGAGACCAGCAAACTACAGATATTGGTCATTTAAGAGTGACTTTGTATGGTAATTATTTCTATAATGTATCAGAAAGACAACCGAGCACAAGGTTTGGTTATATGCATGTTTTTAATAACTATTTTCTTGACGGAAGTGGATATGCAATTGGTTCAACCATGAACGCAACTGTAAGAACTGACAATAATTATTTTGAGAATCAAAAGGTTCCAATAACTACAGTCTATAATTCTAAACCAGGTGTAATTAGTGGGGCGAATACTAATTTTTATAAAAATAGTGGAGATAATAAAATTTCTACTGCTGCTTCTACTTGGATTCCTGGTTACGAATATAAATCAAAGCTTATAGCTGCAGCAGATGTTGCATCTAGAGTGGCAAGTGAAGCTGGTCCGAAATATTAATAATCGGGTTTGACCTTTTAGAACATGCTTTTTTGATCATTGAGCGCTGCATATCACTGTGCAGCGCTTTTTGTGGTACACGCTATTCTTATAATAGGCTCCTCCTCCGGGAAACTCTACATCTTAACCAATCTATTAATTACTTTATGGAACCTGTTAGAAAGAAAATTCTAGTTGCATGCGATTCCTATCGCTCCATTTTGGGTTTCAGAGGGAAATTATTGGAAGCCTTGCTCAGAGATAATGATGTTGCTGTATTTACACCAGTTATTAAGGAGGAACATATTCGAGACACTTTACTCAAAATGGGAGTAGATATTTATGAGAATGACTTAGATGGAAGCAACGTGTCTGTATTTTCTGATTTAAAATATATTAATAAGCTATTTATAGTGATTAAAAATCTTAAGCCAGATGTTTTCTTTCCTTACACTTTTAAGCCTGTAATATACGGGTCTTTGGTTGCCCGATTATGTAACGTAAAAAATACGGTTCCAATGTTAACAGGTTTGGGATATAATTTTTTAAATGATAAACGTAATAATATAGTAAAATCCATTACCAAAACTTTATTAAAAATAAGTTTGGGAGTAAATAAAGATCTTAGGTTAATCCTTCAGAATAAAGATGATTACTATACTTTGTTAAATACTGATGTGATTAATAAAAAGACGAAAGCTTATATTGTAAATGGATCTGGAGTTGATCTATCGTATTATAATTACACCGAACCTCAAAACCAGCCGCCCGTTTTTTTAATGATTTCCAGATTGATTAATGCAAAAGGAATTCGTGAATATTATGAGGCCGCAAGAACAGTTTTAGAAAATTATCCTCATGCAAAATTTCAGCTTATCGGGCAAAGAGACTATAATATCGATGCTATAGATGAGGATCTGTATTATAAAATTGTTTCTAACGAAGTAATCGATTACCTGGGTGAGGTATCTGATGTGAGGCCATATATAAAAGATGCTTCCATTATTGTTTTGCCTTCCTATTACGGGGAAGGAATCCCACGGTGCCTGTTAGAAGCCATGGCCATGGGGCGAGCCATAATTACCTGTGATTCTGTTGGTTGTAAAGAAACTATAGATGTTTCTGAAAATAGGAAAAGCGGTTTCTTAGTTCCAATAAGAGATGCGAGAGCACTTGCTGAAAGGATGAAGCATTTTATAGAATTTCCAAACGATATAAGATTATTCGGGAAGAATGGAAGAGCGTATGCTAAGGAAAGATTTGATGTTCATAAAGTTAATGCTCAAATGCTTGATATTTTGATAAGCTAAGAATCCTGATTAAATTTTATATCACAAGGCATATGCAAGTCGAATAGATTTTATGTGCTTTATGTTGAACAATATCTCCTCTTGAAAAAATTATCAGCTGCCCGAAATGGGCTAATTATTAAATTCATTTTTTCAGCCATTTAGACATTTATAAATGAGACATTATGCCAAGAGAGTTAAGCCTATAGGAGGGTATTTAGAATTAGAATTGCCAGTTAACAAGGAGTATTATACTTCATTAATCAAGTTAAATACAGGGAGAAATGCGTTTGAATATGTACTTCGTGTTAATCGTTATTCTGCTGTTTATATTCCTTATTTTACCTGCGAGGTAATGTTAGAACCATTGAGAAAACTCAAAATACCCTATTATTTTTATACTATAAATACAAAGTTAGAACCCGTTCTCGATTTTTCAATTGGTAAAACAGAGTGCTTATTATACACCAATTATTTTGGTGTAAAACAAGATTATATAAAAATTTTATCAAAGCAAATACCCAACCTTATTATAGACAATACGCAAGCCTTTTTTATAGAGCCATTACCTAATGTAGATACTTTTTATTCATGCCGTAAATTTTTTGGTGTCCCTGATGGGGCTTACCTGCAATCTAATAAACAAAGTAATTGGAAATTAGAAAGGGATGTATCAACCGATCGGATGTCTCATTTATTAAAAAGCCTGGATTCTGGAATAGAAGAAGGATATAAGTATTTTATAGAAAACAATAATATTTTACAGAATAATCCCATCAGAATGATGTCTAAACTCACTGAAAGGATATTGCAAAGTATTGATTATGAAAATTGTAAGGCTGTTAGAAATAATAACTTTAGGTTTTTGAAGGAGGAACTTGGCTCTTTCAATAAATTAAATATCAACGGGGCTAATATTGTTGCACCCTTATGTTACCCACTATTGGTTGATAAAGAAAACATTAAAAGCAAATTAACCAGTAAAAGAATTTTTGTGCCTACCTATTGGCCTAATGTTTTTAGCTGGACATCAGAAAAGATGTTTGAATATTATCTGGCAAAAAATATATTGCCTTTGCCAATAGATCATCGTTACAACGAGGGCGACATGCAGCGAATGGTTAACTATATAAAACAAATGATATGAAATATTCTATTTTTATTAGACCATTAATTTTATCCGATGCTCACACATCGTACAAATGGCGCAACAATAAATTAATTTGGAAGTTTACAAAATTCAAGCCTGATAAAAAGATTACTAAGGATGTAGAGATTAAATGGCTGGAAAATGCACTTACAAATAAAAATGATTACAGGTTTGCGATTTGTTTAAAAGAAACAGGGCAATACATAGGTAATGTGCAGCTAACAAATGTGAGAAGTAAAAAAGCCGAGTTTCATATATTTATAGGAGATACCACCTTTTGGGGTAAAGGTTTAGGAAGAGAAGCTGCAGAGCTTATCTTAGATTATGGTTATAATATTTTGCTGCTGGACGAGATAACTTTAGAATTTCGAAAAGGAAATGTAGCGGCAGAGAAAATGTATAAAAATCTTGGTTTTCAAATTATTGATGACTCTGGCCCCTGGGTTGAAATGGTCTTAAAAAAGCATAAGTATAAGGATTCCCTCAACGAAAAATGGCATTATCAATCCGCACAATAATTACTAGCTAAGTGATCTTAAATAAGCTTCAAAGCTTAATACTTTCTTGTTATGATTCAAATAATAACAATTCATCAGGAATGGGAATGGAAAAAAACTGTTGAACATTCTCATGCATATGATTTTTATCATACTTGGCATTATCATTATATTAATAAAGATGGTGACCCTGTTTTGTTTAAATTCACAGAAGGCGAAGACTTTATTGCTTTCCCTTTATTGCATAGAGATTTACCACATAGCCCTGAATATTCAGATATGACTAGTGTATATGGATATGCCGGACCAATATCAAATAAACCCTTTGAACTTCTTCCTAATAAGATGAAGGAGAGTTTCAAACTTGCACTTCTGGATTTTCTTAAAAAAGGACAGTATGTTACTGTTTTTTGTCGCTTACATCCGTTTTTCGACCAGTTAGAACTATTAAAGGGTTTGGATGGAATATATGATAATGGAAAAGTTGTGTATATAGATTTACGACAGTCTATTGAGTCGCAGCGTTCTAAATACACAAATGGGTTTTTAGAAAAAATAATTAGGCTCCGCAAAAAAGGGTTTTACGTTAAAGAAGCGTCTTCATTAGAAGAGATTAAAGCATTTAGAACCATATATCTCCAAAATATGGAAGCTGTAAATGCTAAGGATTACTATTTATTTAGCGAAGACTATTTTATTGATTTATTATGTGCAAAGGAGTTTAATTGCAAACTACTATTGGCATATATAGGTAATAAGCCTGTTGCGGGATCTATCATCTGCTACACAAAAAAAATAATTCAGTCTCATCTTGTTGCAACTTTAAATGAATATAGGAAATTTTCACCCTCTAAATTATTGACTGATGAGATCAGCCTCCTGGGGCGCCAATTGGGTATGTATTATTTTAATTTAGGAGGGGGCCGGGGCTTTAAAGATGATTCATTATTTGCTTATAAATCATCATTCTCAGATACTTTTTTAGAATATAAAACCTGGCGTTTTATTTCAGACAAAAAGGCCTATCATGAAATACTTAATAAAAGAAATATTGATCCTCAATTAGATATTGATTTTTTTCCCTTGTATAGATACAATATCATCGAACAATTTAACGAGGAAGAAATCAGCAATCAATAATGGGCCTCAACCATTCTTAGAACTAACTTATAATACCAAGATATCTCCATAAATTCTTTTTGCTATACCTCTCCTTACGTCCTAAAAGTCAATGAGCGAATTATTAAAACGCCACCCTTTCGAAAGGGTTTTCGTATTTCATCAATTTTGAAATTTCATTTATGTAATATTTTTAACTTTTTTATCATGATTAAAATTATAACAATTCAACAGGAAAAAGAATGGAAAGAGACCGTTCAGCAATCGTACGAGTATGATTTTTATCACACTTGGTATTATCACAATATGACCATGGATGGCGATCCTGTTTTGCTGAAATATACAGAGGGCGGAGATTTTATAGCCTTACCCTTATTGCGAAGGGATATTACAGATGATTCTAAATTATCAGACATGACAAGCGTTTATGGCTATACCGGCCCAATATCTAACAAGCCTTTTGAAGCTCTCCATTTTAAGATGAAAGAAAATTTTAAAAGTAGTTTTTTTGATTTCCTGGAAAGGAACAAGTATATAACTGTTTTTTCTCGCTTACACCCTTTTTTTAACCAGTTAGAGTTGATGGGGGATTTTGAAGGTATACACGATAATGGGAAAGTAGTATATATAGATCTACGTCAGTCTCTCGAGCATCAAAGATCGAGATACAAGAATGGACTTATGGGTAAAATTAACAAGCTGATTAGAAAAGGCTTTTATGTTAAAGAAGCCATTTCAAAAGAAGACATTCAAGCATTTATAGAGATTTATTTAGAAAATATGCGAAGCGTATCTGCAAATGAATACTACATGTTTAACGAAGATTATTTTTTAAAAATTATGTCTTCTAAAGAATTTAAGTGCAAGTTATTGCTGGTATATCATGAGGATAAACCTGTATGCGGAGCCACGATTGTTTGCGCAAATAAAATAATTCAATCTCACCTGTTAGGGACTTTAAATGAGTATAGAAAATATTCGCCGGCAAAACTATTAACAGATGAGATTAGCAAATTAGGAAGAAGTTTGGGAATGCATTATTTTAATCTAGGTGGAGGATTCGGTTTTAAAGAAGATTCTTTGTTTGAATTTAAATCATCTTTTTCTGATTTGTTTCTAGAGTATAAAAGCTGGCGCTTTGTTTCAGATAAATATGCTTATAAGTCCATTTTAAAAAGTAAAGAGATAGACCCTAACCTGGATGTTGATTTCTTTCCATTGTATAGATACACAGCTCCTGTTAAAGCTCACGATAAAAAGCAAGTAGAGGTTAGTTTAATAGCTTCCGCCCTAATGTTTTTTGTGTTTAACCAAATGTACCTTCTTAACGATATTTTATGCGTTAGTCGCGTATTTGTCTAGTTCAACTAAATTATCTCAACTAAATTCCGATGAAAAAAATTATTTTTTGTGATAGGGCTTACTCACGGTGGGCAATACTTATTATAGATTTATTTGTAATGGTTTGGGCATTTACCATTTCAACATTAATTATTAACAAGTTCCAAATAGAAGCTGTATTTAAAGCTAGTTTTTTATTTTATTTAATCACTATATGTATAATCTCTTTGTTTGTTTTTATGGCCTTAAACATACATAAGGGTATTATTCGGTATTCAAATACAGAAGATATTCTTAGAATTTTTAAAGCATTACTTATTGTAAGTGCTATTTTCTTGTTTTTAGAAAATGTGGTTATTTCTCGGAATTTAGATCTTCAATTCAGATGGTTGAGCTTTGTGATAGTTAGTAATTTTTTTATAAGTGCCACCCTGTTAATTATATTGAGGATCGGTGTTAAAAGTTTGTTCACGTATTTAAAGGATCTAGAATCAGATAAAAAAGAGAATATTTTGATATATGGATCCAATAAAAAGTCCATTTTAATCAAGCAGGCATTCGAGGCATCTTTAGATAAGCAGTACAACATAATTGGTTTTATAGATGATTTTCACGACAGAATTAATAAGATTCTAGAACAGAAACAGGTTTATCCATCATCTTCTTTGCCTCTCTTAAAGCATAAATATAAAATTGAAAAGATGGTAGTGATGGACGATCATCTTAATGCTAATAAAAATGCAGTAAAAACATGTATAGAATTAGGTATTAAGGTTGTCTCTGTTCCGCCATCCTCTAAATGGGTAAATGGCCAGTTGAATTTAACTCAAGCCAGAGATATTAATATAGAAGATCTCTTGCAAAGAGAACCGATTAATCTAAATAAGGATAATATTTTTAGGGAGATAGCAGATAAAAGAGTCTTAGTAACCGGTGCTGCAGGTTCAATAGGTTCGGAAATTGTACGGCAGTTATTAAATTATGCACCCAGTTTAGTAATTCTTTGTGATCAGGCCGAAACCCCACTTCATGATTTGCAATTAGAATTAGAAGATGCAAATCGCGATGTGCCTGTAGAAGTTTTTATGGCTAATATTCAAAATCTGAAGAGAATAGAGGTTCTTTTTAGTTCTTTTAATCCAGAGATCGTTTTTCATGCTGCTGCATTTAAACATGTTCCAATGATGGAAAACAATCCAAGTGAAGCTATTTTAACGAATGTTTTAGGTACTAAAAATCTCGCTAATTTATCTTTAGAATACAAAGTAGAAAAATTTATCATGATTTCTACTGATAAGGCCGTTAATCCAACCAATATTATGGGAGCATCCAAGCGTTTGGCTGAAATGTATATTCAATCCCTCAACTTTGATCAGAGTAGCGATTCATCCCTTAATGACATATATTATACATCTGGTAAAGACAGCCAGGTAACTAAATTTATTACTACCCGTTTTGGAAATGTTTTAGGTTCAAACGGTTCCGTTGTACCTCGGTTTAAAGAGCAAATACAAAAAGGAGGGCCCATTACAATTACTCATCCGCAAATTACAAGGTATTTTATGACGATTCCAGAGGCTGTTCAATTAGTACTTGAGGCATCTGCTATGGGTAAAGGAGGAGAAATATTTGTTTTCGATATGGGGAAACCAATAAGAATCGTAGATATGGCGATAAATATGATTAGGCTTGCGGGATTAGTGCCAGAAAAAGATATTCAAATTGTATATACCGGATTAAGGCCTGGAGAAAAGCTGTATGAAGAACTATTAAATAAAGAAGAGAGTACAATTCCTACTTATAATGATAAAATTAAAATATCAGCCGTAAGTAATCATCATTTTTTTTATATCAAAAAAGTTTTTGATGAGCTTTTAGAAATAAATGATTCGGGTGATTGTTTAGAAATGGTAAGGAAAATGAAAGAAATAGTGCCGGAATTTAAAAGTAAGAACTCTGTATACAATAAACTAGACGAGGTGGTTGTTGGTTAATCATGTTGTTGATAGCTATCATCTGTTAAGGTGATGAAAATCAGTGTGCTGTGAATTTTAAAAGTTTTAATTTGGTTCAATCTATTAAAGATGATAAAATGTAAATACAATTGATGTTTTTAAAGGATAATTGCATTTAGGTCAATCAAAATAGAGAAGATTTAATTTTTATTTGGTTATGAATAAGGGTGAAATTGTTGAGCTTGTAATTCGAAGGAATAATTTAAGCATAAGCGAATTATCAAGAAGACTGCATGTAAGTAGACGATCAATTTACAATTGGTTCGAGCAGTCAGATTTAAGTTTAGATGTTATTTGCAAAATAGGGGAGGTTTTAAATCATGACTTTTCCCTTGATTTCCCTGATTTGTTTAACATGAATAAACTAAAGTTTCTTGATAACCTGAATCAAGATTTTCAGGAAGAAATTAACCAAAATTCGGTTAACTACTGGCGAAACAAATACATAAGTCTTTTAGAAAAGCATAACGAAATTTTAAGCGAACATTCTGAGACATCAACATTCTGATGCTTATCTGAGTGGCTCAACGGTAATCAAAAAAGAAAGATGCCTTTCGCACCTGTTTCCTACGAAGCAGGTGGGGGAGGCATCTTTCTTTTTGAATAAAATTATGTTAATACTTAAGGGTTCTTAATCTTTCTTCATCTAAAATTAGAATACGTCCATTATCCATTACATCTATTAACCTTTCGATTTTAAATTCTTTAAGAGTTCTAATCATAGATTCTTGAGACGAACCTACAATGCTCGCTAAATCATCTCTACAAATATCAATATAAGGCTTACCGTTAAATGTCTCCTTAAATCTATCTATAACTCTTAATAAGCCGAAAGCAACTTTTTTTCTTAGAGAATTATAAGCCATGTTGAGCAATATTTCATCATTTTCTTCTTCATTTTTCGATAACATATCTATAAATGTTTGCGCTATAAGCGGACTTGAGCTTAATTTCTGTAAAAATTCCTGCTTCGGTATTAGAATTAACGTAACATCCTCAATAACTTTGGCATTTTTACAGTAATTTCTTCCACGTAGAATTGCGGTATATCCAAAAAAATCTCCTTCTGTAAATATGCCTGTTATGAGCTCTTTTCCCTCCTCATTAACTAAAAAGTTTTTAACTTTTCCTTTTTGAATATAATATACAAATGCCGGTCGTTGCCCCAGAGTGTATAATAAGTGTTTTTTCTTAAAATATTGTTTTTCTTGCTCTTCTGTTAATAAATTATCAGTCATTTTGTTGTTTTGATAAGATGGACTCTCAGCTTTTCCAGATCCATTTTCTCCATTATGCAGAAATTTTCTTTTTAAATTTTCGGTTTTAGCTATTCTTATACTGATAGAATTTAATAGATCTGTGCTATCGATAGGTTTACATAGGTAATCATCAGCTCCCAGGGTCATTCCTTTTCTATGACTTTCAGTATCAGAATGTTCTGAAATGAAAATAAACGGGATATCAGAAGTTTTAGGATTATTTCGTAGAATATGAATAATGCCATACCCATCTAAATTAGACATTTGTATGTCGCAGAGAATCAAACTTGGGGGATCTTTAATGGCCATTTCAATACCCTTCTTACCGTCATTCGAACATATAACTTTATATCCGGATAAGCTTAGTAATAGACCAAGGTCATCGCTTGACGTTGTGTCGTCTTCGATCAGTAAAATTTTTTTCATTCATTCTGAGTTTAAAATAGGAGATTTTTGTTTTTTTTAGGTGGATTGGGATGTATGTAAGTTTTTCTTTGGTAATTATATTAAGAATAGTTTAAACTTTTTAAAATTAACAAATACACATCCTAATTGCAGATGATTTCGATCAAGTGAGCAATTGATTTAGATCAATCAAATTTGGGTGTATTATCAGTAATGAGAATGATAATCTGCTAGTTATCTGCATATTGTGGTTTTTTTTCGAAGAATCTGGTAGCAAAGAGTCAGGTAGAGTACTCTAAACTAAATTTTTACGATTTAAAACTATAAATTTATCCTTTTCGTTGTTAGAAACAGAGACAAAATAAATAACTTGAAAAGAGCGTTAATTTATATTCAAATATGTTAAGAGTCGTTTGCTGGATTTTACTCGTTGTCCCATTACTTAATTTAAATGCCTGTGCACAAACTCATCAGGAGAATCAGACTTGGCTGGACAAAGTAGAAAATATAGAAAAAAGTGTCGTAGTATTAAATAATCAAGACTCATTTATTCCGATAAAAAAATTAGAAGACTTAAAACTAGCCACCATTAACTTTGGTTTCAAAGAGTTTAATGTTTTCGATAGCTTATTAAACAAATATAAGCAGGTAGAAGAGATACCAGTAAGCAGTTCCCCGAACAGATATGGTGTTTTACAGGATGACCTGAAGTTTTATAATACTGTTATTGTTGCTTTATCTGACTCTTCGTTGTCAGATTCATCTTTAATAGGGTTTTTAAAGGAAATTAGAAAGAAAAAGAAAGTTATCCTTACCTTATTTGGTGCTGGAGAAGCATTAAAATACTTGGATGATGTCTCGAGCCCTCTTATCTGGAGTTCTGAAAAAACCACAGAAGCTGCCCATACTACAGCACAAGTGATTTTTGGAGGTCTAGGAGCAACAGCAAAATTACCCCTAGACTTTTCTTTAAAGTATAAAGCAGGATTAGGTGCAGAGACTTTGCCAACGCGTTTGGAGTACACTGTACCGGAAGCAATCGGGCTTAATTCTAATGATTTTTTAGAAATTGATGATATTGCAAAAGAAGCAATTACTAATGGAGCTACCCCTGGGGCTGTAGTGCTTGTTGCGAAAAACGGAAAGGTAATATTTAATAAAGCTTATGGTTTTCATACTTATCAAAAAGGACAACCCACAAATGTGACTGATCTTTATGATCTTGCTTCTATAACCAAAATAGCATCAACAACGGTAGCCGCAATGAAGCTTTATGAAGAAGGGAAATTAAATCTTCAGAATAGGTTAAGCAGTTATTTGCATAGCGCAAAAACAACTAACAAGGCAGGCGTTACTGTTAAAGATATTATGCTTCATCAAGCGGGTTTTGTTTCTTTTATTCCCTTTTACAGGGATCTAAAACCATCAGATTTTAGCAGAGTATATAGCGAAGTTTTTCAAGTGCAAGTGGCAGATAGCTTTTTTATCAGAAAGAGCTATTACAAAGACGTAATGCTTAGCCAAATGCTTAAGAGTGGTTTAAAAACCCCTGGCAGATACGAGTACAGCGATTTAAGCATGTACTTTATGAAAGAGATCATTGAAAATATTTCTGAAGAAACTTTACCGGCATACTCTCAAAATAATTTTTACGACAAGTTAGGTATGCATACAACTACTTTTAACCCGCGTGAAAAATTCGAAAAATTTCGGATAGTCCCTACCGAGCAAGATAATTATTTCCGGAAGACATTGTTATGGGGATATGTACATGATCAGGGAGCTGCTATGGCGGGTGGTATTGCTGGCCATGCAGGGTTGTTTTCAAACAGTACAGATCTGGTTACCTTGTTTCAGATGTTGTTAAACAAGGGAACATACGGAGGCACTACCTACTTAAGACCAGAAACTATAGAACTGTTTACAGCTAAACAATCAAACGTAAGCAGGAGAGGTTTTGGTTTTGATAGATGGGACCCTGATCTTACAAAAAAATACCCGTCTTCTTTGGCATCGTCATCCACTTTCGGACACACTGGCTATACTGGAACTTGCGTTTGGGTAGACCCCGCAGAAAATCTGATCTATATTTTCCTATCTAACAGGGTGCACCCTGCGGTAACAAATAAGCTTAGTACTATGAATATAAGGCCACGTATTCAGGATGTTATCTACAGGGCAATAAAGAACAGCAAACAATAGCAACTATTTTTAGTTAATTTGAAAAGTTTAAAAGCCCCAATATGATAATAACTCAACTGAAATCTGTGATTTTACTATCCACTATAGTACTTGTGATAGCGTGTTCGCCAAAAATACAAAACCCCGAAATACAAAAGCTGGAGGATAGAAAAATACTTTTAAAAGAAACCAGTAAACTAAATGATTTAAAGTTAGAGTTGGAGAAAGAATTAATCGAAGTGAATAGACTTTCTGGGGAGGTAGAAAAAATCAATGTTAAAGCATCTAAATCTGCTAAATCTGCTAAATCCATTTCTGATGATTTGAGTGATAAACCAGGCAACACGAAATTATCTTCTAAAGCCAATAAAGCCGCAAAAAAAGCAGCTAAAGATGCTGAGAAAGCTAGAAAGATTAATAGCCAGTTAGGCAAATCAAATGATAAAGTTAAATCATTACAAAAAGATATTAAAAAATCTGAAGATCGGCTGGCTGAGCTGAGTAAAAGAATAGACTTTGTACCTAACAATTAAGCGAGCAGGTTAATCTTACATTAAGCTAACACTTGTCTGCTTTAATATTTATTAAGTTTGCAGCCAACGGTGTAAATAAAGCCATCTGCTTTGCAGATGGAGTATAGCAGATCATAGCGTATCGTCATAAAATAAAATTAAGAAGATGAAAATAGGGATTGTATGTTATCCAACTTTTGGCGGTAGCGGTGTAGTAGCGACAGAGTTAGGCAAAGCATTAGCTGGCAATGGGCATCAGGTACATTTTATAACATACAGTCAGCCGGCAAGGCTTGATTTCTTTTCCGAAAACTTGTTTTACCACGAAGTTGCTGTTTCAAACTATCCACTGTTTGATTATGCTCCTTATGAATTGGCGCTGTCCAGCAAAATGGTAGATGTAGTAAGGTTCGAGAAGCTGGATTTGTTGCATGTACATTATGCGATTCCACATGCTTCTGCAGCATTTATGGCAAAGCAAATACTGGCAACCTATGGCATCCATATTCCGGTGGTTACCACTTTGCATGGTACCGATATTACGCTGGTAGGAAAAGACCTTACCTATAAACCGGTAGTTACTTTTTCTATTAACCAGTCCGATGGGGTAACAGCGGTTTCCGATGACCTTAAAAAGGCAACCTACGACCATTTTGATATCCAGCGTGATATAAGGGTTATTCCCAATTTTGTGGATCTTAGTCGGTTTAGCCTGAAAGCTAAAGATCATTTTAAAAAAGCCATAGCTCCTGCAGGTGAACGTATTTTGGTGCATACCTCAAATTTCAGAAAGGTAAAACGTACCCAGGATGTCATCCAGATTTTTAAAAAAATATTGGAAAAGGTACCTGCCAAGTTATTAATGGTAGGAGACGGGCCCGACAGGGCGAATTGCGAGGCATTATCTCGGAAACTAGAAGTGTGCGAACATACCCGATTCTTAGGAAAACAAGACGCCATAGAAGAAATCCTTTCCGTTTCAGATCTTTTTCTGATGCCATCAGAATCTGAGAGTTTTGGTTTGGCCGCTTTAGAAGCCATGGCTTGTAAGGTTCCGGTTATCTCTTCCAATACCGGTGGCCTGCCCGAATTAAATATAGATGGCGTAACCGGCTTTATGAATAATGTTGGTGATGTAGAAAACATGGCTAAAAATGCCATCACCATTCTTGAAAATGATGAGGTATTGCAAAGATTTAAAGAAAATGCTTTAAAAAGGGCCGGTGATTTTGAGCTCAGCCTGATACTTCCCATGTACGAGAACTTCTATCAGGAAGTCATCCAAAATAGCAAGCCAAGGCAGTTGGTTTAGCAATAGGCCGTTCTCAACCCATAGTCCTGTTTTTTGCCCTCCTTTGAA
>JAZQRF010000009.1:0-4067 GCA_045629485.1 Pelobium sp. | reverse complement strand
TTGTATGCCATTATGCATCAAAGGATGGGATTCTACACTGCTAAAAATGGAAAATTACTGACCATTGGTTATTACGGAGTAGCTTTAGATGCTAAAGATGATCCGAATGATGGAAATGGAATTGGTCGTGTAGTTAGGGAAATTAAGAAAGACGGAACTTTTGGTCCGATCTATTTCATCAGATTCAACGCATCATTTAATCAAAAGTTAGCCAAATACCCATTCTATACCAAAAGTAAAGACAAAGCATTTGTGAAAGCTTGTAACGAATTAATGGCTCAGCCTTTAATGATGCAACAGTGGGTAGAAGAAGCAGATAGAAATGATCCTTTGGTTCCTTATAAAAGAGCCATTAAAGCATTTTCTTATTATCATTTAAATAATGGAGATGTAGTGGGTTTATGGAAACATGCCTTAACCTCTGTAAGTAAAGATGGCGGAAAATCATGGGCTTATACACCATTAAGAGCTCCAGGTTTTGTAAATAGCAATGCTAAAATTTGGGGACAAAAAACTTCTGATGGCCGGTTTGCGACAGTTTATAATCCGTCTGAATTTAGGTGGCCATTAGCGGTTTCAACCAGTAATGATGGTTTAAATTATACTGATTTATTATTGGTGAATGGAGAAATTTCTCCGATGCGCTATGGTGGGAATTACAAATCTTACGGACCGCAATACGTACGTGGAATTGTAGAAGGAAATGGCGTAACACCAGATAAAAACATGTGGCTAACCTATAGCATGAACAAAGAGGATATGTGGGTAGCAAAAGTTCCTGTCCCTGTGGTTGGTGAAGTAAAAGGAAATATCAATGAAGATTTCTCTGCTTTAAAAAATGGAGAAGAGTTAAACCAATGGAATATTTACATTCCGCTTTGGGCAAGTGCTAAAATAGAACAAGCATCCAATAATCAAAAGGCTTTAACATTAAGAGATAAGGATGTTTATGATTATGCTAAAGCCGATAGGGTGATTGAACAAGCGGAGAAAGGTAAAATCGAATTTACAGTTACACCATCGCAAGCAAATCAGGGTCTTCTACATATCGAATTAACGGATGAAAAAGGTTTGCCTGCAACAAGAATTATATTTGATAATGATGGCTTAATTAAATTTAAAGCAGGTTATAGAAATTCTACATTAGTTAAATACGAAGCTGGTAAAAGCTATCATTTTGTATTAACATTTGATGTGAGCACACGCTCTTTCCAGATAGCAGTTAACGGACAAGATAGAGGGACGAAATTGTTTTTCGCTCCAATTGCACATGTCAATCAGGTTTCTTTCAGAACTGGCGAAGTTCGTCGTTTTCCAAATGCCGATACCCCAACAGATCAGAACTATGATTTAGAAAATCCTGGAAAACCAACTACAGAAGCAGTCTATTATATCCACTCTTTTAAAGCAGATAAAATTAAATAGCAATGAAAAAAACTGTTCTCTCTGTTTTATTGATGAGTGCCGCTTTTCTTGCAAAAGCTGATGTGGTATTGCCTAATATTTTTGCTCATGAGATGGTCTTACAAAGAGGCAAACCTGTAGCAATTTATGGTAAGGCAGACGCTGGTGAGAAAGTAAATGTATCATTCGAAAATCAACAAAAGAAAACAGTTACAGATGCTCATGGAGATTGGAAAGTTTACTTAGATCCGCTTAAAGCAAATTTTACTCCGCAAGAGCTCACTATAAAAGGAAACAATTCCATCGTTTTAAAAAATGTATTGGTAGGTGAAGTTTGGTTATGCTCTGGTCAGTCTAATATGGAATACCAGATGCGTAAAATTCTGAAAGAAAAAGCACCCTTAAAAGGCGATTATTTTCCAAAAAATGAAGTAATGGAGGCCAATAATCCAAATATCAGGGTTTTTCTGGTTAGAAGAAAGCATTTGGCAAAACCTGATGGTTTGTATAAAGGATGGAGCGTTGCAAAAGACTCGGCATTAAATCAGTTTTCTGCACCAGGATATTTCTTCGCTAAAACTTTACAAAAAGAATTAAATGTACCGGTAGGAGTAATTTCTTCTGCTGTTAGTGGCAGTAGAATAGAGCCCTGGTTTTCAGAAGAAGCGTGGAACACATCAACTTATTTAAAAGATAAAAAGAAGGAAGGTGAGCCTGGTAAATTCTTTCATTCGATGATAGAGCCTTTAGCACCTTTTACTTTGAATGGTTTTATCTGGTATCAGGGAGAATCTAATGTTTTCTTTTATGAAAATATCAGCTATAGCTATAAAATGAAAGCTTTAATAGAGAATTGGAGAAACACGTGGAATGATCATTCCTTGTCTTTTTATTTTACTTCAATTGCTCCGTTTTATTATTCTTTAGATGATAAAGGAGTGGTTAGAATGCCCGATACCATTCTTCCGGAATTTAGAGAAGCACAGGATTTGGTTTTACAATTACCGAATACTGGTAGAATTATCACCACAGATTTAGTGGACGATTTAAAAGATATTCATCCCAATTATAAATGGGAGATAGGACGAAGATTAGCTTTACAAGCTTTAAATAAAACGTACAAAAGAAATGTAGTTGCAGACGGACCAACATTTTCTAAAGTTAAATTTAAGGAAAACACAGCGACCATCACGTTTAAAAATATAGCCAAAGGATTAAAATCTGCTGATGGCTTGCCTTTAACAAATTTTGAGTTAGGAGATGATCAGTCACAAATCTGTGCGGCAACAGCTGTCATCAAAAAAAATAAAATTGTTTTAAAAGGAGATTTGCAACATGTGACATTTGCTCGTTTTGCGTGGAATGAAGTTGCGCAACCTAATTTGATTAATTCGGCAGGATTGCCTGCAGCACCTTTTAGAACCAATAATCCATTACAGAAATACGATTTGAAATAAGTTATAAATATGAAGATCCATTTTAGATTCGCCCTTATTTTTTGTTTTCTGCTAGCAGGAACCAGCTTTCTTTTTGCACAAACTACACAGGTGAAATACTTGTCTGGAAAGGGGAAAGACGATGGTGTGTTATGGGATTTTTTCTGTACAGAAGGCATGAAATCCGGAGAATGGTCTAAAATTCCGGTTCCTTCAAACTGGGAAATGTATGGATTTGGAAAAATCAATTACGGTTTCAATAAAGAGGTAAATAAGGGAAAAGAAAAAGGCTTATATAAATACAACTTTACTGTAGATAACTCATGGAAAGACAAAATTGTAAATATTGTTTTTGAAGGAGTAATGACCGATGCAGAAGTGAAAATTAATGGAAAAGCTGCAGGAGAAATTCACCAGGGATCTTTTTATGTTTTCAAATATGATATTTCTAAACTCATCAATTTCGAAGGAGATAACCTTTTAGAAGTTACAGTTGCAAAACATTCGGCAAATAAGTCGGTAAATGCAGCAGAAAGAGAAGCAGATTACTGGATTTTTGGCGGGATTTTTAGACCAGTTTATATAGAAGCGCTTCCTCAGACAAACATTCACCGTGTTTCTATTGATGCCAAAGCTGATGGAAGTTTTAGAAGTATTGTAGAAAATCAGGGAAATGCAGATGCTGTGCAAATTCAATTGACAGATGCGCAGGGTAAGAAATTTGGTAAAGTTTTAAAAGCTACTTTTAATGGAAATAAAGCAGAGTTAAACGGAACCTTTTCTTCTCCAAAATTATGGTCCTCAGAGTTTCCTAACCTTTATAAAGCAGAATTTACTTTATTAAAAAACGGAAAAGCAATTCATAAAAAACAACAGAAATTTGGTTTCCGTACGGTAGAAGTTAAAGAACGTGATGGCGTTTATATCAACGGCGTAAAAATTAAATTTAAAGGGGTAAACCGTCATTCATTCCATCCAGAATCTGGCAGAACAACCAGTAAAGCCATCAGCATCAAAGATGTGGAGTTGATGAAGGAGATGAACATGAATGCGGTTCGTATGGCGCATTATCCGCCAGATAACCATTTCCTGGAAGTTTGCGATTCTTTAGGCTTATATGTGATGAACGAATTGGCTGGTTGGCATGGCCATTACGATACACCAACAGGTTCTAAAGTTTTAAAAGAAATGATGGTGGTGTCAGAAAATCATCCATCAATTATTTTT
>JAZQRF010000008.1:0-19046 GCA_045629485.1 Pelobium sp. | reverse complement strand
AAAAGCAGGTCATATCCAATCAGAAAAAGCTACTCTTGTTTCTCTGGTTTTAATGGTTATCTTCCTGTTTCTGGGAGAAGGTTTACTTCAAATTATTGGCCTCGATATTTCCTCTTTTGCCATTGCCGGATCTCTTGTTATATTTATCATTGCGATGGAAATGATATTGGGAATTAACTTTTTTAAGGAAGAAATGCCCGAAACAGTATCTATTGTACCCTTAGCGTTTCCCTTAATTGCAGGTGCCGGTACAATGACTACCCTACTCTCTCTAAAAGCAGAATATAGCACACAAAATATTGTTGCCGGTATTTTCATCAATATGCTTTTTGTTTATAT
Organism: Pelobium sp.; assembly: GCA_045629485.1. GTDB lineage: Bacteria > Bacteroidota > Bacteroidia > Sphingobacteriales > Sphingobacteriaceae > Pseudopedobacter. The sequence continues at coordinate 18,707 of JAZQRF010000008.1, read as the reverse complement.
CGTTTTAAAGAATACAGTAAGGCTTGAAAGACTGTTAGGAACGGTAGGTTTGGATATTCTAAGAAAAGCTTTCGGAATTATTCTTCTTGCTATCGCAATTAAATTATTTAGAAGTAATACAGGATTATAGATTCCTGATTACCAACATTACAACCTTATTAATCACTTAAAATTTTAGGTTAGCAGGGCGTTAATATAAATACCTTTTTTCCCTTATCTTTCAAAGTTTAAAACAGCCAGACAATATCCAGTTTAACCAAGTGTTTCCCTGAGAAAACAAATATACGCTGGCAGTTTGCCTTAATAAATCGTTTAAAGCCTATTCTATAAGTATATGTACAGCTTTAAAAGCTTATCAGACAAGTCTATCATTCCTCAGGCAGCAAAACAAACTGGATGAAATTCTTTCCACTGAGGTATTTTGCAGCTGCTTTTCTCACCATTTCTAAATTAACCTTTTCGAGGTTCTCCTGAGTTTTGAATACTTGTTCTAGGTTTTCTTTCTTCTGTAGCTGGCCATTAATGTAAGACAACCAGAAGCCATTGTTTTGCAGTTGTAATTCCTGTCCTCGTAAACGTTCCGCCTTAAACTTATCCAGGTTCACCTGCGAAGGACCTTCTTCTCTAAGCTTTTTAACTTCATCCATGGCCGAAGCAATCAGACGGTCAACATTTTCCGGTGCACAGCCAAAAGAAATGTTAAGCGCAAAACGTGGATCCGGATATTTAACATAACCCACCGATGACTGTGGGGTGTAAACACCACTTTCCTCTTCTCTTAATCTTTCCAGCAATCTAATCTCCAGCACTTGAGAAAGTGCATCCATCACTAGATTTTCCTGAGCTGAAAATTGATACTTACCAGATAAAATCAACCTAACGGTAGCCCTTACTTCTGAGCCTTTATAAACCGTTTTCTTAATAATCCCGGAAGGTGTTTGCAAATTCAGGTTTCTGGCTTCCTCTTTTTTAGATAGAGAGGGTAAAGAACCTAGGTATTCTTCCAGCAAAGGCTTTATTTCTTCTACCTTGAAGTTTCCTACGAAGGTAAAGGTGAACCCGGAGGCATCGGCAAAGCGCTCTTTGTATATCCTATAGGCATCATCCAGGTTCACTTGTTCCAGCTTTTGTATGGTAGGGCCAGTCCTCCGAATGTTATAATTCCCAAGCACAGCACTGATAGTATCAGCAAATACATTTTTTGGATCTGCATGACGGTTTAATAAACCGGGTCTAGAGCGACTAATAATGCTCTGAAATACTACTGTATCTTTTCTTGGACGGGTGAAATAAAGGTGACTAAGCTGCAAGGCTGTTTCCAGGTCCGCAGGAGTAGAAGAACCATTAATACCTTCATTTCGCTCGGATATGAACGGTGTAACACTCAGGCTTTTACCTGCAAGTTGATTACTAAGCCGCAAGCTGTTAAAGTCGCCCACCCCTCCTGCTCCAATAATTCCTCCGGCATTAGCTGCGGATTGATAGTCTGAATCTGAATATAAAGAAGTCCCGCCGGATGAAATAGCGGTAAACCTGATTTCATTATCTTTAAAAGCAGTAGGCTTTAACATCACTTTAACACCATTATTGAGGGTAAGAGTGGTTAAATCCAGTTTTTTATGATAAGTTTCTTTAACAATTTTGCCACGTACAGGTTTATTCGCAAGGAGAGGTCTATCAGAAGCCTCGTCTACAAATGGCAAAAGGCTTTCTTTCCGCACTTCGGCAATCCAGTTCATCACCATTTGCTCATTTGGAAGCTGATCTTTATCCTTTTCAGGCGCAAGGATCAGGATATCACGGTCGTTCTCCTGAATACTTTGAGCCCCTAAACTATTTAGATCTTCCAGCGTAATTTCAGGCAAAAGCATTTGTACCAGCTCATATTCCTTTTCTATCCCGGGCGCAGCTTCTCCCTTTAGAAAATGCCTTTGGTACTCGTTGATATATTGCACAGAGCTGGTTTTATTGCGTTCTCCGTATGATGTTGCCATACGGGCCAGGTAAGCTTTCTTTACGCGGTCTAACTCACTGTGGTTAAATCCATATTTTTTTAACCGCTCCGCCTCACGCCATACAGCTTTAAATCCTGTTTCTATTTCGCCTGGACGGGCATTCACCATCCCTGAAAACACGTCCAAATCAGCGATGAAACCGCCCATGCCTAAACTTGCAAAAACAAAGGGAGGGTTTGCCTGCCTGGATAATGCAGCCATGCGTTTTCCCATCATTTGATTAAATAAAGACATCACAATGCTATTTCTATAATCGGCCTCTGTCTTGATTTCCTTAGCCCTGCGTTTCATTAAAATTTGTATACTTATGCTGGGCATCTCGCGATCCGTTACTACCTGAAAATGGTTTTCCCCGTTGAGCACCACACCATAGCTTGTTCTTTCTCTTTCATTCGGAGGATTTTTCAGGTCGCTGAATTTCGCTCTGATGCTTTGCTCGGTCTCTTTAACATCAATATCTCCAACTACAATAAGCGCCTGAAGATTTGGACGGTACCAATCTTTATAAAATTTCCTGATCACTTCAGGACTAAAGTTCTTCAGCACCTCCTCCGTCCCTATGGGCAGTCGTTCGGCATAGCGTGAACCATTCAGTAGCAAAGGAAAATACTGATCACGCATTCTTTGCTGTGCATCCTTCCCGAGACGGCGTTCTTCCAAAATCACTCCTCTTTCCTGATCGATTTCTTTAGGATCTAAGGTTGCTTCCTGTGCCCAGTCACGCATAATTTGATAGCCGTTTTTAATAATCTCCGGATTATCCGCGGGCAAAGGCAACTGATAAACAGTTTCATCAAAGCTGGTATAAGCATTTAAATCTGCCCCAAATTTTACGCCTGCATGCTGAAGGTAATTCACCAGTTCATTTTTGGGAAAATGAGTAGTGCCGTTAAAATTCATGTGTTCCATAAAATGAGCCAGGCCCCTTTCTTGCTCTTCTTCAAGGATAGACCCTACTTTATTTACCAGATACATATAAACACGGTTTTTTGGTTCGGTATTTCGCCGGATATAATAGGTAAAACCGTTTGGCAATTCTCCTTTGACAACTGCGTTGTCCAGTGCGATTATCTGGCTGTTTTCCGCTTTGGTCTGTGCCTCCGCTGTTAAAAACAGGAGGTTAAAGAACAACGCGATCATAAATACTTCTTTGATTTTCTTCATTTTAATCTTTTATTAACCGGTATCTTTTACTAGTTCCGGAAATTTAATTGCTCATCTTCATACATCCTCTCTTAAGAGGCCAGCCTTTTGGAGGCTCCAGCGGTGTTAACCACAAGTAAGCCTTACTTTATAAAGGCTTGCAGCCCACTTTTTAAATATTCCAAATAATTCTGAACATCAAAATCAGCACCCTTAGGGGCCACTAAAGGCTCTTCTGTTTCTGGATCCAGCAATACATAAAAAGGTTGAGAATTAGCGCCAAATTTGCTGGTTTGCAGGTAACTCCATTTCTTACCAATGGTTTTGATAGGTTTTCCATTTGCCATTACACTTTGGTCTTCTGCATTTAAATCTGTCTTATCATCTACGTATAGTTGGATGAGTACATAATCGTTATTAATGATTTGATACACTTGCTTATCGGGCCATACCGCAGCTTCCATTTTACGACAATTCACACAAGCATGACCTGTAAAATCAATCATCACGGGTTTACCTGTTTTTTTAGCATAGGCGATCCCTTCGTCATAATCAAAAAACGCGTTCAGGCCTAGCGGTGAATCAAATAGATCTGTGTATTTGTGCGGCAGGTCTTCAGACGGCACTACAGATTTTCCCTCGCTTTTCAGGCTTGCTGTATACAAATCAAAATCCTGTGTGGCCTGTGGTGGTAAGAAAGCACTCACCGACCGGAGCGGGGCTCCCCATAAACCAGGAACAAGATACAACGTAAATGATAAAACAATAATGGATAAAAACAACCTAGTTACAGACACAGAAGCCATTTTATCATCGTGAGAAAGCCTTAGTTTGCCCAATAAATACATCCCTAATAACCCGAAAATCACTATCCATAGTACAAGGAAAACCTCCCGGTCAAACCAATTCCAATGATAGGCCAGGTCAACATTAGAAAGAAATTTCAAGCTCAGGGCCAATTCTAAAAATCCTAGTGTCACCTTTACGTTATTCAACCATCCGCCGGATTTGGGAAGGGCGTTTAGCCAGCTTGGGAATAGGGCAAACAAAGCGAAAGGAATAGCCAGTGCCACAGAAAAACCAAGCATGCCCACGGTAGGGCCTAATAATGCACCGGTAGTAGCTGCATCTACTAACAGATATCCTATTATCGGACCGGTACATGAAAAGGAAACTAAAGATAAAGTGGCGGCCATAAAAAACAGGCCTATAAATCCTTTTTTATCCGCATTACTGTCCATTTTATTTACCCAGCTGCTGGGCAGGTTCATTTCAAATGCCCCCAGGAATGACGCAGCAAAAGCTACAATCATTAAAAAGAACAGGAAATTAAAAATCCCGTTGGTGGAGAGATTGTTTAATGAATCTGCGCCAAAGGTGATGGTAACTAATAAACCCAACATCACATAAATCACAATGATACTGAGACCATAGATTAGAGCTTTAAAAACAGCTGCCTTACGGGTACTGCTGTTCCTCTTGGTGAAGTAACTTACTGTTAACGGCAGCATTGGAAAGATACAGGGCATCAGCAGTGCTGCAAATCCGCCAGCTAAACCGGCAAGAAATATATTCCATAAAGTACGCTTTTCCTGCGCTTTATCCAGCTCTTTTACATTTGTAAATACCGGTGCATTTATCTGTTCCGAAACTACTATTTCTTTATCTGTAACATCTTCCTCCTCTATGGTGGTAAACTCAATATCAGCAGTACTGATGGTGTCCTGGAAAAATGCTTTTACCTCGAATGGTAAAACTAAGCATGTAATCGCAAAAAGGATAAGTAATGATCTTACCCTTGTTTTATAGCTAAACATATGAACTTATTGAATTATTTGATCGGAATACTGAAAACTACATCTGTAGGAGGCAAACACTGACGATCATTACATACCATATAGGTTAATGAACCTTTGACTAAGGCCTGCCCTGATTTTAGTTTGATTTTTTGCTGAAAAACGACTTCCTTTTCGAAATAGCTCACATTCATCCCAAAAGTCTTTTCATATTTAGTGATGGCTTTGGGCTCAATCGTATTTCCGTCTAAAGAGTAAGCTCCGGAAGATGCAAAAGAGAAGTTGGTTTTTACAGGGCCTCCTTCTTCTACATTTTGAGAGTAAATATGCCAGCCGTTATCCATGGTGGCTTTTAAAAAGACCACTGCTGTATGTGGGCCGGTTTTTTTTGCTGCGTAACTCCATTTTACTGGGGTTAATACCTGGGATTTCAAACCTCCGGCAATAATTACCAGGGTAATCAATATCATTAATTTTTTCATCTGTTTATTGTTAGTTTTCTCCGGAGAATAAAGAGCTTGTTTATAAACGTTACAGTCGCAGTCCTGCTTAATTCCCAATAAGCTGCTACGCTAACAAGCACCCACTTCTTTACGGGCTAAACGCTTATCGCTCCATTGTATAATTCATTCCCGGGAAAGTTTATTTCACCCACTCCTTTAATTTAACATTAAGATCTTCCCCTCTTAAATCTTTAGCTATAATTCTCCCACTCGGATCAATCAGAAAGTTTTGGGGAATGGCAGTAATACCATATTGCACCGCAACATCTGTTTTAAAACCTTTCAGATCGCTCACCTGAATCCAGGGCATCCCATCTTTTTCCACTGCATTTAACCATGCCTTTCTGCTTTCGTCAAGAGAAATACCCACTATTTCGAAATTTTTATCTTTTAATTCCTGATAAGCTTTGAGCAAATTTGGATTTTCAGCTCTGCATGGCACACACCAGCTGGCCCAGAAATCTACCAATACATATTTGCCTCTTAAAGAAGATAGTTGGAACTCATTACCTTTGTCATCAATTTGGGTAAAATCCACCATCTTTCCTATGGCTATTTGCTTAGCTTTCTCGTATTTGGAGGTAAGCTGTTGCCCGGTAAAACTTGAGAGTATCCTTTTGCTAAGAGGATCATAGTATTTTCCAAATGTTGCAGGATCTATGACTGCAGTTTTGTTCTGAGTTATAAGATCTAAGGTCACGTAAGAATCGGGGTGGCTAAAAATAAAAGAATCCAAAGCCGCTTCTATTTTAGCATGTACCGGCCTGGCTTCTGCCTGGATTGCTTTAATTGCGGCAGTATCTTTTACTTTTGCATAGTACACTTTACTGAACCGCTGCGTAATATCTTTAAATTGCGCCAGCAGAGCCTTAGTCATAGCATTATACTGGTTGAAATCTGCTTGTACCTGTGTACCGGTAATATTGGCTGAAGCCATGCTGTCGGTACCAGCTACTTTATACTTTCCTTTTTCGAGGTAGAATTCCTGATAATCATATGAGGGCCGGCGGCTGGTATCCTTTTCCAGTGGCAGCAGCACCAGGGTGGACTTGTTACCATAAGCTGTTGTTCCGCTTAACTTAAATTTACCATTTTTTAAAACGGTACTGTCTTTGACATTCTTGCCTTCACTGTTTTTATAGTTTAGTATTACTTTTTTCTCGCTGCCCGCATTTTTGAGCTTACCGGATATTTCAAACTTATCCTGCGCAAGGCAGAAGCCTGCAGGAAGCATAAGGAGTACGGCGATGGCATTTCTAATATTCATGATAGGTATTGTTTTAAGAAGAATAATTTATTTTACAAGTGCTTTCAGTTTCTCGGTTAGCTCTTCGCCTCTGAGGTTTTTCGCTATTACCACTCCTTGCGGGTCAATCAGGATGCTTTGAGGTACAGCGCTGATGCCATACATTGCTGCTACCGAGTTCTTCCATCCTTTAAGGTCGCTCACGTGTATCCAGGGCAAACCGTCTTTCTCTACGGCCATTTCCCATCCCTTTTGACTTTCGTCTAAGGATACACCCACCACTTCGAAATCTTTGCCCTTAAGCTCCTGATAAGCTTTTACCAGGTTAGGATTTTCTGCCCTGCATGGAGCACACCAACTAGCCCAAAAATCAATGAAAACATATTTCCCCCTTAAAGAAGAAAGTTGAAATGGTTTTCCATAAATATCCGTTTGTGTGAAATCTGTTGCTTGTACACCAACCTGGCGCAGTTTGGCACTTTCGATTTTTTTCCAGGCTGTTTGTCCCAGTTCAGAAGTCTTAAGCTCTTCTGTAAATTGATGATAGAGGGGCTCCTCCACATCAGGGTCGAATTTGCTGTCCAAAATATGGGTGGTATAGGTGTATAAACCCATATAAGAGTTAAGGTGGCTTGCTGCAAAACCTTTGCGAATCTGCTTGATAGATGCCACTAGTTTGGTCACACTATCTGATGCGATTTGAAAAGCTTCGTCCCTGGGCTTGCCGCGAAATTCATTATTCAGCTTGATGATCGTATTGGTTAATGGCCTGATTGCGGCTTCGAGTTCCGTTTGCTCCCGGTGAGCAACCGATCCTTTTACTTCAGCATTTAAAATAGAATCGCGACCCTTAATGACAATGGCAGAGTTCTCCAGATAAAAAGGCAAATAATCTCTTTTGGAAGACGTTTCCGACAGGTTGCTGCGTTTTAAAGCCACCACGGCCTGCGTAGGAGCATCCACCATACCTTTAAATTTAAACTTCCCTCTTTTCACTACGGAAGAATCTTTATTTACATACCTGCCATTTTCTACAATAGAAAGGTAGGCTACAGCAGGTGCTTTTAAGCCTGTTATTTTACCAGATAGGATATAGCCGCTTTGGGCCATCAGTAATGATGGTATAAAATAAGCTATTGTAAAAAATAATTTGCTTTTCATTTCTATTGGTTTTATTATTATTTGTATTCCTTAACGAAACATTTCTTCAGGATAATCAATAGAAAATATCCCTTACCATATAGGCCTCAGGGATATTCTCCACATTTTTTCATTCTTTTAGTTTCTCAACAGAATTTCGCCTATCACACCGATATCATAAGAGTTAGCTCCTGATATATAGCTATTTGCAGTCAACACTGTGAAGCGCAGGTACCTGCCCGTGGCTGCAGCAGGAAAAACAACGGTCTGTTTCTTCTCTGTATTCCTCACATTAATGGTATAGGTACCCCTATCCACCCAAACGACACCATCTGCACTTGTTTCCACCCTGGCAGAAGTGGGATCACTGCCTGACACAGCATAGTTTATAGCACTGGCATGGAATACATCAAGGCCTGAAAATGTAAGTTCCCTTTTAAAATCAATATTTACCCACTGCGGTAAAGACTGGTTAATATTGCTTAACCAATAAGTGCCTAAGGTATTCCCATCTGCTACCCGGTTGGCAACATTGGTACCATTTACAGAAGATGCCGTGACTGTAAGAGGAGTGAATCCGGTATGGTCTACATATAATGGCTCACGAGTTTTGAAAACATAATAAACAATTCGGCGTGTTTTCGGATCTTGTATTTTTCCATCTATAGATGTTATAGCTATCGGAAGAACATAGGTACTATATGGTCTCAAAGTGGTCTGAAAACCAAGATTCAACACAGCAGGTTCTGAAACGCTGTTGCCAGCGGCGATGGCTACCGTCGGTTTGTAAAAGAGGTAGCTCCTTGTTGGAAGTAAGAGGGCACTGCTGCCATACTTTTGTCTGTAAGCCGCAATTTTTGTAGTGTCCGTTGCAAAGGTCACGTAATGCACATCCGAAGATACAGCTCCGCTTAGGACTGCTTTCATGTCGGTGCTGATGACGGATATTGCTTTGATGTTCAAATCTCGTTCCACCACATCCTGCGTTGCCGGCAGGTCAAAGGTTACACTGCCTTCAGGCAGTATGGCCCGCCCGGACTCGTCTTCTTTGCAGGCTAAAAAAAACAGTGCAGCAGTAAATAGGGCCAGTATTTTCAATTTTAATGTCTTCATCTTTTCCATGGTATAATTAAGGATTCTGTAACATATTTGGGTTCAACGCCATGACCTGAACAGGTACCTGCAACGTGTACTTATTGCTCTTTGGTTCCAGTGTGGCCACTATTTCATTCGCCGCATTAAAACGGTTTACCACTGGCATCCTGTCTTCCATGTCAAATCTTCGCATATCAAACCAACGTAAGCCATGGAAAGGCAATTCCCTCCTTCTCTCTTCCAGCACTTCATCAAAAACTTCCTGCTGATCGTCTGAATTAAAGTCTTTATCTGCCCCAGTATACCGGTTTCTGCGCACTGTATTCAGATGTTCAAGTGCGGTAGCGAGCTCATTATTTCTCGCTGCAACCTCGGCTGCAATTAAGTGCATTTCCTGCACACTGGTGCCTGAATTAGTAGACTGGAAAACGTTTGTTACAGCAGCAGCATAATAGGCCGTTGCTCCTCTTGTGTTATTAGCCCAGTTATAATATAAGACTGCTATTCTGGCATCATTGCTTTCAAACGTACTTTTAAATTCCTGGGTTATGGGTATTCCTACAGCTGCAGATGACCTTCCGTATATCACATCCGGATGCGATACCACATTGATGGTGGTCGGAAAGGTGGCGGAACTAGTATAATTAATCATGGTAGCCTGTGTATTGTTCAGGGCCAGCTCGGCATAGCGCTGCGCTTCGTTATACTCTCTTCTGTACAGGTAAACTCGGGCCAAAACGCTGTATGCAGCTGCCTTAGAACCACGAAACCTGGCACTGCTGTTATCGTCAGGCAGATCAGGGATGGCTGCGTTGATATCATCAATGATAAGCTGGTAAATTTCCGCTACCGTACTTCTGGGAGGTATTGCTGTCTCGCCTACATTATCTGATACCATAATAGGCACAGCCAGATCGGTAGCAGCAGTTGCCGGATTGTAGGGCTTGCCATATTCATTCACGAGATAGTAATAGGAATAAGCCCTGCCCAATAATGCTTCTGCCCTAATACTCAATCTCTCCGATGCAGTCCCACCTTCGGCAGCATCTATCCCTAACAATACCGTATTGAAGAGGTTAATGCGTTGATAGTGTTCTCCCCATAAAAGTGTAGCTGTGCTAATATCCGTCGTAAATTGCGGAGCCCATGTATAAATTAACTCCACAAGAGTTGATGGCGGATTCCCAATGTTTGCTAAGTCGATATTGTCTGTCATGTAATCCAAGATGTTGTCAGCCCTGGTTTCCGTTACAAGAGTGGGGCTATTCAACCAACGATTAAAGTCTTCCGTGGTTTTCAGCAATTGTCTGCCTTTTGGCTCCACATCCAGGTATTTATTGCAACCGGTAAAAAACAGGAGACTAAGCAGCAATAGACCAGCTAAATATTTAAGTTTTTTCATCAGTTTAAAATTAAAAGTTAGTAAACAAACCCAGTGTATAGGTTGGCGTTAGATAAGTTTTAGCATAGCTTCTGGTGGCCATGCTAAAATTTTCCCTATTAAAGCCTACCGTGTACAGGTTAGAAGCCTGAGCTTTAATTTCGAAGTTTTTAAAGCCTACCTTTTTCAGGAAATTCAGGTTATTTAAGCGGTAAGAAACGGTTACATCACCTAAAGTCAGGTAATCCCCATCCACTACATAATTGCTATTATAGCGGTAAGCCCACAACGGATTGGTAGCGGTGATATTAACCAAGCTCGGAATATCGGTATTCAACTCATCACCTGGAACCCTCCAATAGTTACCTGCTCCCTCTAACGGCCTGTTATCACTAGGTGTTGGCCTTGGTACCCTCACTTTAAAACCTCCATAATAGTTGATCATCGCAAAGAAGTAAAAATTGCCAACGTCTACCCGGTTACTTAAACCAGCATTAACTCTTGGAAGCGAAGTACCCGAATATTGTACCAGCCCGGAATCCTCACTCGACATTGCTCTTGTCAAAGGAGCAGTACTGGTACTGGTATTCACCACATATTCTACTCCTGCGTCATCTACTATAATGGGAAACCCCTCATTACTCAATCCTATAGTATTGTAAGAAAACATGGCACCCACCGGGTAACCGCTCACAAATCCCAATGCGTCTAAAGCCTGTGGATTATAACTGCCTGTTCTGAAAACGTCCAGCACCTTGCTATCGTTTTTGGCAATCACAATACCGGTATTCCAGTTAAAATTTCTACGGGCTATCCAGTCCGCCCTCAGACCAAACTCTATACCGTTATTTCTAATCGTCGCGTAATTTATCAAAGCTCTGCTGGTGGCTGTTATTGGGTCTAATGCTCCCAAAGTCGGATCTACAGCCGCCATACCCATTACATCGGTTGTTTTCTTGGTATAATAATCAACGCTACCTGATACATTTTTAAATACACTAAAATCCAGGCCCAGGTTTAAGTTTTCTGTCTTTTCCCAGCGCAAGCTGCTATTGGCATTGGAAGCTAAGATCAACGCGTTAAGTGTCGGTACATTCAGTGTATTATTCTGGGCTTGGGCAGTTACCTGAGGAAGGGAAAGCTTAGCCACATTTCCGTTAAACCCAAATGCACTACGCAGTTTCAACTGGTGCAGCCAATCGATATTTTTCATAAAATCCTCCTTATGTATGTTCCATGCGGCCCCTGCGGACCATAATGGTCTGTACCTATACTTTGGATCAGTACCAAAAAGGTTGGATTGCTCCATACGAATACTCCCTGATAAAGAATATTTATCTTTAAAGGAATAAACGAGGTTAGAAAAAGCGGATAAAAACCGGTCTTCATTAAAGCTCTGATTGAAGAATTGATCTAATGCTCCAAGAGTATTTCCGGTAATAAGTGTACCCCTCACCGCTGCTAAATTTAAAAATACAGAGGCATAATCTACGGGCTGATGCAACAAAGTCTGGTCATTATAACCAAAATAAGAAGCTAAATTACCTTTGCTTAAAATGCTGCGCAGCTCAGCTCCAGCTATACCATTAAAGGAATGGTTACCTATTTTTTTATCATAGTTTAATTGCGTACGGGCAGTATAACCTCTTGAGCTGCTATTTTGCTGACGAAGGAAATCTCCATCAGGAATATTTCTTTTAAAGGTTCCTGCAGTGACGGTATAATTGTTTACCCAGCGATTCACTTCCGAAGATCCCTGTTGAGCCAGATGCCTGGTCTCTGAACGGGAAATCTCGTATATTCCGCCAAATAAAAGATTAAATCCCTTTCCGATATCGTAGTTAAAATTAGCGATGGTTTTATTATTAAAGACCTGCGTCTTATCGCTAATTTTATTAACATTGATCAGCGGGTAAGTATTGTGGTCTAACAATCCTTGTGACATCAGGCGGCTATTATAAACTGGTGCAGGGCTGGCTGAAACGATAGCTGCAGGATTACCATTTACGTCTACATAACGCTCGTAAGGGGCATAATCTGCAGGGCCCGGTACAGGCGCATTGTTAAAACGCTGTTCCTGGTATTCGGTGGTTAACTCTAACCTTAATTTTTTAGAAAGTTTGAGCGTAGTACGTCCCGTTAATAAAAACCGGTTATCGTCATTATTGATCTGATTGTTAATATTGCCGGTATAGTTGGACGTAATATAATACAATGCATTCGGTGTACCGCCTGAAACGTTAAAAGTATGGGTTTGCGTGGCGGCAGTCCTCAGGAACAAACGGTTATAGTCGTCTATGTTATCGTAGCTACGCAGCTCTGCCATAGAACTCTCCGCCTGTTCAGGAGTAATGATGCCCGCGGCAAGTTGAGCCTGTATGAAATATGGGATAGAACGTTGTATTCTCCCCTCTGTGGGATCGAACAAAGTATTCCAGGTACCTGGCTGAATATTCAGCGCCTGCCTTTCCCTTACATAATCGGCATTCACCGCAGATGAGTTAGGATCCCAGCGGTAACGGCTGTAATTTTCCTCTGGCCTAAGCCCTAAAGTAGTCCTGAAATTGAACTGCGCTGCACCGGGTTTTGCCTGCTTTCTCTCGATCACAATTACGCCGTTAGACGCCCTCACCCCATAAACTGTTGATGCAGCTGCGTCTTTCAGAATGGTTACAGAAGCAATCTCATTCGGGTCAATCATATCCAACGTCAGCTCTGTCGGGTAGCCATCCACTACAATTAAAGGACTTTGATTGGCTGCAGTCATCGTAGAGATACCCCGTATATTGAATAAAGCTCTTTGATTAGATCCGGCTGCTCCCGGGTTAGTGCTGGTAAAAGTCACGTCGTTATTAAGCATCAATCCCGGCATCCTGTTTACCAGTCCATCCAGGAAATTGCTGCTAACCCTGGATTCAAATTCCTTTGACCCTATTTGTGAAACTGCCCCAGTACTTTGTTCTGCAGCAATTTTTTGATACCCTGTTGATACTACGGTAATTTCCTGCAAGGCATTAAGGTTTTGCTGAAGCACGACTCTAAGGTCAGACGCGTTTTCACGTGTTACAAGAATTTGTCTGGTAAAATAACCTATATACGAAATCTCGAGCGTAGTACCTGTTTCTATGTTAGGCATACGAAAATAACCATCAACGTCAGTAGTTGTACTTATTCTGCCACCCTTAACCCTAACTGTTGCACCTATCAGCGACATCCCGGTAGAATCGGTAACATTACCTCTCACATCAACCGGGATAGCCAAAAAATCTTTGACGTTCTCAATAAATCCAGCTTTTTTCTCTTTCAGCATCACCACCCGGTTCTCTATCTTATAGGTCATGGGCTGGCCTTCCAGGCACTGGGTTAAAACCTCCTCAATACTTGCATTCTTTACGTTCAGGGTAACGGGTTTACTCTTTTGAATGAGCTCCTTATTAAAAAAGAAGTCATAACCACTTTGCTCTCTTATTTCTTTAATAATATTGCTAAGTGAGGCATTTTTGGCATTTAGAGTAATAGATTGCCCTAAAGTTGCAGCACTTACCTGCATTATCATAGCTGTTAGTATCAGTGCAAAACATCGCATCATCAGCAGGAATTTTCCGGCATACCTTAATGGCATACCAATGTTCTTAGTATAATTTTTATACATTTGTTGGTCTGGTTTAGATATAGTATTCGAATTATTTACTGATCCCGGCGTTAGCCAGTTGTGTCGCAACCACAGCTGGTTTTTATTTTGGGATCTCGTGTAGTAAACGTTTATTTCCTCACAAGAATCCTCCTTCCATCAATATCAAAGTGAACCTTTCCCGTATATTCCATGATTTTCAAAAGCTCATTCAAATCCCTTGTACGAGAAACCTCTCCCTCAAAAGTATAATCAGGATGTGGCGGCTCTACATACACAACCTCCACATCGTACCACCGGCTGATCTTACTCATAATCCCCTCTAAATTTTCATTGAATTTAAAATAGCCATTCTTCCAGGCTATCGCCTCCTTCAAATCTGCATCATCTGTAATATTTATCTCTTTCGAATTAGTTCTGGCTTGCTCTCCGGGTTTTAGAGTTCTGGTTAATCCATGTGCCGAAATATTTACCTTTCCCTCCATTAAAGTAGTTTTTTCTAACTGCTCTTCCGGATAAGCCATCACATTAAAATGCGTACCCAAAACTACTACGCTTTGCCTTTTACTTAACACTTTAAAAGGTTTAGTTTTATCAGGGGAAATTTCGAAATAGGCTTCCCCTACCAGCTCTACCTTTCGTTCGCCGTTTCTAAAAGTGGTAGGAAATGTAAGACTGGATTTGGCGTTAAGCCACACTGCTGATTGATCAGGCAAAACCACTTTCCATTGCCCACCTGCAGGAGATTCTATGGTATTATATTGTATTTCAGCTCCTGGATTTTCATTCTCAAATTGATAAACCAGCTGCCCGTCTGCAGTTTTGACAATGCGTACACCAGCTTCCAAAGCAATTTCTCCTTCTACCGCTTCACTTAAACTAATCTTACTCCCATCCGCCAGTGTTAAAACTGCCTGGTTTTTACCGGGTACGATCTTATTTTGCGTAATTTTGACAGCAAGATCTTCTGTATCATTCTTTTCGTTTAAATAAAATATAACGGAACCAACCAGTATAAGCATTGCCGCAGCAGCCATTTGAAACCAGGTAAGTCTTACCTTTTTAAAAGTGTTTTTAAACTTTTCTTGCTTAATTTTTTGATGAATAATTAACAGTCTTTCATCAATTTTAGCGTCCAGACTTAGATCAGATTCTTGTTGCAGGTCTTCAAGGATAAGTTGCTTTAACAAATCTTCTTTTTCTTCCAGCTGGAAGTATGCTAATAACTGTTCTAACTCCTTATCATCAGATTCGTTATTCAAATATTTTTTAAACAGTACTTTTATATTCATAGACAGTTAATTATAGCTTAATACACGCAACCCGAGAAAAACAATGAATAGATTTTGTGTTTATTTTAAAAAAGTTCGCAAAACATTTTTAATCGATTACTTTTTTAATCATTTATATTAAAAATTGATGAAATGGCATAAATACCAAATCTTTATTGCTAAAAAATCACTAAATTTATCAAATCATCTAAACCTCAACATTAACAGGAGTTGTTTTTGAAAATTATAACTGACTCACATAAAAAATCTTTAATTATTCGTCTTAAACGCGGAGACCAATCAGCATTTAACGAAATTTACAGAACATTCAGCAAATCCTTGTACCTCAAAGTCTTGAGAATGGTGAAAGATCAGGACGTTGCGGATGAAATCATCCAGGAATTATTTATTAAATTTTGGGATCATCGGCAAAATCTGGATGAAGAACGCTCTTTTCAAAGTTATTTATATGTAATTGCGCAAAATATGGTTTATAACTATTTCAGGAAACAAGCTTCGGATCAAAAACTCCTACAGGTACTCATCAATCAGCATGATGAATTTACATTAAGTGTGGAAGAACTTATGGAAAATAAAGAGCTTTCCCAACTGCTTAGTAATGCTGTGAAAAATCTCTCACCTCAAAGAAAACAAGCTTTTACACTTTGCAAGATAGAAGGGCGAAGCTATAAAGAAGCCAGCGAAATCATGGGGGTATCTGTTGCTACCATTAACACCCATATTACCCAGTCTTTACAGATAATTAAAGCCCACATCATTAAGCACCGATACCTGACTATTTTAGCATTGGAAATGCTGTTTTTTTCGTAAATACTAAAAACTGGCGTTCATAACACCATTGACAACTCATTCGTAATTGTTAAGAATCTACAGAGACCTTAAGTGAATAAAGCTGAACGGTGCTAATTTATATCCAACCATAAACCGCGGAGTAAACCGCTTACGCAAGGTTAATTGGTATACCTTTACATCATCTTCTTGACTTATCCTATTCAGAATTATAAAGACTTTATCAATTATCAGGTATGGTTTAAGCGGGAAATAGGTTGATAGTCATGAAAATCCACGCCTGAAGAAACATAGCCATTTTTCACCGGTTCTTCTTTAACCAAATCTGTACTTAGGTACTTTTTATTGCTATCGCATAATAAGGTTACGATTATGGCATCTTTCCCCATTTGCTCCTTTAATTTTATTGCTCCAACAATATTGGCTCCGGAAGAAATACCAACTGCCAGCCCTAACTGTTGAGATAGTTTCTGAGCCATAATAATGGCATCTCCGTCATTGGCCTGAATCACTTCATCCAGATCATCCAGTTTCACGATGGCTGGGATAAATTCATCTGAAATTCCCTGAATCCGATGACTGCCAACTTTATACCCGGTAGTTAAAGTGGGACTTTCTGCAGGCTCGAGTGGATGAATCTTTATCCCCGGATAAACGGCTTTCAGAAATTTACCCGTACCCATTACAGTACCACCTGTACCCACCCCTGCCACAAAAGCATCTGCTTTTAAATTCAGACCGGATAGCTGCCGCCATATCTCCGGCCCAGTCGTATGTTCATGAGCGTCAGAATTGCTTTGGTTTTCAAATTGTCTGGGAAGAAAAACGCCACCGTGTTCTGCCAGCTCCCTGCTGATAGCTATACTTTTTAAAAACCCGCCTTCTTCCTTACTCACCAGGATTACCTCTGCACCCATACTCTTTATAATATCAATCCTTTCTTTGCTTAACCAGTTGGGCATAATAATCTTAACCTGATGACCTAAGGCTTTCCCCAGTGCAGCAAAGGCAATCCCTGTGTTTCCGCTGGTTGCTTCAATTATGGTATCACCGGGATTTATCTTTTTAGTGAGATAAGCCTGATGAAGTATATGCAAAGCCATCCGGTCTTTAAGACTCCCGGTAAGGTTGTAATTTTCGCATTTAACAAAAATCCTACCCGGTTCACCATTGTAAAGGTAATTGAGCTGGAGCATTGGTGTGTTGCCAACCAGGTGTCCTAATTGTTGAAATTTTGCTATGGTTGCAGGAGCTAAATCTGATGGTAATTCTGTTTCAGTTATGGTATGCATTTTCAGTATCATTGAAATTATTCAGCAAAATTCCAGTTAACTATATTTAAAAGCAACCATTTGATTATTTTCCATAAATTTTATTGTTAATAGGTAATTTATACAGAATTTTTATAGTTTTAGGATTTGAATATGTTCTATTTCATTTTTTTTTAGGTTAATTTATTTTGGAATGACAAATCTTGATGCCACAGATCTGGAAATTTTAAGACAACTGCAGTCAGATGCTACCCAAACTAATAAAGAGTTAGCATTTAAAACAAACAAGTCTCTGGCTACTGTTCACGAAAGAATAAGGCGGCTAAAAGAGCAGGGTTACATTAAAAAAATTGTAGCTATTCTTGATCGAAAAAAAATCGACCGGAATTTAATTGCCTTTTCTCATGTATTCCTGAAATCTCATACTAAAGAAACATTAGGTGAATTTGAAGAGGCGGTGTCTCAGTTTCCGGAAGTGATGGAATGCTTCCAAATGACAGGTGCCTACGATTTTATCCTGAGGATTTCTACAAAAGACATGGATGCATATCACCTTTTCCTTCGTAATCAACTGGCTACACTTTCTAATGTAAGTACAGTGCAAAGTTTTTTTGTGCTTTCGGAGCCGAAGAGTGATACTGCTTACCCGCTATAACATTAGGGTAAATTACTTTTTACCCAGTCTCGCTACAAACATGGTATCAGCCTTATGCTCATAACCTTTAATCACCTTTTGGCTTTCTACTTCCAGATTAAACTCTTTTTGTAGCCATTGCACCTGTTCTTCGTTTTCTTCTTTAAAAACAGAGCATGTGATATAAATTAATGGCTTGTCTTTTTTTAGGTATGGGATAACATTTTTAAGAATCTTACGCTGTAAATCCTGGAAGAAATGGATACTATGTTCCTGAAACTGGCTGATCATTTCAGGGGTTCTACCCCATGTCCCTGAGCCGCTGCAAGGAGCATCTACAATAATACCATCAAAGTGATAATCGTGTAAAAGTAATGACTGACTTAGCGTCAAATCCATCACCTTTTTTTGATAGCTTTTAATACCGGCATTTCTAAAACGCTCATCAAGATTCGCCAGTACAGACTCCCTGATATCGCTCACGAGCAGTTTTATATCAGGTTCTTGATCATGCAGCATCAAAGATTTTCCGCCGGAAGCCGCACAGCAATCCCACCATTTATCCCATTTATGTGGCTTAAAGAAACTGCCCGTTTGCTGCGAAGACCTGTCCTGCACTTCGTAAATACTCTTATCAGCAATAATTGTTTCCAGCTTAGTACCATTTGCTAATGCAAAAGTTTGGTCTTCTAATTGCCTGTAAGCGATCTCACTTTCTGTTAACAATTTTTGAAACTGTTTCTCTGCACCCTTTTTTACCCTTACAAACAA
>JAZQRF010000007.1:0-2913 GCA_045629485.1 Pelobium sp. | reverse complement strand
AACTCCTTGGCACACAGAACGACATGGCTACGATCCGACTTGTTCCTCTTCTATTTTCGGCAAGTCTTCCGCTACAAACTCTACCACCTCTCCATTTTTAATATGAACAGCATCTAAAATTACCCCTGCCTGAAATTTCTTATTTTCTATACGATAAGCTCTGCTTCCCAGATCACTTTCAAAATATATATTCATCATTAACAGTACAGCCAGTTCCTCTTCTTTGGGAATAGCTATTTTAAACCTGCCGCCAGGAAAATCTTTATTTCTCTCGATTTGCAGATCGTCTGCCCGCAGTGCAGTATAGCTGCCGCTATTAAAATCAGCAAACACACAGCAAAAACCTATTTTTACCCTTTGGGCCTGAGTGGGAGTATGTATGGTTTCCTTCCATTCGAAAGGCCGGATACTTACCTTTACCTCCTCCGCTGTTACTGTGGTGCTCATCATCATCTGGTTCAACTTCCGGAAGCTCACCTTCGGATTGAATTCGAATCCTTTCAAAAGATTTACATTCCCATCAAATACACCTCGCTTACCTTTTTTCGCCACCGGACCGGTACGAATAATTACGCGTAGCTTTCCGGCCAGGCGGTTATGCAGGTCTTCAGAGAATGCTCTTAATAGCAGAGGCTCAAAAGCCATCTTTAGTAATGCGCATCCGGTGCTGCCGGTTCCAAATTCTGCTCCGCTCTTCAGGCTCTCCTCACCGGGTTGGTAAGAACGGGATTTAGCCCTTTCAAAATGTTTTCCCCCTCGGCGGTAACCAATGGTCTCGCCTAATTTTCCTGAGTAAGGCAAAAGTCCTTGCTGTTCTGCCATTTAATTTTTAAATTTGATCTCCTACCTAAAGCTACCAATCTGCTTTTAAAAAATCAACATCTTCTTGTTATAAGTCCACCTCAACTCCACGAGAAGTCCACATCAACTCCACGTTAACTCCTCGTTGTCTCCGGTGTACCTTCTTCTTTCCCTTAGTACTTCTTCGGCGCCCTTAGAAGCGAACGTGGAGCGAAGCTGGGCTGGACAAGAAATGAAAGTATCTTGTTTTAGACTCTCTTTCATCTTAATTATAAAATATCGAGTCAAAACTTATCTTAAACATTATCCTGTTAACCAGGCAAGTCTTCTTTCGTTCTAAGTTTAAAAATAAAAATGCCCTTTTTAGGGGTATTCCTTTAGAAGGAAAACTCTTGTTTTATAAAATACCTTACTTTTGCATTGTTCATCAGTATTTCTTCATTAATCATGGCAGGCATTTACATCCATATTCCTTTCTGCAAGCAATCTTGTCATTACTGCGACTTCCATTTCAGCACCTCGCTTAAATATAAAAACGAAATGTTAGGTGCCATGATGCAAGAAATAAGCATGCAAAAAAGCTTTTTAGATTCTGAAATAATAGAAACCATTTATTTTGGTGGTGGTACACCTTCTCTACTAAGCGGAGACGAGGTCAATCAAATTATTGATACTATCAGATTTAATTTTAGCGTTTCTGCCGAACCGGAAATTACTCTCGAAGCAAACCCGGATGATCTCTCGCTTCAAAAGATTAAGGAGCTGAGAAATACACCCGTGAAAAGGTTTAGCATTGGTATTCAATCTTTTTATGATGAGGACTTAAAATGGATGAACCGGGCGCACAACGCTAAAGAAGCTGACTTCTCTGTTAAAGCACTACAGGATGCTGGATTTGAAAATATTACGCTCGATTTAATTTACGGTTACCCACTATTAACCGATGAAAAGTGGAAATCTAACATTAGAACTGTGCTGGAACTACAAGTGCCGCACATTTCCTGCTATTCTATGACAGTAGAACCCCAAACTGCCCTTGCTTCCTTCATCAATAAAGGAAAACAAAAAGGCATGGACGAAGCGCAAAGTGCCGGCCAGTTCGTTTATTTAATGGAAGAATTGGCGACTAACGGATTTGAACATTACGAAATCTCTAATTTCGCAAAACCGGGTAAATACTCCAGACACAACACCAATTACTGGAAAGGGGTGAAATACCTTGGAATTGGTCCTTCGGCTCATTCTTTCGATGGACAAAACAGGCAGTGGAACCTGTCTAACAATATGGGTTATTTAACGGCATTAGCTAAAAAAGAAATCCCTGCAGACAAGGAAATCCTTTCTGCTAGAGACAAGCTCAACGAATACATCATGACCTCCCTGCGAACCATGTGGGGCATGAGTTTAGAACACATCGCTGAAAATTTTGGTAATGATCTATCCAATCAGGTCAAAGAGGAGGCCGCTCCATTTTTTGAAAACGAATGGTTAAAAATAAACGAAAACACTATTTATTTAACAACAAACGGAAAGCTATATGCAGACCATATTGCCTCCGAATTATTTATAGAAGATGAGTTTTAAAAATAAAATTGTTTGGATCACAGGCGCTTCATCCGGTATTGGTGAAGCTTTGGCTATCGCATTAAAGAAAGAGGGGGCAAAACTGATTCTTTCGTCAAGAAAAAGGGAGAAGCTATACGAGCTCAAACAAAGATTAAAGGCTAATCCTATCGATACGCATATTCTCCAGCTGGATTTGACCGACAAACAAAATCTGCCTGATAAAGGGGAAGAGGCGTGGAAAATATATGGCAAAATAGATTATCTCTTTAATTGTGGTGGGGTGAGTCAACGTTCCTATGCTTTAGAAACTAACCCGGAAACCGAAGAAAAGATCTTTAACACCAATTACTGGGGTACGGTAATCTTAAGTAAAACACTTTTACCTAAAATGATTGCCTCAGGTGGAGGGCACCTTATTGTTTTGAGTTCACTGGTAGGGAAATTTGGAACTGCTAAAAGAAGTTCGTATGCTGCCTCTAAACATGCATTACATGGCTATTTTGATTCTCTGAGATCAGAAGTTTTTGATAAAGGGATTAATATTAC
>JAZQRF010000006.1:0-1691 GCA_045629485.1 Pelobium sp. | reverse complement strand
GACAAACCCGGTGGTTATGGTGGTACAGATCTTTATTACTGTGTACGTTCTGGTCAGGGACAATGGACCAGACCTGTAAATCTGGGTAAACAAATTAATACGGAAGGCAATGAAATGTTCCCCTTTTTGGATAAATCAGGTATCCTTTATTTTGCGTCTACTGGTCACCCAGGTTTAGGAGGATTGGATATTTTTGAAGTGCCCTTAAAGGAAATGAAGCCTGTTAGTGCGCCTAAAAACATGGGTATTCCCATCAACTCTTCCAAAGATGATTTTAGTTTAGTAAAAAGTCAAGATGGCAAAATCGGCTTTTTTAGCTCTAACCGGAGAGGAAATGATGATATTTATCAATTTAAACGTGCCTTTCAACTGATCATTCTTCAGGGTATGGTAACTGATGCAGTAACCAGAATACCTTTGGCCAACAGCAGGTTATTGATGCGTCATCAGGATGGCTTTGATACTTTAAAAACAGATGCCAAAGGAAATTATAAACGAGAACTACCTAAAGAAACTGATTATGAAATTACAGCAAGCAGACTTGGCTACATCAATAAATTAGGTTTTGTAACAAGTCAGGGAATTCAAAAAGATTCTGTGATCACAATCAATTTTGCATTAAATAAAACGGAACAACAGCAGCAATTTATATTAAATCATTGTGATTCCCTGAAGAAAGTGTTTGCTGTGAACAATATCTATTATGACCTTGATCGTTCTGAAATAAGACAAGATGCTAAACCTGCATTGGATGAACTCTATGCACTCCTAAAAAAACATCCTCAAATCAGCGTTGTTTCTTCCAGCCACTGCGACAGCCGTGCCTCCGAAGATTACAACAGAAAACTGTCCCTTAGAAGAGGATATGCTGCGCGTGCCTATCTAGTAGCCAAAGGTATTGCTGCTAATAGAATATCAGTAGAATATTACGGTAAAACCAGGTTGGTTAACCGTTGTTTTGACGGCATTCCTTGTTCTGAAGAAGATCAGCAACTGAATCGACGTACAGAATTCGATGTTATTATAAACGGCATTAACCTTACCCAGTTGGAATGTGATTAAAAACAAAAAGAGGTTGCATCATAAATTAAATTTAAAATTCGCAAAAAGAATTTAATTTCGAACGTTCTCTTTCGAGAATCAAAAGCAATAAAAAACGGCAATTCTCGAGTTAAGAACTGCCGTTTTTTAATTAAGGGAAGACTGCTTAAAATTTAATTTGGCAATTTAACACCAAAAACTATTTATGATAAAGTCTCTTTTTTATCAATAGGTAGCTAAAGGTTTTTACTTTCGCTAATTATACTTTCTCTTTTTGAACCATAGCCGGAATAGTCATGAAGATAATTTTTACATCAAGCGAAAAAGAATAGTTCTGTGCATAAAAATTATCCAACTTTTTCCTTTCCCTCTCAGACATATCTTCTCTTCCTCTTCTGCTCACCTGCCATAAACCAGTCAAGCCTGCAGGGCCTAAAAAACGCATGCTCCATTCATTTGAGGTAAGTATCTCTGCTTCATATAATGGAAGCGGACGGTTGCCTACCAACGACATGTCTCCTTTGAAAACATTATACAACTGGGGTAACTCATCTATGCTGTATTTTCGGATAAAAGCACCAATCTTGGTAACCCTTGGGTCATTCTTTAATTTAACAAATGTTGTTTGACCGCCCTCAGTTTTATCATAT
>JAZQRF010000005.1:0-2116 GCA_045629485.1 Pelobium sp. | reverse complement strand
GAAAACTGTCATTCCATGCCATTATGTACCCCTTCCAGAGTGCAATTGATGACGGGAAAGTATAATAGCCGAAACTATATTGGCTTTGGTTTACTTGATCCCTCACAAACTACCTTTGCTCATGCAATTCAAAAACAAGGTTATAAAACATGCATCGCAGGCAAATGGCAATTATATGGAAACGAGAAACAATTTGAATTAGCCGGTGGCCTTAAAGGATCAATGCCTCAAAATTCTGGTTTTGACAACTTCTTGCTTTGGCAAGTTGATACACTAGGGTCTCGATACCAAGACCCTACAGTTTATACAGATGAAAGGAAATCTGTGACTTTGAAAGGTAAGTATGGCGACGAAGTATTTACTTCGTACATCGAAAAATTTATAGAACAGAATAAGGATACATCCTTTATGGTATATTATCCAATGTGTTTAACACACGATCCATTTGTTCCGACACCGTTTTCTGAAGATTATAAAGATTTCTCCTCGTCTTCTGAAAAAAGTAACCCAAGGTATTATAAAGATATGTTACGCTATCATGACTACCTGGTTGGACGCATCGTAAAAAAAGTTGATGATCTGGGTTTACGCGATAATACCATTATCATTTACACGGCAGATAATGGTACAAGCCCTCAAATTATCTCTAATTTTAAAGGTGAAAAGATACAAGGAAACAAGGGTAAAACTAACTACAGAGGAACTCATGTTCCCTTGGTTGTTAATTGGAAAAATACCATTAAAGCCGGTTCAATCAATCAATCATTAATAGATTTTACTGATTTTTTTCCAACGTTTTTAAACCTTGCCGGCACTGCCGTTAAAGAAGTGGATAGGCTAGATGGGAAAAGTTTTTATTCGCAATTGATGGGAAATACAACCGATCAACGTAAATGGATTTACACCTACTATGATGCCAAATGGGGGAAATTTACCAGAAAAGTTTTCGCTCAAACTTTAGATTGGAAGCTATACGAAACTGGAGAAATCTTCGATTTAAAAAATGATCGTGAAGAGTTAAACCCAATTGCAAAGAATGTAATTAAAGGCAAAGATCTGGCAACGATAAATATGCTCCAAAAAGCGATTGTAGAGAAATCAGGGAAACAATAAATAGTTGAACTAAAGCTGAATCTGGAATTTAACCCCCTTTAGAATGAAGACAAAAATGATAATTGCAGCAGTATTGAGTTTTTACTTAACCGGGTTTGCACAACAAAAATCAGCGCAACAGAAACCAAATGTGATTATCATTTTTATGGATGATATGGGTTATGGCGATATTGAAGAATATGGGGCGATTGGATATAAAACACCAAATATTACCCGCCTTGCAAATAACGGTCAGCGTTTTACTAACTTTTATACTCCTCAGGCTACTTGTACAGCATCAAGGGCGGCTTTACTCACCGGAACATATCCAAACCGAATAAATATTTATGGTGCATTTGCTCCTAATGCAGGAGTTGGACTAAACCTCAATGAAACTACCATAGCAGAAATGTTGAAGTTTAGTGGTTACGCTACTGCAATGGTTGGCAAGTGGCACTTAGGTAATGAACCAGATTTTTTACCTACTAAACAGGGGTTTGATGAATATTTGGGAATTCCATATTCTAACGATATGTGGCCGGTTGATTATGATGGTAGGCAGCTACCTCCTGACCATCCGAGAGCTAAAATTTATCCGACACTTCCTCTTTTGCAAATCAAAGCAGGGCAGCATGTTCCAGATACTGCAATGAAAGTGTTAACGCTGGATGACCAGTCGAAACTAACAACAATATATACTGATAAAGCGGTTAGTTTCATTAAAGAAAACAAACAGCATCCATTTTTTCTTTACATGGCTCACAGTATGCCACACGTTCCTATTGCCGTTTCGGCGAAATTTAAAAATAAAAGTGAGCAGGGGTTGTTTGGAGATGTGATGATGGAAATTGACTGGTCTGTAGAACAAATTGTAAAAACGCTCGAACAACAGGGACTTACTAAAAATACCCTAATTATATTTACCTCAGATAACGGTCCTTGGTTAAATTACGGTAATCACAACGGAAACACCGCAGGACTACGAGAAGGAAAAGGAACAAGCTGGGAAGGAGGAACAAAGGTT
>JAZQRF010000004.1:0-2824 GCA_045629485.1 Pelobium sp. | reverse complement strand
TTATGGGGCGGAATGTCGGCCCATTCTATACAGCCTTTAAGTAATTGGGCATCTGCTGCTATTGGATTAGTTTTATCTGCAGTCGGGCATAAATACGGCTGGCCAATTCCAAGAGGCGGCTCCCAGTCTATTGCTAATGCTTTAGCATCTTATTTTATTTCCCTTGGCGGAAAAATTGAAACCGGAGTAATGGTAAAATCTATTAAAGAATTGCCCACTCATGAGGTTGTTTTATTTGATATTACTCCAAGACAATTGCTGGAAATAGCCGGAGATGAATTCTCTCCATTATATAAATGGCAGTTAGAAAGATACCGGCATGGCATGGGCGTATTTAAAATTGACTGGGCTTTAGACGGACCAGTACCTTTTACAGCAAAAGAATGTGGCCAGGCAGCTACGGTACATTTGGGAAATACTTATCAGGAAATTGCGGCCTCAGAACAGGAAGCATCGGATGGTCGTCATCCCGAAAAACCTTTTGTTTTATTTTCTCAGCAAAGTGTTTTTGATGATACCAGGGCTCCGGAAGGAAAACATACCGCCTGGGCTTATTGCCATGTGCCTAATGGTTCTCCAAAAGATATGACTGCAGAAATAGAGAACCAGGTGGAACGTTTTGCACCTGGTTTTAAAGATCTCATACTCCATAAAAATGTTATGAATACCGCTCAAATGGAAGCATACAACCCGAATTATATTGGCGGCGACATTAACGGCGGAATCATCGATTTATCGCAACTTTATACCCGCCCGGCGCTTCGTGTGTCGCCTTACAGAACTTCAGCAAAAGGGATATATATCTGTTCTTCTTCTACGCCACCGGGAGGTGGTGTACACGGCATGTGTGGTTACCATGCTGCTAAAGCTGCATTAAAAGACGAATTCAA
Organism: Pelobium sp.; assembly: GCA_045629485.1. Lineage (GTDB taxonomy): Bacteria > Bacteroidota > Bacteroidia > Sphingobacteriales > Sphingobacteriaceae > Pseudopedobacter. The sequence continues at coordinate 1,934 of JAZQRF010000004.1, read as the reverse complement.
TATTCATTAATCAACAAGCAAATTTATATCAGCATAACAATTATACAATGTCATTAACAAAAACAAAATTAATAGTTCACGAAGACTGGGCGGTAGTAATCTTAGGAATATCAATCATATTCGTATCTCTCTTTGGTATTCTACTCCCTTCACCTGTATTTAGCTGGCAAAATGGAACTGAACTTGTATCTAACATATTCACCACGCAGAATTTTCAAATTATAGTCGCTCAGTTTGTATTTGTATTAATCATTGCGGTTTTAGGAGCCTTACTAACCGGAAAATCGGTTAAAAATTTATTAGTGGTATTTCCGGTAGTTTATTTTCTTACGCTATTAGCATTAATTTTAGCGGGCAATAAATTTGTTAAATCCATTAACCTGGAAGCCGTAATTTTTAGTCTTTCTATAGGCTTAATTATTGGGAATTTTTTGAAAATTCCGAAGTGGTTTCGGGAAGGCTTATCTACAGAGCTATACGTAAAAATAGGATTGGTGTTATTGGGTACGAGTGTCATATTTTCTGATATTTTAAAAGCAGGTTCTCTAGGCTTAATACAAGCTTTGGCCGTGGTGCTTTCTGTCTGGTATTTCGCTTTCTGGCTGTGTAAGAAAATGAAGATTGATGATGAACTGACTATGATGATTTCCAGTGCGGTGTCTATTTGTGGCGTTTCTGCGGCCATTGCAACCTCAGGCGCCATCAAAGGAGACTCTAAAAAGTTGTCTTATGTAATATCTATGGTATTGATTACGGCCATACCCATGATGATTTTTATGCCTTACATCGCCAATTATTTTGGGTTTTCTCAGGAGGTGACCGGTGCATGGCTTGGCGGAAGTATAGACACTACCGGGGCGGTGGTAGCCTCGGGCTCGCTTGTGGGAGAGGAAGCTTTAAAAATAAGTACCATTGTGAAGTTTTCGCAAAATGTACTATTAGGAATTGCTGCATTTGCCATTAGCGTTTATTGGTCTTATACCAAAACTGTTTCTGAAGACGGGGAGGTTAAAAAGCCAACCTTAAAAGTGATCTGGGATCGCTTTCCGAAATTTGTGATAGGTTTTATTGCTGCCTCACTCCTTTTTTCGTTTTTCATCCCGGCAGAGGTAAATGCAAATGTTAAAGACAGTCTTAAAAGTTTGCAAGGTTTATGGTTTGCTCTTGCCTTTACCAGTATAGGTTTAGAAACAAATTTCAAAGAGTTGTTTAATGAGAACAGTAAGAAACCTTTTTATGCATTTATCATTGCACAGGGGTTTAACGTGATTGTGACTTTAATCATTGCTTTTATTCTTTTCGGATAAAGCAATATAGCCGGGTGGCCGAGAGGATAGGCAATGGTCTGCAAAACCTTTAACAGCGGTTCGAATCCGCTCCCGGCGTCTTAATTAATATCAAGATAAAAATCAGACTTGTCGCTTATAATAGGCGATTAAATTACTTTCCTAACTTCCTTCATTTTAAAGGAAAAAAAGCGTTGGGCAAGGTAACTGAAGACAGTAACTATTGCTGTCGTTATAATTGCAGACGGGGTAGGGTACCAACCAAACTGCTCGACAAATATTTTTATAAATACATAATTTAGCAAAATGCAGACTAATGCAACCATAAAGTATCTGAATAATTGAATTCTTCTTCTTAAATAAGAGCCTTCAAATACTACAAATAAATTAAGGTAAAAGCCGATAGGGAAAGTTATCAAGAACGCTATAATTAGTGCTCCAATATGAGGACTAATAGCTATGAATGGAAGATGAATGACTTCTTTTTTTAAAATGTAGTTATAGCTGATAAAATAAATAAGAATATTTAATGCAGTATTTCCACCTCCGCAAGCCGCATATCTAAATGTTTGTAAAGGCATTATCCCTTTAAAAACAGGATAGAAAAAATCAATTACATTTAGTATTAGAGAACGTACAGATAGGTGA
>JAZQRF010000003.1:0-9368 GCA_045629485.1 Pelobium sp. | reverse complement strand
AACCAATCCAAATAACATCACTAGTGGACAAAATGCTATTTATAAGGGTACACCTACAGGATATTATACTTTTAAAATGTTAAACAGAGATGTAGTTGCCGATTGGTTTAATACCTATACACCTAGGTGTCTTCCTATTATCCGATATGCTGAAATCTTGCTAAATTATGCAGAAGCAAGGAATGAATATTTATCTGAGCCTGATGAAGAAGTTTATGATGCAGTAGAGGCTGTAAGGAAACGGGCGGGTCTGTCTCCTTTTGAGTTATCACGCACCCCCACGCTAAGTCAGGATTCAATGCGTAAAATCATTAAGAATGAACGCCAGAAAGAGCTTGCTTTCGAAGGACATCGTTTTTTTGATGTGCGCCGATGGAAAGATGCTGAACTTGTTGAAAATCGTCAGATGCATGGTACAGAACCTGTTAAAACAGCTTCTGGTACAGCATATAATACTGTTTCGGTACGTAAACGTAATTTTAGTCAAAAAATGTATTTGTGGCCATTACCACAGTCAGAAGTAGCAAAATCACCAGCGCTTTTACAAAATCCAGGCTATTAATAGTAAAATAATAATATGAGAAATACAATATTCAAAAAGGTTATCTATCTCTTTTTAGGGATATTAATCTTGACTTCTTGTAAGGAAGAGGTTTCAACGACAGTATCCGGGGAATCGGTTAAAGATATTACAGGAAAATGGGAAATAGTGTCTTTATTACGTAACGGGGAAGATTTAACAGAACGAATGGATTTAAGCAAATTCAGGATTGTGTTTAATGCAGATGGTACTTACACATTGGAAGATCGTTTTGCTTTTATAGTTGACGGCCCCGGGACTTATAATCTTAGTGATCCCCAATATCCTTTTGGTCTCGTTATGACTCCACAAGCGCAGCCAGAGGCTAAAGCAAAATTTCAATTCCCTGTAATTAAAGGGGAGCGACAGTTGAGTCTCACTATGAGTATGGGTTGTGCAAGTAACACATATCAATTCAATTTTAAAAGAGTACAGTAAAGTAATTATGAACCATGCTTATCAAGATCTTAGCATATAAAAAAAGGATAATGCTTTATCACTTTTTAAACGAAAAAATAGGATGAAAAAATATATTCAAAATATAAGATATAGTTATCTAGGCTTAGGGTTAATTATATTGATTTTTATTGCAGCAGATTGTGGTATAGATGACATTACCTTAACAGTTCCTGCATCAGGTAACGCAAATGAGGTAAGCACATTTATAATACATAGCGGTGCTAAACCAAGAATTGAAGGAGAGGGTAATAGCCATACCACACAACTTGTAACGGGCATTATGGTGCCAAAAAGTTGGAATGCAAGACAAAATGGTACAGTAAGTTTTACTAGTCCAAAGGGTGGTGGGGTGATGATGATTATTCCTGACTCTGAAGCTGAAGCTAGTTCAGGTTTATCCTGGCATGAAGCTGCTAAAAGAATGTTTGGTATAGGTACAAACTTAATTGATGATTTTGAATGGATTGTTTACAGGAGTACTCAAACTTATACTTTCGTAAACAACGAGGATATTAATTTTGATATTAAATTTGATATTAAACTAGGACCAGAAAATATGTTGGTAAAGTTGGGCTTTTACGTAGGTTCTTCGGTTCAAAACTTAAGAGCTGATGATCAAGATTATAAAAGATTTGCCTTTTCTGATGCTTTCGAAGTTCAAAATGGTGAAGGAGACTTAATAGATTTTGTTAACCCCCAGCTGAGCAAGATCGAACCCGTGAAAAGTTCTGATAACGACATCCTCACTTTTACTTTCGATTCAGGTGTAACATCTACCGTATTAGATAATACCACTGATATTTACGTTTGTGCGAAAGGCTATGATAAAGACGGACAAATGGTTGCTGAAATATGTGAACAGAATGAAAGAACAAAGTTGAAGTCAATTGGCGGAAAAAGATTTAGGTTAGATACCTGGCCAAAAGCTCTCTTTAACCTGTCTAATGCAATTTCATTATCTCGCATAGAGTATTATTATACAGATGCAACAGGTGCTAATAGAGTAGGCTATGGTAATACATCCGATCCATTTCCCTTCACGTTTAAATGTGAATAGTTTATAAATCCGAGAAACATTTTAAACCTAAATAAGAATTAAAGTTTTTGATATGCTGAATTGCTATATAAAAAGGAGCACTCTAGGAATGCTATTGCTCTTGTCGGGGATTTGTGCAGTTCATGCACAGCAGACTACGACTGGTATTGCGGTCGAATTGCCTGACCAAGCTCAAAAAGTCTATAAGTTAACTGTGCTCGATGAATATGGAGAGGAGCTGTCTGGAGCTGAAATTTTCTCTTCATCTGGTAAACTTTTAGCGACATCAGATGAACAAGGTGTAGCTCAGGTATCTGTAAAAAATACTGCAAGTCAGTTATACATCAGTCATCCGGGGTATTATAGAAAAAAAGTTAAAGTTTTAGACAATGCATCGGTGCAACTTACAGTTAATTACCTTGCTTTACCATCGAAAGTAGATATATTATATGATACCAAGGATGAAAAAGAAATTCTTGGTGCTGTTTCCTCTGTGAATAACAGCCAGGTTAAATCAACTCCAACACCACTTTATCTAAATGCTTTAACCGGTCGCTTGCCAGGCTTTTACACGCAAGAAATAAATGGTTTTCGATCAGCCCGCACACAGGCTATTACAGCTATTGATTTGGTAGGATCATTACCTTCGGAAGCTACAAAATACAATTCAAGCCTCAGCGATAACTCTGAGATTTCTTATAGTCTAAGAGGGCAGTTTCCAGTAACCTTAATAGATGGAGTTCAACGTGATATATATTCCATTGATCCGGAGAATATAGAGTCGATCACGGTAGCGAAAGATGCACTATCATCTTTACTGTTAGGACAAAAAAGCTCAAGAGGAATTCTCCAGATTACTACAAAAAAAGGAGTCCCGGGGCCACCAAGAATCTCTTTTACTGCACAAACCGGTGTACAAAATTCTTTGAAAACGCCTACACCTTTAAATTCTTATCAGTATGCTTATTTATATAATGAAGCTTTGCAAAATAGCGGAAGACCCGCAGCTTACTCACAGGATGATTTCGAATCTTTCAGATCAGGTAACTCGCCTAAAATTCATCCCGATGTAAATTGGTATGATGCTGTGTTAAAAGACAACGCACCTATAACAAAATATAACCTGGGCGTAAATGGCGGAATGAAAAATGCCCGTTACGCTTTAGGACTAAGTTTCCTTAATCAGGAAGGGATGTTTAAATCATCAGACGCTTTTGATTACAGTACAAATCTCGAGTTAAATCGCTACCTGATCAATAGTAATATTGATGTGGATGTAACTAAAAACTTCAATTTAGGACTACAACTATTTGGTAGAATTCAGGATGGAAGACAACCAGGAGCAGGAACAGGAAATATAATGAATGTCCTTTATTCTACCCCAAACAATTCTTACCCGATTTTTAACGATGATGGTTCATACGGAGGATCTTCAATCTACACATCCAACCTTTATCAGCAGGTAACGGGCTCAGGATATCTTTTAGATAATACCCGAGACTTAATGGCGAATCTCGACTTTAAATATAAGTTTGATCAATGGCTGCCAGGTTTGTACGCTAAAGGGAAAATCAACGTTTCTGCCAGTTCATCAAGTTTAGTTAACAGAAGTAGGCAACAACCCGTGTATGATGTTAGGTATAATCAGGAAGGGGCGCTAACTTATATTCGTTTCGGATCCATTTCTGAGCAACTTAATCTTTTATCTACTACTTCTACAGCAAATTTCTTTTACACACAAGGAACATTAGGTTATGATACTTCGATTGATGGTGGCCATAACTTCGGGGGGAAATTATTTATTGATCAGCAAATATCCAATTATCAATTCGACTTACCTTCAAAGTACACCAACATTGCCGCCACCGGAAATTACAATTTAAAGAACAGGTACTTTGCTGAAGCAGCAATAAATTATTCTGGATTTAACCGTTTCCGTCCGGGAGAGAGGTATGGATTATTTTATGCTGCCGGACTAGGTTGGGATGCCGCTCAGGAATCATTTATAAAGGATAACGTAAGTTGGATCAACCAGTTAAAGCTGCGTGTTACATATGGTAAAACAGGTAATACCAATGAAGGTTCCTTAGGCTATTACAGTTGGAGAGCATCCTACGGACAGGATGGGATTAATGGTTACGAATTCGGATCAGAATACTCAAGAATCCATGGTATAATAGAAAAAGGCCTTGCTAATGTTGCTGCAACCTGGGAAAAAGCTGATAAACTCAATTTTGGTTTTGATTTAACTATTCTTGACTCCCGCCTGAAACTAACTGGAGATTTCTATCATGATGAATATTATGATTTGTTACAAGCAAGAGGGTCTAACATCGAGATGATTGGGATAGCTTATCCAAATGAAAACATAGGGAAGAACTTGTACTCTGGACAAGAGCTAAACCTAACCTATCAAAATAATATTAACAATTTTAATTATTTCATTAGCGCAAATGCTTCAAGAATGAAAACCGAGGTGTTGTATATGAATGAACTGCAGCAGGCATACTCTTGGAACAGACGTACAGGAATGCCAGTAGGGCAAAACTTTGGTTATATATCTAATGGGTTAATACAAACACAGGAAGAGGCAGATCTTGCGCCCCGTATAGGTGGTGTTCAAGTTTTTCCTGGTGATGTAAAGTTGGTGGATCTAAATAATGATGGTTTGATTAATTTATACGACCAGGCTCCTCTGGGAAATACAAAACCTATGATTTATTATGGAGCCACTTTAGGTTTTAGTGTGAAAGGGTTTGATTTTAGTGTCTTAATTCAAGGTGTAGAAAACAGAAGCTATCAGCAAACTGATTTTTCTTTTGGGAGCACTGGAGACCGTCAGGGTTACAATTACATGCTGGGGAGATGGACACCAGAAACTTCTAACACAGCAACATACCCCAGACTAACTATAGGCGCTAATGAAACAAATACACCTTTTGGCAATTCTAGTTTCTGGACTCATTCAGGCGAATATCTACGGATTCGAAACATCGATGTAGGGTATTCATTACCTTTTAAGCTCACAAATAAATTTAAAGTGGCCGGGTTAAGAATCTTTGCTAATGCGCAAAATCTCTTTACCACTACTCCTTATGATAGATTAGATCCTGAGATTTATGGTAATACATCTTATCCAATACAAAGGATTATTAATGCAGGAGTGAATATTAAATTATAAATCTAAAAGAAATGAAGAAGATATATTATAAATGCTTCGCAGTGCTGGGATTAGTTGGGATGATGTATTCTTGTAAAAGCGACCTCGAAACTGAGCCTATCGAGTTGCAAACACTCGATCAGATTTTTAACCGAATGGATTCGGCAGGTGTTAATGCTGAAAGATTCCTTGCAGATTTTTATACCTACTTACCTAGAACAGGCAACAGGGTAGGTGATGATTATTTAGATGCAGCAACAGATGATGCTATCTCATCTAATCCAGCGAACGTTTCTGTGCAACAATTAGCTATGGGAACTTATACTTCTGAAAGCTATCAGGATAACCAATGGGCACTTAATTACAAAGGAATTCGCCAGGCCAACATCTTTATCAATAATATAGATAAAGTTCCGCTAAGAGGGAAGATTTCTAATGGAACTTCTTTTAACCGGGTTTGGAAGGCCGAGGCCAAATTTTTAAGAGCTATATTCTATTTTGAATTAGTTAAGAGACATGGCGGCGTTCCATTACTAATGGATAAAGTTTTCCAGATTAATGATAATATAGAAGTGCCACGTAATACCTTTCAGGAATGTATAGATTATCTGGTATCAGAATGTGATATGATTAAAGACAGCTTAAGGGTAGATCCTTTTAATCTCACATTTTATGGCAGACCAACAAAAGCAGCAGCTATGGCTTTGAAAGCGAGGGTTTTGTTGTATGCAGCAAGCCCTCTGTATAACGGCGGAAATATTGATCCGGCAAACCCCCTTACGGGGTATACGGATTATTCTGTTGAAAGATGGGAAAAGGCCGGGCAAGCAGCTAAAGATGTGATGGATTTGAGCTTATTTAGTCTGGATCCGGAGTTTAAAAATGTTTTCATCACTCGCAATAACGAAAGAATTTTTTCTAAACAGGGGGCAAATAATACCGGGGTAGAGAATGCGAACGGCCCAATTGGATATTCCGTTGGAATTAACAATGGAAGGACTAGCCCAACACAGGAATTAGTTGATGCATTTGGCATGGCTAATGGACAGGCGGTTGACGAAAGTAACCCTTACGCAGGCAGAGACAAACGCTTTTATGCTACAATTTTTTATAATGGCGCTATGTGGTTAAACCGTCCAGTGCAAACCTATGAAGGTGGAGCAGACAAACCGGGAGGAACCAAACAACAAACCCGAACAGGTTACTATTCCCGCAAATTTATGGGAAATTTTGAGACAGCCAACAGCTATAGTAATGTAAACCACGATCATATTCTTTTCCGTTATGCAGAAATATTACTGAATTATGCAGAGGCCAGAAATGAAGCTCTTAACGAGCCAGATCAGCAAGTCTACGCAGCTGTAGAAGAAATTAGGGAACGAGCTGGGCTGATTCCTTTTGCCCTTGTCGCGAACTTAAGTAAAGAGGATATGAGAGAGATTATTAAAAATGAGCGCCGTAAGGAATTAGCTTTAGAAGAGCACCGTTTTTATGATGTAAGAAGATGGAAAACAGCCGAAACTGATTTTAATAAACAATTGCATGGTGTAGTTATTTATCAAACAGGAACAGGAATCCTCCGTCAGAAGGTACCAGTATTCAAGATGAATTTTGAAAAGAGAATGTATCTGGCGCCCATTCCATTTTATGAGGTTTTGAAAAATCCTAATATGGTTCAAAATCCTGGATGGTAATTAAATTTTAAATTCAAGTAAAAACACTCATGAAAAAAGGATTATACATCGTTTTATTGGCTTTCTTCATCCCGATGATTTCTTTAGCCCAGTCTGTGGTAAGGGGCATTGTGAAGGATGCATCGGGCCCACTTCCCGGCGTTACTGTTACAGAAAAAGATTCTAAAAATATAACTTTAACAGATGTTGAAGGCAAATTTGCAATTACTCCTAAAACTAGTAAAGTACTGGTGTTTACTAGTATTGGATATGCTACCCAAGAACGTACAGTAAAGGGTGGTGAGAATCTGGAAATATTTTTACAGCCCAATAACCAGGATTTAAACGAAGTAGTAGTGGTAGGTTACGGTACCACTACCAAAATTACAAATACCGGCTCAGTAAGCTCTATTAAAGGAGCAGAAATACGTAATGTACCAACAGCAAATGTGCAGAATGCGCTTGCAGGCAGGATGCCAGGATTTGTATCTGTACAGCGTTCTGGTCAGCCCGGTCGTGATGCTTCAGATTTTTTTATACGTGGGGTAAGTTCTTTAAACCCGGATGGTAATAGACCACTAATTATTGTAGATGATATCGAATATACTTATGAGCAGCTATCACAAATTAATGTAAACGAAATTGAAAGTATATCAATCTTAAAGGATGCCTCAACTACAGCAGTTTATGGTATAAAAGGTGCAAATGGGGTTCTGGTTGTGAAAACCCGTCGTGGAACAACTGGTACACCCAGAGTTAGTGTTCGTTTAGAGTCAGGGGTTCAAAGTCCTGTAACAAAGCTTAAATTTCTAAATGCTTATGAAAGTGCACTTCTCTATAATGAAGCTATAATTGGTACAACAGAAACCCCTTTCTCAGCGGAAGATATTGAACATTTCAGAACAGGAGATGATCCTTACGGTCATCCTGATGTAAACTGGTATAATGAGGTTTTTAAACCCAGTAGTTTGCAATACAATAGCAATGTAGATATCTCTGGCGGTGGTGAGACGATTAAATATTTTATCTCTGGCGGGGCATTTAGCCAGGATGGAAATTTATATGACTTTAAAAATGAAGGGAACCAGGTTGATAACAATTATTATTACAGAAGATTTAATCTACGCTCTAATTTAGATGTTCAGGCCACAAAAAGTTTAAAGCTTAGGTTAGATGTGAGGGCTAATTTCGCAAAGATTAATTCTCCTAGAGCCGGTAATATAGTGAGAGAAGTCTTTGATTTTAGGAAAATCAGGCCGTGGTCTGCACCCTTTTTAAACCCTAATGGTTCTTACGCTTACGCTAATGATACACAAGAGTTACTACCAACAATAAATGCTCGTTTAGCTACCTCAGGTTATCGATTGGATCGTCGTAACGACTTAAATATTCTTTTTGGAGGTACACAAGATTTAAAAGCTATTACCGAGGGCTTATCTTTTTCAACCCGTATATCTTATGCCAGTGTAGAGGGTAACTCTCGCGAGCAGGGGAGAGATACCCCTCCGGTATATAGGTATTTTCCGTACTCTGATACTTACGAATTAAAAAGCGGATCACCATATGTCCAAGATAATTATACATTAAGAGCCTATCAGGGTGATTATAATAGCCGTGTGAATTTTCAGGCCAATTTTAATTATACAAAGTCTTTTGGCGCTCATACTATCAGCTCATTGTTATTATATAATCGAGAGTCCTTTAGAAGCAGGGCAAATGGTATAGACATATTTGAAGACTGGATTCCTCACAATTTTCAGGGAATTACATTTCGAACAGGTTATGACTATAAACAAAAGTTTTTAATTGATGTCACAGCAGCCTATAACGGTTCCGACCGCTTCCAATCGAGTAATAGGTTTGGACTATTCCCCGCTGTTTCAGTAGGTTATAACATTGCTAAAGAAACTTTTTTTAATGAGAGATTTACGTTCGTTGATCTTTTCAAATTGAGGGCTTCTTATGGCGTGGTGGGTTCAGATGCAGTTAGAGGTTCAAGATATCTCTTTAGGCAAGTATACAATACTATAAATAACGGCTATTCTTTTGGTGAGACCCACCAAAGTGCGCCTACAATTTATGAAGGGAATCTTGGAAATGATAATGTAACTTGGGAAAAGCAAAATTCTTTTGATGTAGGCTTAGATTTAACACTCTTTAAAAATAAGCTCTCTATAGTTGCCGATTATTTTAATAATGTACGGTATGATCAATTAGTAAGCTCCCAGTCTTTGCCATTAAATATAGGAGTAGGGGTATCACCGGATAACATTGCAAGGGTGAGAAACAAAGGGATGGAGCTAGAGATAGGCTATAATAATCATATTGGTGAGTTTAACTATAATATCAAAGGTGTGTTATCACACTTTAAGAATAAGGTTTTATTTCAGGATGAACCAGCACCATTGTATCCATGGTTAAAACTTACCGGGCAGCAAATAAACCAACCTATAGGTTATC
>JAZQRF010000002.1:0-4581 GCA_045629485.1 Pelobium sp. | reverse complement strand
ATGCTGATAGCAGCCATCATTGGCGGCCATGAGCTGATGCAGATCTCAGTTATAAATAACCTCTTTCACTGGCGTATCGAAACCATATCCATTGCGATCACTGTATATGGTTTTTTAGCTTCAGTTCTGCCGGTATGGTTGCTGTTGGTGCCCAGAGATTACCTCTCGACCTATTTGAAAATCGGAACGATACTAATGCTGACGGTAGGGGTGATTTTTGTACATCCAACATTACAGATGCCGGCCCTTACACAATTTGTTAATGGCGGTGGCCCTGTAATTGGTGGTCCGGTATTGCCCTTTATTTTTATTGTGATAGCCTGCGGAGCCATTTCAGGATTCCATGCAATTATTGCCACCGGAACAACCCCTAAAATGTTAACCAACGAAAAGCAAATCCTTTTTGTAGGATATGGCGCCATGCTGGTAGAAGGTTTTGTGGCCTTGATGGCTTTAATAGCCGCCTGTACCCTGGTACCGGGAGACTACTTTGCCATCAATACGCCAAAAGAAATGTATGAAAGCTTTTTAGCGCAAAACCCCGGGCTTGCAGCAGTAGATTTAGCCTATTTTAGCGAAAAGATAGGAGTAGATCTCCAGGGCAGAACCGGTGGAGCCGTTTCCCTTGCGGTTGGTATGGCACATATTTTTAACAAAATCCCTTTTATGGATGATGTGATGGCCTACTGGTACAATTTCGCCATCATGTTTGAAGCAGTATTTATCTTAACGGCGATTGATGCAGGAACAAGAGTTGGCCGATTCTTTTTACAGGAGATGCTGGGCAGGGCAATACCTAAGTTCAACGATAAAAACTGGATGCCGGGAATCATCATCAGCAGTTTGCTGTTCACTTTTTCATGGGGATATTTAGTGTACACGGGAAATGTAAGCAGTATATGGCCATTGTTTGGGATCAGTAACCAGTTGCTGGCAGCCTGTGGTTTAATAGTTTGTACCACCATGCTCATCCGGATGAACCGGAAGAAGTATGCTTTGTGTGCTGCAATACCAGGCGTGTTTATGGCGCTGATTACCTTTTGGGCAGGATACGAACAGGTGGTGAATATCTACATACCCAAAGAGCAGTACTTACTCTCTTCCCTGGCTGTTTTGGCAATGGTATTAATGCTGATCGTATTTGTCAACACCTTTAAGAGATGGTATCACCTGCTCAAATTAAAAGCAGACAAGGTTGATTATTATGGTGATACGGTAAAAGAACTGGTGGATAGGTAAAATAATATTATTAATAGCGTAGTATTCATCTTGAAAAACAGAAGGTCTTGAAATATTAATTTTTCAGGACCTTTTTTCTTAAGATGAATTCTATATTCTATTTATGACCCAGGTTGATGGAAAGATTGAAGTTCTGTTAAATATGAAACTAAAAAAGCCTTAGATTTCTGAAGGCTTTTTAACTAGTAGCAGGGAGTTGGAAATTCTAACTTCATAGTAGATTGGAGCTGTTTTAATGCTGAAAATCCCAATGAATTAGAGCCTACTCGATACATCTTCTTAGCTAACAAAAACACTTTATGCGAATGCATTGAAGATTGTTCGCGAATTAAATTTTCTTAAAGCGTTATGTCGTTACCATGTCTAACAATTTCTCATTTTTTTTTGTAAAAACTCTTTTATCAGTAAGTAGATGATTTCATTATGGAAGTAAATAATAAAAATGCAATACATCTTCTTCCTCGGTAGGCTGCGTTTTCCTATAAAAGTCAACCGCATAATTGTCTATTCTGTCAGCTTGTACAAAAACCTCGGAGTAACCGCTCCGATGAAAATAAGATTTTGCTTCTATAATTAGCGTATTTCCTATGCCTTGCCGTTGCCACCGTTTAGCGACTGCTAAATCAAAAATGTAAGCAAGCGGTTTCTCGGAATAGTATTGATTCAGTGTGTAAGCTGTTAACCCACCTATTACAGAGCCTTCTTTAAGGGCTACAAATACATGGAAGTTTTCCTTGCCAAGCAACCGATAGAGATACTCGCTATTGGGAATGGAGAATTCTTTCATTTCGAAAACCTCTCCAAATAAGGCGATAAGATTTTCGAAATGGGATATATCTTCAAAGCCTAGTTTCTTGAAATGCATGTCTTTTATCATAGTCTTTTACTTTTATTAACGCAAATATGGCAAGTAATGCTGCAACGCCGGTTGTACAAAACCGTACCCAATGCCAAATTGAAATTTCGAGCTACTTTCTCCAATTTCTATTGAGTGGGTCTTCTTTCGTTTAATAATTATATTTATTCTTCACTTGCCGTACCATAAACCAATTTGTCTTCCCGAAAATTATATCCGTTTCTTTAACCTCAAAATCGAACTTCTTGTAAAGAGAGACATTCTCAAGTTTGTCTGTTTCTAAATATCCAACATGGTTGGATTCGTCTAAATATCGACAGAAGTCCGACATGAGCAATTTACCAATGCCTTTGCCTTGATAGGATTTCCGAACAGCCAGGGGGCCAAAATGGACGTGAGGGCAGGACAGATCATGATCGGCCCAATTCTTTCTCCATTTCAAAACAGAAATTAGGTTATTCCCGAACATTTTTACATATTTAGGCAACGATTTGATAATTTCCAGCTTGGGAATCTGGCAAAAGTCAGATGTCGTGAATGTCATACTGCCTATGATTTCATCGTTTATCTTTACAACAAAACTGGTGTTTTTTGGATACCTAAGTACCATTTCAAACATCTTTCTTTGCCTTTCTATGGCTGCGGGGTCAGGGCTTCCGAAAATCGAAATATGATTCGGGTTCGTACTCATGCTTTCAGAAAGCAGAACAGAAGTTTGATAGATATCTAACTCTTGCAAATTTTCAATGTTCAGATCGGTTCTTACCATACTTTATTTTTTTAATCTTAAAAAAAGGTTTGTGTTCAGACCAAACGAATGAAAGGGATTTTCTAAATATATATTGTAGTAGGAAAGCTTCTCAAATTCCAGCGGGGCATCATGGGGACTTAGCAAGTCGTCTTGGCAAGACTGTACGGAAAGAAGCAGAGCAAATATTATAGTTAGCGTAAAGAGCAATTGATTTTTATATGCCATACATGGTGATAAACTGATTTTCGGATTTTATAATTTTTTTGATTCAACGATACTGTTAGCTTGATCGCAACAGCAATAACTTCCTCGAATTCATCAAATTTCATTATAAAAGAGGTTTAGAAATTTGTCATTTGACAAAAAGCGAAACTGGCCATTCACAAAAGTGTTAAGTATGCGTATTTTCTTGCTATATCCAGAAAAGCGGACCATATAGGTAGTTTACAACTAACTTTTACTCATCCTATTTCTTATCGGAACAGAGTCCTGCCAGCGAAAGCAATCCCTATTAGACTCAATATTATTGCAATGATTGAACCGGCTTTTCCGCTACCTGAACCTAATATTGCTCCAGAAGTAGTGATTAAATGCACAATACAAAAAGCAGCTGCAACCAAGCCCAATATCATCGCAGTTTTTGCCTTCTTTTTAGCTGAACTTTTTTTTGCCCGAATGGCAATAACGAGGCTTGCTAATCCCAATCCCAGCTCTACCAGCCCTATTGCCCGGGCTGTGGTTATACCTCTAACATAACCACCTTCGTTAAAAAGCTTAGAATTATTGGTTGCCGTATCAGCTACTTGCGAGAACGCCTCTTCACATGTCAAGAATCCTATCCCAAGGAATAAGACGATTACAACATATTTCTTCATACTCAAATCATTTTGTTTTAATAAAAGTATGAATTTGAGCCTGGTTAAATTTGTAAAAAAACGACATTCTTAAGGCGATATGCTAACGGTCCCTCTGTCCGTTGCGGCAATGGTTGCTGGTTTGAAGTATTCCTTTGGGTTAAACCCCGAGAATTGCTTAAAATCATGACTAAAATGAGATTCGTCATAATACCCGAACTCAAAAGCGATTTCTGCAAAACGCTTGTTCAGAAATGGTTTGTTGAGAAGTGAATTGAACCTCGCAATGCGTAAAAATTGCTTGGGGCTAAATCCTGACAATTCTTGGGATCTTCTTTCAAATTGTCGAACAGATAGGAAATTATCCGAGGCCAGTGTATTAACGTTTATACCTGTATATTCATTTGAGACGGCTTTCAGCGAAGAGCAAAAAGCTAATAACTCCGTCTTGATATTTTTTTGTCTCGCTTCTAAAAAATCAACAACAATTTTTATCCGTTGGTCATTGTCTAAAGCCAGCATTATTTTCTCTTCAAGGATTTCGCCATCCTTTCCACAAAGCGTTTTAAGGTCGATTGATTGATTGGTAAGTTCCTTCGCCGGCAAGTTAAATAGTTGTACCAGAGCATATGGATATAAATAGAATCCGAATATCCCAAAGTCCGTTTCTGACGTTATTTTACTTATTGTTTGTGTTTGTCCGTAAATGCCGGATAAAAGGTTCTTTTTGCCGTCCAAAGTAGATTCATGCCTGAATAGGCCTTTATAACAGAAAGTAATCTCACAGCAATGATGTGCGAAAGAATGATGAATAAATGGACCTCGACCAGCGGCATTGAATTCCAGAAACCAGAACAATCTTACATAGTTTGCAAGTTGCG
>JAZQRF010000001.1:0-20285 GCA_045629485.1 Pelobium sp. | reverse complement strand
CATGTTTGAAATCACGCTTTTTTTACTGAACGGGCTTTTATTTATATTCGCTCTAAATAACTTCAATTGACAAATGATTGACACAGGTATAGGTTAGCAATTATACTTTTGTACAGGCTAAAAATCTAAGAATTGAAGTATTTAAAAGTTATAGCATTTACTCATAAGCAAATTGAATTGGATAAGCTAGGTTGCTTAGTTTTGTGCAATGATGCTATTGATTCCACACTTCAGACCATAAGGGAGAAATTTGATATTTCTGAGATTTTTTATCTGGGCACCTGTAATCGTGTTGAATTTGTATTTACTGCTGAACATGATTTATGTAAAGAATTTGTAAGAGGGTTTATTGAGGCTTTTCATAACGGGAGCATATCTGAAGAAAACTTAGTAGAGATTGTAGAAAATTGTTCTTTATATGAGCAGGAGGAAGCTCTGAATCATTTAATGCGGGTATCCAGTTCTTTAGAAAGTTTAGTAGTGGGGGAAAAGGAGATTTTAGCCCAGGTACGAAAGGCTTATGAAGCCAGTAAGCAAAAAGGGTATACAGGTGACTTTCTAAGACTGGTGATGAACAGGGTGGTTAAGACAGCCAAAGAAGTTTATACTTATACTAATATATCCAGAAATCCGATCTCCATTGTTTCTTTAGCCTATAGGAAATTGAGAGATTTAAGAATCAATCCTAATAGCAGGATCTTAATTATTGGAGCAGGTGAAACCAATCAAAATATAGCTAAATATTTAAGTAAACATAAGTACCATAATTTTTCTGTTTTTAACAGAACTTTAAGTAAGGCTGAAAAACTTGCAAATGAATTAGGGGGTAAAGCTTTTGATTTGTGTAAATTAAATAATTTTAAAGAGGGTTTTGATATTATTATTACCTGTACTGGTTCTATAGAGCCAATTATAAATGAAACAGTTTATAAGTCTCTTTTAAACGGTGATAATAATAAAAAGATAATTGTTGACCTGGCTATTCCGAATGATACTGCTTTAGAAGTAAGAGAAAATTTCAATATTGAATATATTGATCTTAAAACTTTACAAGAGATAGCAGAAAAAAATCTAAAGGAGCGTTACCAGGAATTGATTAATGGTGAAGTTATTATCGAACGTAACATTAGGGAATTCAGGCCGATCTTAAAACAACGCAGAATAGAATTAGCAATGAGAGAGGTTCCTGAGAAGATTAAGGAAATTAAAAGCAGAGCTCTAAATTCTGTTTTTGCTGATGAAATTAATTCTTTAGACCCAAACTCCAGAGAAGTGTTAGAGAAAGTGATGAATTATATGGAGAAAAAATATATCAGTGTTCCGATGGTTATGGCTAAAGACATATTGGTCCAAAACTCCTGATTATTTCTTTTTTTTCTTTTCGGGTTTAACCCTTTTTAAATCTATTTTTGTTAAAAAATCTAATCGAAATTGGACAGAACAATTATTATAGGAACAAGAGGAAGTGACCTCGCACTTTGGCAAGCTCATCACATCGCAGATCAGCTAAAAAGTATCGGTATCCAAACTGAGATAAAGATTATCAAAACTCAAGGTGATCATATACTAAATCTGAGATTAGATAAACTTGAGGGAAAGGGTTTTTTTACGAAAGAATTAGAAGAACATTTATTATCGGGGAAAATAGATCTGGCTGTTCATTCACATAAAGATTTGCCAACGGAGCATCCAAAAGGCTTAATTATCGCAGCAGTTTCTGAAAGAGAAGATCCATCTGAAGTATTATTGATCTTAAAAGATTGCGTAGATCTATCAAAGAAACTATCTGTTAAACATAATGGTGTTGTTGGAACATCTTCTAACAGAAGACAATCTCAATTACTTTCTGTAAGACCTGATTTAGAGATAGAAGATCTAAGAGGAAACGTAAACAGCAGAATTCAGAAATTAAGAGACGAAAAATATGATGCTATAGTATTAGCTAAAGCGGGTATTAGCAGGCTTAATTTGGATCTATCAGAATTTCATATAGAAGTTATTGAGCCAAATGCAGAGTTGGTTCCTTCACCTGCGCAGGGTGTATTGGCTGTTCAGATCCGAGAAGAAGATGAAGAGCTAAGGCAAACGCTTCAGCAAATAAATGATGCGGATGTAGAAGCAAGGATTGCCATAGAAAGAAAGGTTTTAAATCTTTTTAACGGCGGTTGCCATATGCCGCTGGGTTGTTACTGTGAAAAAGACGATGATATTTTTAAGGTTTGGACAACAAAAGCAGATAGTGGAGATGATTTGCCAGACAGACTATACATAGAATCATCTGAGGCCAATGGTTTAGCAGAGAAAATAGTAGCTAAGTTTGATTTGGATAAGAGAAAATTACCAAAAACTGTTTTTATTTCGAGAGAACTTACAGAGCATAGCTATTTTCACAGAGCGCTTTCTAAACACGATATACAAATAGAAGCCAGGTCTTTAATTAAAACTGTTGCAACTTTACACAAGGTAGATTCTTATATTTTTAAATATATCGACTGGATTTTCTTTAGTAGTAAAAACGGGATTGAATATTTTTTTCAACTTAACCCGGTTTTACCGAAAAATATTAAATACGGTGTAGTTGGCAGAGGTTCTGAAGATGCTTTACGAAAGTTAGGGAAATTGCCTGATTTTGTTGGGGAAAGTAGTGATACCGAAGACGTTGCCGAAGAGTTCGCCGCTATTGCAAATGGAACAAATGTTCTGTTCCCCCTAGCAAAAGATTCACTAAGAACAATACAAAAGGGACTTTCTCCAGAAACGAAAGTTACAGAGCTGGTTATTTATGAAACCATATTAATTGATGATGTAGATAAAAGCGCAGCGGACGTTTTGGTTTTTACCAGTCCATCTAATGTGGAAGCCTATTTCGCGGATAATTTATTAGATCCTGGTCAGCAGATTGTAGCCATTGGAAAATCAACAGGAAAAAAGTTTGAAGAAATTAATGTTTCTTACCTGCTACCAGCCTCTCCTGATGAAATTGGTTTGGCAGAGGCAATATTTGGAATAGATATAAAATAGTATCAAGTAAAGATTAAGAAAAGTATAAGATATTCATAATTGGATGGGGGTATGATGGTTTTATTTGTAAGATCAGCACCTGAAAAATAAAGATCATGTTAAGCAGACCGAGAAGAAATAGAAAATCTCAGATTATCAGAGATATGGTACAGGAAAATCATTTACGTTCTTCGGATTTTATTTTTCCTTTATTTATAGTAGAAGGTAAAAATCAAAAGACAGAAGTAGCTTCTATGCCGGGCATTTTTCGTTATTCGATAGATTTGCTCTTGAAAGAAGTAGAAAGCTGCTTAAAATTAGGATTGAAGTCTTTTGATCTTTTTCCGAGTATAGCAGATTCTTTGAAAGATTCTACTGCGTCTGAAAGCTTGAATAAGAATGGATTGTACCTACAAGCTATTAAGGCTATTAAAAAGAACTTTCCTGAAACATGCGTGGTAACAGATGTAGCTATGGATCCTTATAGTTCAGACGGCCATGACGGGTTAGTGAAAAACGGAGAAATTGTTAACGATGAAACACTGGAGATACTCGCAAAAATGGCTGTGGCGCATGCAGAAGCCGGCGCTGATATCATCGCACCCTCAGATATGATGGATGGCAGGGTACAGTACATCAGGGAAGCTTTAGACAATGCCAGTTTTACCGATGTTTCTATCATGTCTTACACTGCAAAGTATGCCAGTGCTTTTTACGGGCCTTTTAGAGATGCTTTAGACTCTGCGCCAAAGTTCGGAGACAAGAAAACCTATCAAATGAATCCCGCCAACCAACGTGAAGCTTTAATTGAAGGAGCGTTAGATGTAAAAGAAGGCGCTGATTTTTTAATGGTAAAGCCGGCGCTGGCTTATTTAGATGTTATTAAACTATTAAAAGACAATTACGATTTACCTATTGCCGCTTACAATGTAAGCGGAGAATACGCTATGATCAAAGCTGCCTCCCAGAGAGGGTGGCTAGACGAGCAACGAGCCACTGTAGAAGCCTTAATGGGCATTAAAAGAGCAGGAGCAGATGTGATTTTAACCTATCATGCCAAGGAAATTTTAGCGAACAACTGGCTATAAATTATTTAATTTTTTATTGAAATTCTTTTGACTTAAAGTCATAAGCGATACTATTTTTAAGATGTTTGATTCTATTAAAAAGATTTTTAACGGTAATGAGGAAGAGAATCAATCTCTAACCAGCGGTGCAAAACCAGATATTATCAGAACTAAATCAGCTGCTTTATATGAAAAAGCGAAGAGCTACTTTCCGGGTGGTGTTAATTCCCCGGTAAGAGCATTTAAGTCTGTACATGGGACACCTCTTTTTATAGAAAAGGGTGATGGCTGTTATCTTTGGGATGCCGATGGAAACGAATTTATTGATTTTTGCTGCTCGTGGGGACCTCTTATATTAGGGCATAATCATCAAAGAGTAAGGGAAAAAGTGATTGAAGTTATGCAAAATGGGATGTCTTTTGGCGCTCCTACAGCATTAGAAAATGAGCTGGCAGAGCTGATCATCAGCAATAATAAATATATCGAGAAAATAAGATTTACCAGTTCTGGTACAGAGGCAGTAATGTCTGCAATCAGATTAGCCAGAGGTGTTACCAAAAGAGATAAGATTATAAAATTTGAAGGTTGTTATCATGGACACTCGGATTCTTTACTAGTGAAAGCGGGTTCGGGATTGGTAACTTTTGGAGAAACCTCTTCGGCAGGTATACCCAAATCTTTCGCAAATGAAACCATCGTAGTAGCTTTAAATGATAAAAATGCAGTTGAAGAAGCATTCAATACATTTAAAGATCAGATTGCAGCCATTATTATTGAACCCGTTCCTGCAAACAATGGTTTATTGCTGCAGGAAAAAGAGTATCTGGAATTTTTAAGAACCATTTGTACAGAAAACCGAGCTTTATTAATTTTTGATGAGGTGATATCTGGTTTTAGAGTTGGTTTTGAAGGAGCTGCTGGTTATTATGATATTCAACCAGATATTATCACTTACGGAAAAATTATAGGTGGAGGCTTACCAGTAGGGGCTTACGCATCCAGTGCAGAAATCATGGCTAATATCTCCCCGGAAGGAGCCGTGTACCAGGCAGGGACTTTGTCTGGTAATCCAGTTGCGATGGCAGCCGGTATTGCCCAATTGACGGAATTATCAAAATCCGGATTTTACAAAGAATTAAATAATAAAACTTCTGAATTCGTAGCGTCTATACAACGTTATGCAGATGCAAAGAGTTATAAATTAAAAGTATTTAGCATAGGATCTATATTTTGGATTGCATTTACTGAATTGGAAAAAATTCAAACGGCTGAGGATATTAATCCGAAAAGTATGGAGAAATTCAAACTTTTCCACCGCCAGCTGTTAAACAGAGGTGTCTATTTTGGTCCATCAGGATATGAAGTTGGATTTATTTCCGCTGCTCACAGCAAAATGGACTTAGAAAAAGTTAAAAGGATTATTTTCGAAAGTCTTGATGTTGTTTTCGGAAATAGATTGTAAATAAAATCTGTATCTTCAAAGTAGGAAAAATGAAACCGCTAACCATATTTTATATCTTATTATTTTATGTTGTTGCTCAACTATTTTGGTGGGCAGTGCTTCTAATCGAACTGGAGCCTCGTAAAGGTGGGATGATCATTGGGGAAGGAGTGGTTTTTATTTCCTTAATGGGTTTTGGTGCATACAGGTTTCACCGGGCTATCAACCGGGAAAAGAGAATGAGCGTTCAGAAAAAAAACTTCCTTCTTTCTGTAACCCATGAACTAAAATCTCCTTTAGCATCTATCAAGTTATATCTTCAAACCATATTAAAAAGGGAATTAGATAAAGAGACTCAAGCCAGTTTTATATCCAAGTCTTTATTAGATATAGAAAGGTTGGATGATATGGTAGAGAACATGCTACTGGCATCAAAAATCGAAAACAATTCTTACAGTTTCCCAAAAGAAGAGTTTAATCTTTCTGAGATGATAGAAAGAGTTGTGGGGCGTTTACAAATACACGTTTGTAATAAAGAGAGTTTAATTACTAAGATACAACCTGATGTTTTTGTAAAGGGTGACAGATTTGCACTGTCTTCGGTAGTTACTAATTTAATTGAAAATGCAGTTAAATACTCTGCAGATTGTGTTCCTATCCACGTAAGTTTAGAAAAGCTGGCAAACGGGAAAATTTGTTTTAAAGTTGCAGATTTAGGTATAGGCATTCCTGATGAAGAGAAGCCAAAGATATTTAAAAAGTTTTACCGCGTAGGAAGCGAAGATACAAGAAAAACTAAAGGCACAGGTTTGGGTTTATTTATTGTGAAAGAAGTGCTTGAAAATCATAATGCACAAATAAAAGTAAAGAACAACACGCCTAGAGGTACCATTTTTGAGGTATTATTAGGTTAAATAAACTTATTATGGTAAATAAACAAAGAATTTTATTGATGGAAGATGAAGAGCATCTTCTTGAAGCCATTAAACTGAACCTCGAGCTTGAAGGTTTTTTTGTAAGAGCTGTAACAGACGGGAAAAAAGCTTTAAAAGTTTTTAAGGAAGAAAAATTTAACCTGATCATTTTAGATGTAATGGTTCCGGAAATTGATGGTTTTCAGGTAGCAGAAACTATTCGTTTAGAAAATAGTGAAGTACCAATTATGTTCTTAACAGCGAAAAACACATCTGAAGATAGGGTGCAAGGTCTAAAAAAAGGTGCTGATGATTATTTAACCAAGCCTTTTAATCTTGAAGAACTAATTCTAAGGGTAAATAATCTTATTAAAAGAACTTTAAAAGGTGAGGAATTAAAAGAAATTAATTCTTATAAAATTGGAGATAAAACCATTTATTTTAACTCTTTTGAGCTTAAGAACGACAATGGAACAGTTACTCCATTAACAAAAAAGGAAACCATGCTCTTAAAGCTTCTAATCGAGCGAAAGAATGAAGCTGTTTCAAGGGAACAAATTTTAGAAACTGTTTGGAATTATGATGTTTATCCATCCACAAGAACTATAGATAATTTTATACTCACTTTTAGAAAATATTTCGAACCCGATCAAAAAAATCCGGTTTATTTTCATTCCATCCGTGGTGTTGGATATAAATTTACAGATGCTAGTTAAGAATGTTTACTAATCAGGCAAGAATTTTAGTTTGTATATTATTAGGATTGGCGGCTCTTTTGGCCGCCTATTTTCGTGTATATGAAATAGCAGCTTTTGGTGTTCTTTTAATTGGTTTGGTTGTTTGGGGATATTTTAAGGAAGGAACAGTGATTTTAGCAGCAAAACAATATAAAAATAAGCAGTACGAAAAAGCTAAGGAGCTTTTGCTGAGTATAAAAAATCCCGATAGGTTAAATAAAAGACGCAGACCTTATTACGAGTTGATACTTGGGAACATTGCTGTTCAGTATATGGATTATGAGGAAGCTGAGCGTCACCTGGGTAAGGCTGCTGTTATGGGTTTAAGAGCGTCTGATTTGGGAACCGCAATTATGCATCTTGCAAATATATCGTTAAGAAAGAAAGACAAAGAAAAAGGCTTATTATGGATTGCTCAGGCAAAAAAGATACCTTTGCCCGCAAGACAACAAAGTATACTGGAAAATTTAGAAAAAGAGTTACATAAAATAAAATGAAGGATTCGTTATTTATCAAAGCCGCTTTATCACAGGAAACAGAACGTCCACCAGTTTGGATGATGCGCCAGGCTGGGCGTTTTATGCCGGAATATTGGGAAATTAAGAATAAGTATTCTTTCTTAGAGATGTGTAAAACTCCGGAAATTGCTGCTGATGTAACCATGCTTCCGGTAGATTTATTGGGGATAGACGCTGCAATCCTATTTTCTGATATTTTGGTAACAGGAGAGGCAATGGGCGGAGATTTAAGCTTTGAACAGGGCGTAGGACCAAGATTTGCAAATCCTATCCAGAACTTACAAGATATCGAAAATCTAAACGTAGATTGTTTAGATAATTTACAATATGTTGCTGATGCGATTAAGGTTATCCAGCAAAGGTTAGCTGGTTTAGGAGATAAACAAATTCCATTAATTGGTTTCGCAGGTGCCCCATTTACTGTAATGAGTTATTTAGTGGAGGGTGGTTCTTCTAAAGATTTTAAGAAAACTAAATTGTTCATGAATAATCATCCGGATTTGGCTCACAAATTATTGAGTAAAATAGCCAAAGTAACTGTGGATTATTTAAATATGCAAATAGAAGCCGGCGTTAATGCTGTTCAGATTTTTGATAGCTGGGCATTGGCCTTAAGTTGGGATGATTATACCGAGTTTTCGCATATCTATATTAAAGATATCATCAGAAAGCTAAATAGAAATGATATTCCAGTAATCTCTTTCTGTAAGGGAAGCTCCGTTTTCGCACCTTTAATGGCAGAAGCACAACCAGATGTAGTTTCTATAGATTGGAATGCCGATATCAGGAACATTAAAGATATTTTACCTGCAGGAATGGCTATCCAAGGAAATCTGGATCCTTTTGTACTTTATGCAGATAAAGCTGTTATTAAAGATAAAATTCACAGAATTTTTGAAAGAATGCGTGGCGAAAAAGGCTTTATTTTTAATTTAGGCCATGGTATTATGCCAGATATCCCTTTCGATAATGTGAAGTATGCCATTGAAGTGGTAAAAGAGTTTAGATACTAGATTAGTTGTCAGTTTATAGTTGGTTAGGCTGTAGTTCCTTAGATATGGAATACTAGTATTGACTATTACAAATCAAAAAAATGTACAGATACTTTTTAGCCGTTCATATCATTTTTGTTGTTAGCTGGATGGCTGGTCTGTTCTACATCGTCAGACTGTTTATTTATCATACAGAAGCTAACTTAAAGCCAGATATAGAGAAGCAAATACTCCAAAAGCAATTTGAGGTAATGGAATCTAAGCTTTGGAATATTATTACTACTCCGGCAATGATTTTATCTGTTCTGGCGGGAGTTAGTATGCTATGCTTAAATCCAGGGTTACTGCGAACAGATTGGATGTGGGTGAAGATTTTCTTTGTAGTGGGTTTACTTATTTACCATTTTATTTGTCAAAGAATAATTAAACAACTAAAACGTAATCATTACATGATGTCTAGTACACAATTACGTTTATGGAACGAGTTAGCAACCATATTCCTGGTGGCTATTGTGTTTACAGTGATATTGAAAAATGCGATAGACTGGATCTACGGACTAATAGGGCTGGTTCTTTTTGCAGCGATTATCATGAGTGCTGTTAAATTGTATAAAAATTATAGGAACAAGCAAAAAGTATAGCCAGCCTAGGATATGATATTAAAAAAACAGCCCCGATATCTTACCGGGGCTGCTTTGTTTTAATGAGATTTCGAAAAAGCTAAAATTTTATTTACTGTTTCATCCGAAGGATTTTTAACAAGTGTATTTAAAACTGGTTTAATACTTTCGTAAAAATCTAATTCTCTCTGGTTTAACATTGTCATAACAGCTTCCTCCTGGTTTTCCTCATCAAAAAATGAGTCCTGATTTATTGTAAAAGTTTCAATCATATTTTTAAGTTTTAATATGAATATGAAACGACAATAAGAGAAAGATTATTACGTCAACTCAAAAAAAATATTAATTTTTTAGTGTAAGTTCTTTTTCAGTAATCATCTTACGAAGATTATTTAAAGCGTATCTCATACGGCCCAAGGCAGTATTAATACTTACATCTGTTAAATCAGCAATCTCTTTGAAAGATAAATCGCCATAATGCCTCATAATCAACACTTCTTTTTGCTCAGATGGCAGCAAATGAATCAATGTTTTAAGATCATTATAGGTTTGTTCTTTCACGATTTTGTCTTCCACGCTCTCATCATAAATCCCTAATACATCAAAAATATCAAAGCCTTCTGTGTTGGTAATAATCGGAGATCTTTTTTGTTTTCTAAAATGGTCAATCACTAAGTTATGCCCAATTCTTAAAACCCATGGTAAAAATTTACCTTCTTCGTTATACCTGCCAGCTTTTAAAGTTTTAATAACTTTTATAAAAGTATCCTGAAAAATATCTTCTGCTAAATATTCGTCTTTTACTAATAAATAAATTGATGTATAAATTTTTGATTTATGTCTGGTGATTAGTTCCGTTAGAGCAACTTCTTTACCATTAAGATAAAGATGCACCAGTTCCTGGTCAGTTTTTATTTGATAGCTCATAATATCTCCTTACTTTAATTCTTCCTTTATTCTATTCCGGTTGTTATTTTGAGTAGGATTATATTCTATAAGCGTTTCCTTTTATGTGTAGAAATATTAATGTACCAAATGAAATAATAATTTTATTAAAAACAAAATTATAAAATGTTAATTATTGTTATCGTACTATAATAATTGTACCGTTCTTAATTTACGAAATAATAAATCTTTCTGCTTCAATTAATCAATTTTATGTTTTTGAAATTATAATTATCTCTGATTATAAATTTAAATATTAAATGTAAGTCAAAAAACAGCAAATCTAAAAAAACAAATTAATAAGCGTTATTTTTGTAAGATATAAATCTTAATAAAAGGTTTAATCAGAGGGAAGAAAATAGAATGATAGAAGATATAGATTCGTCTAAAAACATTGTAATAAAAGGTGCCAGGGTTCATAATTTAAAAAATCTGGATGTTGCCATTCCAAAAAATAAATTAGTTGTCATTACCGGAATGTCGGGTTCCGGGAAATCATCTTTAGCTTTTGATACTTTATATGCCGAGGGTCAGCGTCGTTATGTAGAAAGTTTATCTTCTTATGCCCGCCAGTTTATGGGGAGAATGAATAAACCTGATGTGGATTATATTAAGGGGATTGCACCTGCAATTGCAATAGAGCAAAAGGTTATCACTTCAAACCCACGGTCTACAGTTGGTACCTCTACAGAAATATATGATTATCTTAAATTGCTTTTCAGCCGTATTGGCAAAACTATTTCACCTGTTTCGGGCGGGATAGTAAAAAAAGATAGTGTTACAGATGTGGTAAATTATATTTCCTCTTTACCAGAAGAATCTACCGTAACCATACTTTGTCCTTTGCATCCTCATAACGATAGGACTTTGAAAGAAGAACTGGCTGTTTTATTACAAAAGGGGTTTTCGAGAATAGTATGGAATAATGAAATCAGAAAAGTAGAGGAGGTTCTGGAAGATGAGGCTATCAAGAACGATAACCTAAAAGACGATAATTCTCTCCTGATTTTAATAGATAGAATTGTTACCAATAATGAAGAAGAAACTTTAAGCCGCATGGCCGATTCGGCACAAACCGCTTTTTTCGAAGGCCGGGGCGACTGTTATGTAGATTATGCCGAAACCAGAAAGTCTTTTTCTGACAGGTTTGAATTAGATGGGATTAGGTTTGAGGAACCAAGCCCCAACTTTTTTAGTTTCAACAATCCCTATGGTGCTTGCCCAAAATGCGAAGGATACGGGAAAGTTATTGGTATTGATGAAGATTTGGTGATTCCGGATAAATCGAAATCAGTTTATGATGGTGCTATTGCACCATGGAGAGGCGAGAAGATGCGGGAATGGTTAGATAAGTTGATAAAAAATTCGTCGAAATTTGATTTTCCTGTTCATCGTCCGGTTAGCCAGTTAACCAAACAGGAGAAAGATCTGTTGTGGAAAGGCAATAAATACTTTGGAGGACTTGATGAGTTCTTTAAATATTTGGAAGAGCAAACCTATAAAATACAATACCGGGTAATGCTTTCACGCTACCGCGGAAAAACCAACTGCCCGGATTGCCATGGGTCAAGATTACGAAAAGATGCGACTTATGTGAAGATTAATGGTCTTTCAATTACCGACATCGTTTTGATGCCACTAGAAAAGCTGCTTGACTTTTTTAATACCATAGAATTAGACGATCAGCAACAGAAAATTTCGAAAAGATTATTGCTCGAAATAAAAAACCGTATCGTTTTCTTAAACGAAGTAGGCTTGGGATACCTTACTTTAAACCGTTTATCTAATACGCTATCAGGCGGAGAATCTCAAAGGATCAACCTGGCTACCTCATTGGGGAGTTCATTGGTAGGGTCGGTGTATGTATTAGATGAGCCAAGTATAGGTTTACATCCAAGAGACACGAATCGTTTAATAGGCGTTTTAAAATCTTTGAGAGATGTTGGTAATACGGTGCTTGTTGTAGAACACGAAGAAGAAATTATGCAAGCTGCCGATCATATTATTGATATTGGCCCCGAAGCTGGTACCCATGGTGGCAACCTGATTTTTGAAGGTACTTACCAGGAAATTCTTAAAGATAAATTTAGCCTTACAGGAAAATATTTAAGCGGAGAAACCAGTATTGCTATTCCTCAAAATAGAAGAAAGCCTACAGATTTTATTACCATAAAAGGTGCTCGCGAAAATAACCTTAAAAACATTGATGTAAAATTTCCTTTAAACGTTTTAACTGCGATAACCGGGGTTTCGGGCTCGGGAAAAACTTCATTAGTGAAAAGGGTGTTGTTTCCTGCTTTGCAAAAAGTGTTGGGTAATTATTCTGGCGAGCAAACAGGCGCTTATGATGGGATAGAAGGTGCATTTGATTTGTTAACACAGGTCGAAATGGTAGATCAAAACCCTATAGGCAGATCTTCTCGCTCTAACCCGGTTACCTATGTGAAAGCGTGGGACGAGATCAGGGCTTTATATGCTTCACAGGCATCAGCGAAAGCTGCAGGATTAAAACCGGCGGCATTCTCATTCAATGTAGAAGGCGGTCGTTGTGACGTTTGTCAGGGCGAAGGCGAGGTGAAAATAGAAATGCAGTTTATGGCAGATATTTATTTGCCATGTGAAGCTTGCGATGGCAAAAGGTTTAAACAGCATGTGCTGGATGTAACTTATAAAGATAAGTCTGTATCAGAAGTGCTGGATCTTACGATAGACGAGGCCGTAGCGTTTTTTGAATCAGAACCTAAAATCATTAATAAAATTAAACCTTTGGTAGATGTTGGTTTAGGATATGTGCATTTAGGACAATCCAGTAATACGCTATCAGGAGGGGAAGCACAAAGAATTAAATTAGCTTCTTTTCTAATAAAAGGTAACAATAGTCATAAAAATTTATTCATTTTTGATGAACCAACTACAGGTTTGCATTTCCATGATATTAAAAAGCTTTTAAAATCTTTTGAGGCTTTGATAGAGCAGGGGAATACCATTATCGTGATAGAGCATAATATGGATGTAATCAAATGTGCAGATTACGTGATAGATATTGGGCCCGAAGGTGGGGATAGGGGAGGCGAACTTGTTTTTGAAGGTACTCCTGAAGAATTGATAAAGAAAGAAAACTCTTACACAGGCGAGTATTTAAAAGAAAGATTTAAGAAATAATTTTAAAGATTAATTTTTAGTTTTCAGGGCCCTTAAGTGGGCTGATAGCTAAATAATTAACGATGGATACAAATGAAAGAAGAATCAAAATTAATAAGAACGCAAGCTAAGAGATCTCAAAACAGAGAACATTCTGTGCCTCTTTACCTTACATCAAGTTTTATATTTGATGATGCAGAGCAGGGAAGGGCAGTTTTTGCAGATGAACAAGAAGGAAATATTTATTCCCGTTACTCTAATCCAAACACTTCAGAATTTATAGATAAGGTTTGTGAACTGGAAGGTGGAGACGCGGGTTTAGCATTTTCATCAGGTATGGCCGCTGTTTTTGCTTCTTTTGCCGGGCTATTAAAAAGTGGCGACCATGTTGTTGCATTCCGCTCTGTTTTTGGATCCACTCATCAACTGCTAACTACTCTTCTTCCAAAATGGGGAATTACCTCCACGTATGTTGATGCGGCAAATCCTGAGGGTTTAGAAGCTGCGATTCAGGAAAATACAAAAATGATTTTTTTAGAAACTCCCTCCAATCCGGGTTTAGAACTGGTAGATTTAGAGTGGTTGTGTAAAATAAAAGAGAAGCATCCCCAGATTATAATTAATGTTGATAATTGTTTTGCGACACCATATTTGCAAAAACCCATCAGTTATGGGGTTGATCTTGTGAGTCATTCTGCCACAAAGTATATGGACGGACAGGGCAGGGCATTAGGCGGTGTGGTAGTAGGAAGGGCAGATCTGATTAAAGAGATGATGTTTTTTATAAGACATACAGGTCCGGCCATGTCTGCTTTTAACGCCTGGTTATTCTCTAAAAGTTTAGAAACATTGCCGGTGCGTATGGACAGGCATTGTAGTAATGCTTTCCAGGTGGCCGAATTGCTGGAAACAAGCGAAGAGGTAGAGGTTGTACGATATCCACACCTGCCATCGCATCCACAATATGA
This sequence comes from Pelobium sp., assembly GCA_045629485.1. Classification (GTDB taxonomy): domain Bacteria; phylum Bacteroidota; class Bacteroidia; order Sphingobacteriales; family Sphingobacteriaceae; genus Pseudopedobacter. The sequence goes on along the minus strand of JAZQRF010000001.1, from coordinate 5,942 downwards.
GTTGGCTAAAAGGCAAATGAAACAAGGCGGTGGAATAGTTACATTTGTAATTAAAGGCGGTTTTGATAGGGCTAAGAGGTTTTTAGATTCTTTAGAGATGATTTTGATATCGTCTAATTTAGGAGATTCAAGAACTATTGCAACACATCCGGCATCCACAACTCATTCTAAGCTTACCGAAGCAGAAAGAGCACAAATAGGGATTTATCCGGGCTCTATAAGAATTTCCGTAGGTTTGGAGAATATAGAAGATTTAAAAAATGATTTGAGCAATGCTCTGTCTAAATCAATTTAAAAATGAAAGTAGAATTACAGCGCTTAAACCAGGCAGTGCATTTTGAAGCAAAAGGTAGTGCAACAGATATAAAAGTACATATAGATGGTTCTCCGGAAATTGGCGGGGAAGGCCTTGGGGTAAGACCCATGGAAATGGTGCTAATGGCTTTAGGTTCTTGCAGTTCGTTAGATTTAGTTTCTATCTTAAAGAAACAAAGGCAGCCTGTTGAAGATTTAAAAGTTGAGGTGGAAGCAAAAAGGAGAGATGCAATTCCTTCTGTTTTTACTTCAATTCACATGACATTTAAATTTAAGGGTGCCCTTGATCTTCAAAAAGTAGAAAAAGCAGCCGAACTGGCTGTGAAAAAATACTGTTCTGTACATGATATGCTTGCAGCCGGCGGTGTTGATATTACTTATTCTGTAGAGATCAATTAATGCTGTCTAAAAAAACCAAATACGCAATAAGGGCGCTCATTTCTTTAGGGGAAAGGTATCAGAAAGAACCTGTGAATATTTCCTTTATTGCAGAAAACGAGAAAATACCCAAGAAATTTCTGGAGCAGATTCTTCTGGAATTGCGTAATGCTGGTTTTTTGTACAGTAAAAAAGGAGCTGGCGGCGGATATTCTTTGCTTAAGGATCCCAGTGAAATAAACTTGGTACAGGTAATGCGAATTACCGGAGGCCCAATTGCCCAATTGCCCTGTGTAAGCCTAAACTTCTATCAGAGGTGCGAAGAATGCAAGGATGAAAATACTTGCGGCATACGCGATACCTTTAGAGATGTAAGAGATGCAACACTTAAAATCTTATTGGAAACCAGCATTGCAGACCTCATCAATAAGGAAAAAACTCTATCTTTAAATAGCTAATTATCTTTCTTTTAAGTCAACAATTAGTAAAATAAAAATAAAGACTACTAATTCGGTATACTTTATATATATTTGAAACTTGAAAACGAAAGCTTGGATAAAATATAAAGGAACAGGGGATTTCCCGGTTTTATAAAGGTGGAAAGGGAGAGGTGGCACTTCAAAATTATTTTCTAGTGTGTTAATTGTAAACCTCTTCTGTGTTTTTTCAGAGAGGTTTTTTTATTTAAAAAATATGCAAAGTTTTAGAACAGAACTTGAGAATCCGTTAGTAGAGAAAGAGATCATAGATCTTGAATATAAAATCAGAGCTTTTCGCGAAGGAAAAATCCACGACGAAAAGTTTAGGAGCTTACGATTAGCCAGAGGTGTTTATGGCCAGAGACAACCAGGCGTACAAATGGTACGTATTAAATTGCCTTTTGGGAAGATCACTTTTAAACAATTATTGAAAATTGCAGATATCTCTGATGAATATGCATCAAAGAACCTTCACTTCACCACCCGTTCTGATATCCAGATCCACTATGTGAGTTTAGATCGTACGCCAGAATTATGGGCGAAATTGGCTGAAGACGATATTACTTTGCGTGAAGCTTGCGGAAACACAGTAAGAAACGTAACTGCTTCGCCAACAGCTGGGATAGATCCAAAAGAACCTTTTGATGTTTCTCCATACGCCCAGGCATATTTTGAATATTTCCTTAGGAATCCTATTTGCCAGGATATGGGAAGAAAGATAAAGTTTGCTTTTTCTTCCAGTAGCGAGGATACCGCTTTTTCATATATCCATGATCTAGGATTTATTCCGAAAGTGAAAACTGTTGATGGAGAAGAAGTAAGAGGATTTAAAGTAATGATGGGCGGTGGATTAGGTGCTCAGCCTTCTTTGGCTCATGTAGTAGATGACTTCATGCCCGAAGATCAGATTATTCCTTTTGGGGAGGCTGTATTACGCGTTTTCGATAGATATGGTGAGAGGAATAACCGTAACAAAGCTCGTATGAAGTTTTTAGTGAATAAGCTAGGCATTGAAGAAGTGCTTAGATTAGTAGCCGAAGAGCGTACAGCCATTAAAGTTAAAACTTTTAAAATTAACAGAGATACAGTTCCTGCTCCGACAACCCCCACCATAGTTAACGGTGAGGTGATGATACAAGATCAGCTGGAATACCAAAAATGGTTAGATACCAATACTTTTGAACAAAAACAAAAAGGTTTTTACGGTGCATATATTAAAGTGAAAACCGGCGATATGCCTACCAGCCAGGCCAGACAATTTGTTGATGCCGTTAAAGGATTAATTGCTGATGAGATAAGAATAACAATTAACCAGGGATTACTACTAAAATATATTCCAAAAGAAAATCTCGGTGCAGTTTATAATGCATTAAAATCTTTAAATCTTATTGAGTTAGGTTTTGATAGCGTGTCTGACGTTACCACTTGCCCTGGTACCGATACTTGTAATTTGGGGATTTCAAACAGTACCGAGCTGAGTAGAATTTTAGAGTCGGTTATTTACGAAGAATATCCTGATTTGATCTACAATAAAGATATCAAAATCAAAATAAGTGGCTGCATGAATAGCTGTGGCCAGCATGGTCTTGCGCATATTGGTTTCCACGGAAGTTCTTTAAAAGCCAGCGGAAAAGTTTTACCAGCAGTGCAGGTTTTACTAGGTGGTGGAACAGTTGGAGATGGTATTGGAAGAGCAGCGGATAAAGTGCTTAAAGTTCCTTCTAAGAGAGCACCTCAGGTGTTGAGAAACGTTCTGGACGATTATCATGCAAATGCAAGCGAAAGTCAGACTTTTCATAGCTATTATGATGAAAAAGGAAAAGACTATTTTTATCAGTTGTTAAAACCTCTGGCAGATAGCGCTTTGTTTACCGATAGCGATTTTGTGGATTGGGGACATGAGGAAACTTTTAAAACTGAAATTGGTGTTGGAGAATGTGCTGGTGTAGTGATCGACCTGGTTGCTACTCTGATTTTCGAAGCTGAAGAGAAGTTTGGTTGGTCTGTTGAGGCGTTTCAAAAGAAATCATGGTCAGATGCGATTTACTATTCTTATGCGGTATTTGTGAGCGGAGCCAAAGCTTTACTATTAGACCTTGGTGTAAACAGCAGTACACATGTGGGTATTATTAAAGAGTTTGCAGCAAGATTCGAAACGCAATTTACATCTGTTCCATTTGAAGAATTGGTATTGCAGATAAATAAGAATGAACCTTCTGAGCGTTTTGCAGAAGAATATCTTGCGCAGGCGAATGACTTTTTAGAAAAAGTAAAAGTTTACAGAGCTCAGCCAGAGTTATCACGGGTTGAAAATGCTTAGTTGATCATTTGATAATTAAATGAACAGTTCGGAATCTGGAGATGCATTAGAAGAGAAAGCTGGTAACCAGCTTTTTCCTGTTTTCTTAAAACTTCAAAATTTCCATACCCTTTTGGTAGGTGGCGGAAATGTAGGTTTAGAAAAATTACAGGCCATGCTTTCCAATAGTCCGGATGCAAATATTACTGTTGTTGCAGATCGTTTCTTAGAAGAAGTACATCAGTTACTTGCAGGTTTTCCTCAGGTTAAAACCATTCAGAGAAAATTTGAAGCCCAGGATTTGGAGGGGAAGGAATTGGTGGTTTTGGCAACAGATAATTTTGAATTGCATCAGCAAATTCAACAATTGTGTAAGATGAACGGCATTTTAGTTAATGTGGCTGATACACCCGAACTCTGTGATTTTTATTTGGGTTCAATTGTAAAAAAAGGAAATCTTAAGATTGCAATTTCTACTAACGGAAAATCGCCAACGGTAGCGAAGCGAATTAAAGAGGTTTTAAATGATAGTTTACCAGAAGAGATTGATGATACTTTAGAAAGTATTAATAAATTAAGAAATACTTTAAAAGGTGATTTTGCTTACAAGGTTAAAAAGTTAAACGAAGTTACCGCCGGTTTAGTAGATAAAGAGATAGTAAAGAAAGAGCCTGTACCAAGAATTTCTGCGAAAGCATTAAGCTGGATTATATGGAGTACTGTAGTTGTTTTTGCAGCCATTATTTTCTTTACTTTATGGGAACAGGATCCGGCTTTCAGGAATTATGTTCAAGAGATAAATCCAAAGTTTTATACCTTTTTGCTGGCAGGATTTATTTTTGCGATGGTTGATGGAGCTATAGGAATGTCTTACGGGGTAACTTCCACTACTTTTTCATTATCTATGGGAATACCACCAGCTTCTGCAAGTACAGCGGTGCATATCTCTGAAATTCTGAGTAATGGCATTGCAGGCTGGATGCATTTTAAAATGGGTAACATCAATAAAAAACTTTTTAAATTATTGGTGATCCCTGGAATTATTGGCGCTGTTATAGGAGCATATTTATTGTCTTCTTTAGAACATTACAGTCACTATACAAAGCCATTAATTTCTTTATATACTTTTACATTAGGTATTATTATTCTTAGAAAAGCGTTTCTGGCAAATAAAAGACAGAAGGAAAAGAAGATAGAGAAAAACAAAATAAAGAAAATTACACCTTTGGGCTTTACCGGAGGATTTGTAGATGCAGTTGGCGGCGGTGGCTGGGGAACAATTGTACTTTCCTCTTTAATAGCAGGTGGCAGAAATGCCCGGTATTCTTTAGGAACAGTAAAATTAAGCAGGTTTTTTATTGCCTTGATGAGTTCTTTAACTTTCGTGACTATGTTAAACGATATGCATTGGTATGTGGTATCGGGTTTGGTTTTAGGAAGTGCAATAGCCTCTCCAATAGCAGCAAGAGTTTCCAATAAAATATCGGCGAAAGCCATTATGGTTGCAGTAGGTATTATTGTATTAATTGCGAGCTCGAAAAACGTTATTGGTTTTATAATAAACTTGTTGAGTTGATTTAGATGTCAATTCAAATTTAAGAATTGTATTTTTGCAGTTTGAAATGAATAAAGCAGAAGAAATAAAAGAAATTATTAAAGGGTTTAGTCCCGGGGAGGTACTTGCGCTGATGGCGAAAAGCTTCGATGGCGAGATTGTTTTTTCTACCAGTTTCGGTTGGGAAGATCAGGTGATTTCTCATATGATTTTTACCCAAGACCTTCCAATTAAAGTTTTTACTTTGGAAACAGGTCGCTTATTTCCTGAAACTTATTATGTATGGAACCGCACTTTGGAAACGTACAATAAGCCTATTCATACTTATTTTCCGGATGCACAGTTGCTTCAGGAGTTTGTAAGTGCTAAAGGTCCAAATAGTTTTTATGAAAGTGTAGAAAATAGAAAATCCTGCTGTGGCATTCGAAAAGTAGAGCCATTAAACAGGGCTTTAAAAGGGAATAAAATCTGGATTACAGGTATAAGGGCAGATCAATCTGCCAATCGCGAAGATATGGATTGGGTAGAGTGGGATGAGGCACACCAAATGGTTAAAGTGCATCCTATTTTTAATTGGTCTTTAGACGATGTAAAAAAATACGTTGCAGATAATAATATTCCTTATAATCCGCTGCATGATAAAGGCTTCCCTAGTATTGGCTGTGCGCCATGCACAAGAGCGGTTGCTCCTGGCGAAGATTTTAGAGCCGGACGTTGGTGGTGGGAAGATCAGAGTAAAAAAGAATGCGGGTTGCATGATTTAACTCCACATGAAGAAGTTTTTAAACCTTAATAATCAGCGTTAGCGATAAAAATTAAAAAGAATAAAATAAATGGAAGTAAAGAGTGGATAATTCTCTATCTCATTACTCATATCTAGAATAAATTATGGATTATTTAGACCAGTTAGAGGCAG